>JBEKAJ010000010.1:0-25113 GCA_050018295.1 Occallatibacter sp. | reverse complement strand
GAAGCAGCGCGAGAGGACGCTGCCGAGCGCAGGCGACTGAGATTTTCCGGGGCGTATGAATGCACAAACTGCCATCGGCCGGGGCGCGAGCCGGAGCCGCGACTGTTCAGCTTCAACAATCCGTTTGGGGAGTGCACGCGCTGCCAGGGATTCGGCAACACGGTGGATTACGATTTGGGCCTAGTGATTCCCGACCAGGGGCTGAGTTTGCTGGGCGGGGCCATCGATCCGTGGAACCGGCCAAAGTATCGGCCATGGTTTAGCGAATTGCGCAAGCGCGCGGCGGAGTTGGGCGTGCCGCTGGATGTGCCGTGGGGCGATTTGCCCGAGGCGGCGCGCGAGACGGTGCTGCGCGGAAAGCCCGCCTCGGCGGACGGGGACGGATTTGTTGGCGTATACGGGTTCTTCGCGCAGCTCGAGCGCAAAAAGTACAAGCTGCACGTGCGCGTGATGCTGAGCAAGTATCGCGGGTACGCGGAGTGCCCGGATTGCCGTGGGCAGAGGTTGCGGGCGGAAGCGCGGGCGGTGCGGCTCGGATCCGAAAAGACGGGGGGCAAGAATATTTGCCAGGCGACGGCGTTGACGATTGCGCAGGCGAAGGAGTTCTTCGACGGGCTGAAGCTTTCGCCGATGCAGGAGGAGATTGCGGGACCGATTCTGATCGAGGTACGGCAGCGGCTGAGCTTTCTGGTTGCCGTGGGGCTCGAATATCTGACGCTGGACCGGTTGGCATCGACATTGAGCGGCGGCGAGGCGCAACGGATTCAACTGGCCACTTCGCTCGGGTCGCGGCTGGTGGGTGCGCTCTATGTGTTGGATGAGCCTTCGATCGGGCTGCACACGCGCGACACGGCGCGGCTCATTCACATTCTCGAAGAGCTGCGCGACCTTGGCAACACGATTCTGGTGGTAGAGCACGATGCGGACATTTTGCGCGCGGCGGATCATTTGCTCGACCTGGGGCCGGGTGCGGGCGAGTTCGGCGGGAGATTGCTTGCAGAAGGAGTGCTGGCGGAGATCGAGGCGAATCCGGCGTCGCTGACGGGGCGATATCTGAGCGGGAAGATTGCGATTCCCGTGCCCACGCGGAGGCGCGCGCCGGGTCGCGAAAAGCTGGTACTGTGCGGGGCGCGGGCGAACAACCTGCATGGGCTGGATGCGGAGATTCCGCTGGGGATGCTGGTGGCGGTGACGGGGGTTTCCGGTTCGGGCAAATCGACGCTGGTGCATCAGGTGTTGTATCGCGCAGTGGCGCGGGCGCTGGGGCAGACGGATGGCGGCGATCCTTCCGGCGTGTTCAGTTCGTTGAGCGGCGTGGAGCGGCTTAACGACGTGATCCTGGTGGATCAGACGCCGATTGGGCGCACGCCGCGCTCGAATCCGATCACGTATATCAAGGGATTCGATCTGGTGCGCGAGCTGTTTGCCGCGCAGCCCGAGGCCAAGCGGCTTTCGCTCACGCCGGGACATTTTTCGTTTAACGTGCCGGGCGGGCGCTGCAACACCTGCGAAGGCGACGGGACGGTGACGGTGGAGATGCAGTTTCTGGCAGACGTTGAACTGCCCTGCGAGGACTGCAACGGCACTCGCTACCAGGCGAAGATTCTCGATGTGCGGTACAAGGGCAAGAACATCCACGACGTGCTGCAGATGACGGTGAAGGAGGCGCTGCGATTCTTCGCTGGCCAGACCAGGCTGCTGGAAAAGCTGGCGGTGCTGGATGAGATCGGGCTAGGTTATTTGCGGCTGGGGCAGTCGGCGACAACGCTTTCCGGCGGTGAGGCGCAGCGTGTGAAGCTGGCGGCGCATCTGTCAGCGGTGCGCGCGGTGAATGCGACGGCGAAGCCTTCGCAAGCGAGCCGCGTGCTGTACATTCTGGATGAGCCGACGACGGGGCTGCACTTTGACGATGTGTCAAAGCTGCTGACGGCGTTCCGCAAGCTGATCGACGGCGGCGGGTCGCTGATCGTGATCGAGCACAACCTGGACGTGATCAAGAGCGCGGATTGGGTAATCGATTTGGGGCCGGAGGGCGGAGAAGGCGGCGGCCGCATTGTGGCGGAGGGTCCGCCGGAGAAGATTGCGGCGAATCTGCTGTCGCATACGGGGAAGTGGCTGGCGCGGGTGCTGTGAAGATCATCCAGGCTAGGCGAGAATGGGCGCGCGGCGCGAGAAGCACCATCCGATTCCGTGCAGCCAGCAGGATTCGTCCTTTTCGTGCGGGTCACATCGAAGAGAGCGCACGCCGGCGCCGTTATCACGCTTGAGGACCTTGGCGAGCTCATCGCTGATCGTGGGGTCTCGCGCACCGGCGAAATCGACAAAGAAGACGGAGCCGCACATCATGGCGGAGAACTGATCTGCGCTCTTGCGGGTGAGATAGGCCATACTTCCCGGGCCACGCGTAGATGTGAGCGGAAAAAGCAACGTGCCGCCGGGCTTAAGGGCGGCGAGCCATGCGGCGAGGGGATGCGTGGCGCCGGCGCTGACGACGATGACGTCGGCGGAATCGAATGGGCCCTGCGCGCCGTCGGCCTGAAAGACGGTGACCTGGGGCCAGGGCTCGAGCGCGATGCGCGCGCGGGCTGCGAGGCCTTCGTTGATTTCGACGGCGATGACCTTTCCCTGCGGGCCGGTGAGCTCGGCGAGGATGGCGGAGTAATAGCCCGTTCCGCAGCCGAGATGGAGGATATGATCGCCAGGGCGGACGTCGAGCAGGCTGAGATGAAAGGCCCAGAGGCTAGGCTGACCGTTGTTCAGGCGCTTGGCCGCGTCGAGCACGATGAGTGCATCTTGATAGACGTTTTTGGGATCGGCGCTTTCAGTGAACCACTGCGTACCGCTGGTCTGAATCATCCACGGACCGGGGCCAACGAAACGCTCGCGGGGCACAGTGGAGAAGGCGGCGAGAATGGCGGGCGAGGAGATGCGGTTGATGCGGCACAGTTCCTCGGCATAAAAATGCCGCGCGGATTCGATTGGATCGGCCGTTGAGGGCTGCATTACCCTGACCGGCGTCGGTCCCGGAGAATTTTCACGGGAAGGTCACCGCCTTACGCTGGAATTATAGGCGCGGAGAGCTCATAAAAGACGCGCCGGAATAAGATGCGCATCTGATGGCTATCAGTTTGCCAGCACGGCTACGAATTCGGTAGAAAGGGGGAAGTCTTTTCAGGGGAGCAGGCCTTGCCGAACAATGAGGAAATTGAAGCACCGTTGATTCCCGCGGGGCGGCTGGTGCCGTTCCTGGTGGTCACGCCGCTCTTTTTTCTGTGGGCGATTCCCAACAACCTGAACGACATCCTGATCCGGCAGTTCATGAAGTCGTTCGGGATCAACCAGTCGAGCGCGGCACAGTTACAGGTGATCTTCGTCGGTTATTTCCTGATGGCAATTCCCGCCGGGCAGATCATGCGATGGTTCGGGTACAAGACTGGATTGATCACTGGTCTGATCCTGATGGGAAGCGGATGCTGGATGGTTTATCCCGCGGCGCATGCGGGGCTGTATGGGTTTTTTCTGGTAGCGCAGTTTGTGATTGGCTGCGGGCTCTCTTTCCTGGAAACCGGCGCAAACTCCTTTATCGCGCAACTGGGGCCGGCGGGGTCAAGCGAGCGGCGGCTGAACCTGTCGCAGGCATTCAATCCGCTGGGGTCCATCAGCGCGGGACTGATCGGGACGGTGTTCATTTTTTCGGGCGTGAAGCTGAGCGATACGCAGGTCGCGGCTATGCAGGCGGCGGGAACGTATCAGGCGTATCTGCATTCCGAGACACTGCGCGTGGTAGCGCCGTACCTGGTGCTGGGTTGCATTGCGTTTTTCTGGGCGCTGCTGGTACTGATGACGAAGTTCCCCGATCTGGGCAGCGAGGATGTCTCAGAGAGCTCGCCAACCGGGATGCATGTGCGGCTGTGGCAGCGGCACTTTGTGTTTGCTGTCGTGGCGCAGTTTCTTTATGTAGGCGCGCAGGTGGGCACATGGAGTTACTTCATTAGTTATGTGAAGTCAGCGACGGGGGTAGGTGACAAAGCCGCGGGCTATATGCTGACGGGCACACTGGCGGCGTTCGCCGTGGGGCGGTTCAGCTCGGCATGGCTGATGAAGCATTTCCATGCGCGGCTCATGCTCGTGCTGTATTCGGTCATCAATGTCGTGTTGTGTATGGTAGCGGTTTTACATCCGAGCTGGTTCGGTGTGGGTTGTCTCTTGCTGACCAGCCTGTTCATGTCGATCATGTTCCCGACGATTTTTGCGCTTGGCTTGAAGGGGATGGGCGAGAAGACGAAGACCGCGGGGTCGTTTCTGGTGATGGCGATCCTGGGTGGGTGGGCGCTGACCAAGGTGATGGGGATGTTGTGGCATGCACGAGGATTGCAGGCAGCGTACCTTGTCCCGGTCGCCTGCTACGTCGCGGTTGCGCTTTATGCGTGGCTATTTGCGGAGGCGAAGGCGGGCGAGGCGGTAGCGTAGCGCGCCAGCGGACAAGCGAAGAAGCGGGGCTACGCGCGCAAAGCTATTTCCGCGCGTCAGCTAGCACTTTCAAATAGGCGCGGGCAGTTTCGGTGATGGTTTCGGCGTGGCCGGCGTCGATGGCGGCGAGGTTGACGAGATCGCTGCCTACGCCGAGTGCGCGGGCACCGGCCTTGATGAAGCTCTCAGCGGTTTGGAGCGTGACGCCGCCGGTTGGAATGAGCTTGAGGTGCGGAAAGGGCGCGAGCAGCGACTTCAAATAGCTGGCGCCGCCGACGGCGGAGCAGGGAAAGATTTTGACGTAGTCCGCGCCTGCGTTCCATGCAGTGATGACCTCAGTAGGCGTGAGCGCGCCGGGGCAGGAGATTTTTTTATTGGTTTTGGTCACGCGGATTACGTCAGGGTGGAGACTCGGGCTGACGACGAACTCCGCGCCTGCGTCGATGGTGGCCTGGGCCTGATTGGCGGTGGTGACCGTCCCGGAACCGAGCAGGAGTTCGGAGCCGTAAGCTTTCTGGAGCTCTCTGAGGAGATCGATGGCGCCGGGGACGGTCATAGTGACTTCAACGATGGTGACGCCGCCGGCAATCATGGCGTCGACGACGGCGCGGCCCTGAGCGAAGCTCTTGGCGCGCAGAACGGGAATGAGGCCGACGCGCTCGATGATTTCTGCTGTAGATTCTGGCATTAGAGAATCCCTCAGGGGCTAAAGCCCCTCATCTTAACTGTGGTGCGCGCGGCACGGCTAAAGCCGTGTCCTTTCAAAACGGCCAGGTGCGAGCGTCGCTCGCAGCCGCACTCATCCCGCGATGCGAGTGAAGTCGCCTTTCTACCGCGCGATGCGCGCCGAGCCGCCTTTCATGAGGCGTTCGACTTCGGCGAGCGTGGCCATGCTGGTGTCTCCGGGAGTGGTCATGGCGAGCGCGCCGTGGGCTACGCCGCAGCGGACAGCCCATTCGATTCCCTTGTTGGCGAGCAGGCCGTAGATGAGGCCGGAGGCGAAGCTGTCGCCGCCGCCCACGCGATCGAGAATGTCAATGTCGTGCTGCGGGACGTGAACGATCTTGTTCTCATAGAGAGCAATCGCGCCCCAGGCATTGCGGCTGGCCGTTTGCACAGTGCGCAGCGTGCTGGCGACGAGCTTCAGGTTGGGATACGCGGCAGCAACTTCGCGGAGCATCTCTTCATAGCCGGCGATAGGCAGCTCGGCGAAGTCTTCGCTGACGCCTTTGATGGCGATGCCGAGCATGGCGGAGAAATCTTCTTCGTTGCCGAGTAGCACGTCAACTTTGCCGACGAGCTCGCGGTTGACCTCTTGCGCCTTGGCTTTGCCGCCGATGGACTTCCAGAGCGAGTCGCGGAAGTTGAGATCGTAGGAGATGGGCGTGCCAAAATTGCGGGCGGCGTCCATGGCTTCGACGGCGACTTCGGCGGTGGAAGCGGAGAGCGCCGCAAAGATGCCGCCGGTATGGAGCCAGCGTGAGCCATTTTGCGGACCTAGAATCGACTCCCAATCGAAGTCGCCGGGCTTGACCTGGCTGATGGCGGTGTGGCCGCGGTCGGAGCAGCCGGCGGCCGCGCGCAAGCCGAAGCCGCGCTCAGTAAAGTTGAGGCCGTTGCGCACGGTGCGGCCGACACCGTCGTAAGGAACCCAGCGGATGAGCGAAGTGTCGACGCCACCCTGGAGGATGAAGTCTTCGACGAGGCGGCCGACGGGATTGTCGGCGAGCGCGGTAGCGATGGCAGTGCGCAGGCCGAAGCAGCGGCGCAGGCCGCGGGCTACGTTGTACTCGCCGCCGCCCTCCCACAGTTGGAATTGGCGCGCGGTGTGAATGCGGCCCTCGCCGGGATCGAGTCGAAGCATGACCTCGCCGAGGCTGAGGCAGTCCCAGCGGCGCGTGGAATCGGGGATCGAGAGCGGTTTCATGGTCAATGAATACTTTAGCTCACCGTGGCGGGAGCGGTGAGCGGGCAGCGGCGTGCAAGACCGCTGCGGGAGGCATCATTTAGGCTAGGTGTGATTGAAATTGCGAACTGACGCCGAGGATTGCGCGGCGAGGATCACCAGGCAAGCGCGGCGGGCGGGAGGAAGGATTGAAGGGGCAAGAGCTCTTCGATTTAACCGGGCGGGTTGCAGTGATCACCGGCGGGACGACCGGACTGGGGCGCGAGATCGCGCTGGGATTCGCCGAGGCCGGCGCGGATGTTGTGGTGAGCTCGCGGACGAAGGAGCATGTGGATGAGGCGGCCAGGGAGATTGAGGCGCTGGGCGGGCGCACGTTGCGCGTGGTGTGCGATGTCCTCGACCGAGAATCGATCCAGCGATTGCACGATGCGGTGATAGCGGCGTTCGGCAAGGTGGACATTCTGGTGAACGCGGCGGGCACGGCCAAGATGGCGGCAACGCTCGACGAGGACGAGGCCGAGTGGTCAAAGATTATCGAGACCAACCTGACTGGAACCATGCGCGCCTGCCAGATATTTGGGCGCACGATGGCGGACGCTCACTATGGACGGATCATCAATGTGGCGTCGTTGACTGCGTTTCGCGGGTCGTATCATTTGGCGGCTTATGCGGCGAGCAAGAGCGCGGTGGCCTCGCTGACCAAGACGCTGGCGATTGAGCTGGCGGAGTCTGGCGTGAATGTGAACGCGATTGCGCCAGGCGTGTTCACGACCGACATGAGCGCCCCGTTCCTGAAGGGAACGCAGCGAGGCGAGGAGCAACTGATGCGGACGCCGATGCATCGCTTTGGGAAACTTCGCGAGGTAGTGGGCCCGGCGATTTTTCTGGCGTCAGAGGCTGCGGGATTTGTGACCGGCGAAGTGATTGCCGTGGACGGCGGCTACCTGGCGAGTGGGGTGAACAGCTAAGAAACAGGGAACGAGCCACCCCAACGGCAGAGCCGCTGGGGACCCCGGCAGGGACCAAGGGAACAGGGGACCGAGAAAGCAAGGGAACGAGAGAGTAAGGGCTCGGGCGACTCCAACGACGAAAATCAGTCGCTGACGGGCCGGAGAAGAGAAGGAGCGATGGGGGAAGAGCGCAAACTTCGGATGGGGATGGTAGGCGGGGGACCGGGCGCGTTCATTGGCCCTGTACACCGCATCGCGGCGGAGCTGGATGGAAAGATCGAGCTGGTTGCGGGAGCCTTCTCGCAATCGGCGGAGCGCTCGCGCGAAGCGGGCTTGAAGTTCCACATCGACCCAGCGCGCGCCTATGCGGATTACAGGCAAATGATCGAGGCCGAACGCAAGCGGGCGGATAGGATCGACTTCGTAGCGATTGTGACGCCGAATTATCTGCATTTGCCGATCGCGCGGGCCGCGCTTGGGGCGGGCATTCCGGTGATGAGCGACAAGCCGGCGACGGCGACGTATGAAGAGGCGCTGGAGCTGGAAGCCGCAGTGGCAAAGGCGGGGCTGCCCTACGGATTGACGCACACCTATGCGGGCTACCAGATGGTGCGCGAGGCGCGGGCGATGTGCGCGGCAGGCAAGCTGGGGAAGATTCGCAAGGTGGCCGTGGAGTATTTTCAGGGATGGCTAAGCCGGCCGATCGAGGCGAATGGCCAGAAACAGGCGGAGTGGCGGACCGATCCCGCACGCAACGGACCCGGCGGCGCCATCGGCGACATCGGCACGCATGCGTTTCATTTGCTCGAATATGTCAGCGGCCTGGAGGTGACGGCAATCAACGCGACGCTGCGTTCCGTGGTGCCGGGGCGCAAGCTGGACGACGATTGCAATGCGTTTGTGAGGATGAGCAACGGCGCGGCCGGAACTCTTGCCTGTTCGCAGGTGGCTGCGGGCGAGATGAACGAATTGTTCCTGCGCATCTACGGCGAAGAGGGGTCGCTGGAGTGGCGGCAACAAGATCCGAACCGGCTCACGGTGAAGTGGCTCGACAGGCCGGAGGAGATTTACCACGCGGCGGCGAGTTATCTGGGCAGCGATGCAACGGCTGCGGCGCGCACTCCGGCCGGTCATCCCGAGGTGTACCTTGAGGCCTTCGCCGTACTCTATCGCGAGTTTGCCGATGCGATCATCGCATGGAAAGAAGGGAAGGGGCATTCATTGCCGGTCACGCTGCCCGGTATTCGAGCGGGCGTGAGGGGAATGCGCTTCATGGAGCGCGTAATTGAAAGCAACCGCAGAGAAGGCTGGGTTGAGTTCTAAGAGCAAGCTACCAGCTTCTAGCTTCTAGCTCCTAGTTTTGATGTGCTGACACGATGCGCTTTGATGGGCGGCCGAATTCGAGGCCAATCGATCTGCGGCCGGATGCCAATTGCGAGAAATGATCCATAACGGAGAAATGCCATGAAAACGATCAAGGGACCGGGGATTTTTCTGGCGCAGTTTGCCGGGGATGAGACGCCGTACAACACTTTGGAGGGCATGGCGAAGTGGGCAGCGGCTCACGGCTACGTGGGGATACAGATTCCGAGCTGGGACCGGAGGCTCTTCGACCTGGAGCGCGCCGCCGAGAGCCAGACGTATTGCGACGAAGTGAATGGCATTGCTGCGGGTGCGGGACTCGCGGTCACGGAGCTTTCGACGCATCTGCAGGGGCAACTTGTGGCGAGCCATCCGGCCTTAGACACGCTGCTCGACGGCTTTGCACCAGCGGAGCTCGCAGGGAATGCAAAAGCTCGAACCGCGTGGGGCGTTGAGCAGTTGTGGTGGGCGGCGAAGGCAAGCAGGAACCTGGGACTGAAGGCGCACGCAACGTTCTCCGGTGCGCTGGCGTGGCCATTTTTCTATCCATGGCCGCAGCGGCCAGTGGGACTGATCGATGAGGCGTTCAAGGAGTTGGGGCGGCGGTGGCTGCCGATTCTGAATGCATTCGACGATGCGGGAGTGGATGTGTGCTTTGAGCTGCATCCCGGCGAGGATTTGCACGACGGCGCGACCTTCGAACGGTTTCTCAGCGCGGTGGGCGACCATTCGCGCGCGAACATCTTGTACGATCCGAGCCATATGGTGCTTCAACAGATGGATTATCTGGCCTTCCTCGATCTTTATCACGATCGCGTGCGGGCGTTTCATGTGAAGGACGCGGAGTTCCGGCCGAACGGACGGTCGGGAGTTTACGGCGGCTATCAGGATTGGATCGACCGGCCGGGACGCTTCCGCTCGCTCGGCGATGGGCAGATCGATTTCAGGCAGATCTTCAGCAAGATGGCGCAGTACGACTATGCGGGTTGGGCCGTGGTGGAGTGGGAGTGTTGCATCAAGCATCCCGAGCAGGGTGCGGCGGAAGGCGCGAAGTTCGTACGCGAGCAGATCATTCGCGTGACGGATCGGGCGTTCGACGATTTTGCGGGCGGTGAGACGGATGCGGAGAGCAACCGGAAGATTCTGGGGCTGTGAGGGCTGCGGAGCGGATCATTCCGCGAGTTCCATGGGCTCGCCGATGGGCGAAGGCGTGTTGCCTGGCGCGACGATGCCGTACTTCACATCGAGGAACTCCTGGAGCAATGCGGGGAGCAGAGCGGCCAGCTCTTGCCAGGTAAGAACCTTCATGCGCACGCGCAATGCGGCGCTCTTAACCGCGGCCATAATTTGAAACCATTGCTCGCGCAGATCGGGGCGGCGCTCGTCGTGAATGACGCAGAAGCTGCAGTCGGTGGCATAAGCGGCTAACACATTGCGGATGAGTTGATAGCCGGCGTACCCGGGCTCACCGGGCGGTCGAAAACTCGTGTCAACGGTTGAGATGAGGGCGGGATCGGCAACGATGCTTTCAAATTCCTGCGAATTATTCTCAGGAAACTCGCTGGCCCGCATCCAGCGCGATGTTTCGATTTCGACACGAGGGAGATTATCGCGGTCGAAGACAGCGTCGAAGTCGCGGTAGGCTTCGACGATGGCGGCGGTGCGAGTTTGGAAGCCGACTTCGGTCAATTTGGCCTCCACCAAGAGATCGCCGAACCGCATATCGACCTCGGTGCGGTCGAAGCGGCCCTTCGCGAGGGGCACGCGGGCCTTCCAGCCAAAGATCGGAGCGGCCTCGCCGTCGACGCCCAGCGCATTGCGAACGGCCAGGGAATCGGCGACGCCGGGCGTACAGAAGATGTTCATAAGCAGGGCGTCGGAGCTCATGGAAGAGTCGATCTCGCGCCAACGCCGCGCGGGGTCGAGTTGCGATTTGGGCAGCGAACGCGCCGCCTGAGCGTGGACTTTGTCAAAGCGGCGCATCCAATCGGCGTGTGCGGCGATGGAAGTGAAGGCAGCGTCAAAAAAGTTCCCGTGGCGGCCGCCTTCTGGCGCGTACACAATCACCGGCGCACTTCCGTAGCCTTCTACATGCGCGCGCCCGCGCGCGAAGAGACGATTGCGGGCGATGAGCTCATGGCGGAGCTGAGTTGCAAACAGAGTGGTCGAGTGGGCCATCTGAAGATCAGACTACTACCGCCTGAGAGGACCAAAGGCCTTCCGGCGAAGGTTCGCAGGAAGGCCTTGGGTTTTGCGCCACAGTTGCGTGGTGGAATGGTTTAGCGCTCGTGGCGGGTGAGGCCGATCTGGAAGGTGATCATGATCGCGCGGCCGGCTTGCTTCTCGATGCTGTCATTCCAGCTTGGAGAGTAGAGCTGAAGGCTCTGCGTGACCTTGGTTGGAGTGGCGATGCCCGGATAGGCGCTGGCGTCGTTGGCCGCGCTGTTGGCAACGATGCTGTGATCGTCGAAGAGGTTGTTGATGCTGAGCTTGATCTTGGAGCCATCGAAGAGCGAGCGGCTGTGTACGTTGTAGTTCAGGAAGATATTGCTCATCCAGAACGGCTCCTCGGGAACAGTTTGGTGAAAGCTCTTGATGTCGGCCCAGCGCGAGCCGATGCGCTTGCCGAACATGCCGAAGTCAAAACCTCTCTCCTGGTAGGTCATGCCCATCGCCTCTGTATCGTGCGGGGCTGAAGCGACCCAGGCCTCGGGAGTGGCGGAGGTGGCGGGGGTAATGATCGTACCGGTCGAGTCGGTGACAGCAGGCTGCGCGGCGGCGGCATCGTACTTGGCGACGCCAAAGGTGCCGTTGGCGTTGAAGCTCAGGCTGTTGGTTACAGCGTAGTTGCCTTCGGCTTCAAAACCGTTGGTATTGGAGTCGGGGTTGGCGTAGGTGTAGCTGAAACCCGCATCGGCACAGCCGCAGCTGGTCGGAACCGTGTAGGTGGAGTAGGTGTTCATAAAGTGGATGTGGTAGACGTCGGCGTCGAACGCAAATCGGTTCAATTTCACCACCGTGCCACCCTGGTAAGTATCGGCGATGGTTGGCGGCGGCGTAACTTGGGTCTCTGCACCCGCTGTGTCGAAGACGGCGCTGAAGGGAGCGATGCTGCCGCGGCCATACTGGCCGTAAGCCGACCAGTTGTTGTTGATGCGGTAGTTGGCCTCGACCTCGGGGAGGATGGAGTTGTAATTGTGGGTGTGCTGGGTGGTTGCAGGGCAACTTGATGCTAGAGTGCCAGTGGCGGCCAGAGGAAGTGTACCTGAGACGGTTGGACAGGAGGACGGCTCGAGCGTAGGAAGCACGCCGATCGTATGGCCGTCCGCCCACTGGGTCAGGTTCATGCGAAAGAAGGCGTCCTTGACACCGGCGGTGATGGTCCAACGCGGGATTGAGACCAATTGGAACTCGGCATAGGGCTGGACGGCTTGGGTGTAGAAATGCTCGTGGAACTTGATGTCGTTGAGGTACGGCGATTGGACCCAGGTGATCGGGTCGGTGTAAATCTGTTGGCGCATGGTGTCGGTGAGCTCGTACCAGGAACCGGTGCGGAAGACGCCCCACTTGGTGGCATAGCTGAGGGCCGCAATCTCGCCGCCGCGGGCATACTGGTTCAGCTTATCGATACCGGTTGGCGTCTTGCCGACTTTCCAACCTGGCTGGTCGGGGCCGCCGACCGTTTCTTCGATTGTCGTGGTTATCAGGTTCGCCGGGTCGAGGGTCAGGTCGTTATCCGTGTTGTTCTGGTAGTGCTGGTGGTTGGAGTAGCCATAGGTATAGGTCTTGGTATCGAGCTTCCAGCCCTTTCCGAAGTCGTGGTTGAAGGTAATCACGTCGAAGAAGGACGGCACATGGTAGACCGAGTAGCGCCAGTACTGGGCGTTATAGCTGCCGTCCGCATTTAGCATGTTGTTTTCGTAGAGGTAATTGTCGCCGTGATGGAGGAGCTGGCGGCGAGTCGGATCGTTGTTCTGGAATGCGTCGAGGATGATGTTGGTGCCGATCACGCTTAGGTCGGTGCGGTCGCTGAACCGGTAGTCGAACTTGGCGGTCGCGGCCACGTCCTGCTTGGGCGAGAAGGTCTGGTAGCCGTCCGAGCTCTGGTAGTCGCCATTTAACCAGAAGTGGGCCTTGCCGTGCATGAAGCTGCCCGAGTTGATGTCGCCGAGCACCTGGTAGGTGTTCCAGGAGCCGTAGGTCACATCGCCATGCACGTGAGCTTCGTCGCCGAGTCTGGGCGAGAAGAAGTGAATGGTGCCGCCGAAGTTGGAAGTACCGATATCGGAGGCCGTGCCGGGGCTGCGGTCGAAGTCCACATAGCCGATAGCCGCGGCAGGAACGTAGGCCCAGGAGTGGTGGCTGGGGTCGTTCGAGTCGTTGAAGGGGACGCCGTCCCAGGTCATGGAGTAGTCGTCGTCGACGAAGCCGCGGAAAAAGATCTTGGCCTGACCGTTCCCGATACCGTTGGTGGTGTAGCTGACGGTGCCGGGGGCAGCCTGGATGATGTCTGCGAAGTCGGTCACTGGCGAGGTGTACTCACTGACATAGTTGCTGGTGATCTCAGTGCGCGCCGAACCGGCGTCGAGCACGGACTTGACCGGGGCAAGCTGCGCGGCGATGGAAGTATCTCCTTCCGCCTCGACTGTTACTTCTTCAGAAACCGATGCGATGGTCAAAGTCACGGGTAAGCTTACGGTAGCTCCAGCGGCGACCACGACTTCATGCCGAATCTGCGTGGAGAAGCCGGTTGCCGAAATCTCAACTATATAGGTGTTGGCAGGTAGTCCGGCTGCGACAAACTTGCCATCGGCGCCGGTGACAACACGTTGCACTACACTGGACTCGGTTACCACGGCCACGTTGGCGCCCTGCATCGCCTGTCCGGCCGGATCTGTGACGGTTCCCTGGATGGTGCCGTTGGTGCTTTGTCCGTGCAAAAGGCCGATACTTGCGGAAGAAACGAACAGGCAGACAAGAAAAGAGAGGGTCCACAGACACCTGTGGGCAGATTTGTGATTCACGTTAGCCTCCAAAGGGGTTGAATCCGAAAACGGGAAGTGAGACGGATTGACTTTAAGAATCCAGCGTGAACAAGTGTTGACGCTCAGGTTAAAAACTCTTTAAAGACCTTACGAGCTTTTCTCATTCAGAGCCTATTCCGAGCAATAGATCTCCGAGTAAGCCAGCGAGTGAACGCAGCTTCCAAGACCAGTCTTAGGTGAGCACGGGAACGTCAGCCAAGCCGGCCACGCCGAAGACGCGCCGGTAGCGCTCGGCTTCCTTCGCATCGCCCAGGGCCTTCGAGTAGTTGTCAGAGAGCTTGACCGCGGGCCTGCCGTCGACTTCGCTCAACTTGCAGACGAGGCCGACGGGATTGAAGCCGTCGTTGCCCTGAGGATTGCAGCCGCGAAAATCGTTGGTGAGGAGAGTGCCCCAGCCGGCGCTGAAGCGAATGCGGCGATTGGGAATCCAGCGGCGGGGATCGTGGAAGTCGCTAGCGGAGCGGAAGTCGTCGGGCGAGGCTCCGTTGAGCAGCGTTCCTGCGAAGTAGGCGTGAAGGCCGAGAATCTGCTCGACATCGAGGGCGTCGCTGGCGATGAGCCGCTTTTGGCGCGGATCGCGTCCGTGGCGCTCGAGCCACGCGATGTATTCGTCACCGGCGAGATAAGCATCTTTGCTGTCGACGCGCTGGCCCGTCCAGTTGGCGACCCAATCGGGAGCGCCGCGCAGAAACTGCGTGGTACCGAAGGTGTCTGGGAGCAGGATGAGCAATTCGCCCTGATAACTCTGCTGCCACAGTTCGAGCAGCGCGTACTGAGAGCCGCACAGCTCCTCGTCATCGCGGGCGAGAGCAGCCATGGCCATGGGAAGCTCGTGGCCGTTGGTGCCGATGGCTTCAAGATCGTGCTTGTAGGCGAGGTAAGCGTTCGAGGTTCCGGAGAAGCAGTCGCCGATTGTGTCGCGCATGGAGTCAACGACATATTCATGCCAGAGAAAGCTGTGCCTGCGGCGCGTGCCAAAGTCGCTGATGCTGAGATCGGGAACGCCGCGCAGGCGCTCCATCTTTTCCCAGAGGCGGGTTTTGGCGCGCGCGTAAAGAATGTCGAGCTCCAGTTCGCTCAAAGGCTTGAGCGCGGCGCGCGTCTTCAGTTCGCCGATTTCCGACAGGGCGTAAATCTCCCACATCGAGGTTCCGGACCAGAGTCCCTCAAAGCGAATCTGCAGCTGGCCATCGTGGATGGAGAGCTCGTATTCAGAGAGATGGAAGTCGTGCTCTAGCCAATCGAGAAATGCGGGCTCGAAGATGCCGCGGCGGCCATAGAATGTGTTGCCGGCAAGCCAGACGAGCTCCGATTTGCGGAAGCGGAGGTAGCGCGTGGCTTCGAGTTGCTCCTGCAACTGCGCCACGTTGACCATATCGCCCAGGCGCACCGAGGAGGTGCGATTGATGAGGGTGAAGGTGGCCCGCGTCCGCGGGAAATTCTTCCAGATGAACTGGAGCATGAGAAGCTTGTAGAAATCTGTGTCGAGCAGGGAGCGCGTGATGGGATCCATCTCCCAGTTATGGTCGTGCGCGCGCCTGGCGAAATCGATAATCACGATGAACTTACTTTACCCGAGTTGCGCGGAGACTGGAAGCAGGCTCGAGCCATGCATTCTCGCGCGGAAGCGGGAGTTAGTAGCTTAGCTCCAACACATTGACTGAATAGGGCGCAAAGTTTTGCGTGAACTTCGGACCCGCGACGGAGACTGTGTGCGTGATCGGGACGATCGCGTCAGGGTGCGTGATGCTGTTGGTTGCGTTGGGGGTTTTGCCGCTCATGGTGGTGAGCGTGGCCTGCGGAGCAAGCTTATTCACGCCGGTGAGCGCGATGGCGAGCGGCTGCGAGGCTGTTGTTGCGTTGACCACTTTGATGAAGAGCTTATGCGTCTTCTCGTCGCGCGTCGCGGAAACAAAGACGCGTGGTGGCGCGTTGTCGAGCGCCGCGGGGACGATTTCGGTTCCGAGATGAGTGGAGAACATGACCTGCGCGAAGTAGCTGGGCGAGCCGTAACTCATGAGCGCATCGTAGCCGATGAGATCGGGTGCCCACTGCATGCCACCGGGATTGACGTTGACGAAAAGTGGCGCGTAGCTGGACATGATGACCAGATCGCTGTTGCGCTCGAGGCCCGTTAGCCAGGCAGCGTCGGCCAAAGCGGCTTCAAGGTTCGGCGTGGGGTCGCCTTCGCGCGTGGCCCACTCGCCGACAAAGATCTTCGGTCCGTTGCGGTCGGCGCCGTCGTAATGATGCGCTTCAGAAAAGGATTGCGCAGCGGACATATAGAAGTGCTCGTCGAGAACGTCGGGTGTCACGCTCTTTACCGGAGTGGTAGCGATGATCTGGAGATCGGGAAAGCGCTGCTTGATGGCGTGATAGAACTGCGCAAAGCGGCCGTCGTAGGAGTGAGAGCGATCGAATTGATCTTCATTGCCGACTTCGATGTAGCGGAGCGGGAAAGGAGCGGGGTGGCCGTCTTTGGCGCGCTCGGCGCCCCATTTCGTATCGGCGCCGCCAGTGACGTACTCGATTTCGTCGAGCGCGTCCTGCACGTAAGGTTCGAGCGCGGGACCGGGATCGACGTGTTCCTGTGCCAACGAGTATCCGGCATAGACGGCGAGGACCGGTTGCATCTTGAGGTCTTCGCACCACTCGAGGAACTCGAGCAAGCCCATGCCGTCGGACGAGCGATAGTGCCAGGGGCTCATGTGCGTGGGGCGGTCGACCCACGGGCCGATGGTCTTCTTCCAGTCGAAGCGCTCGGCGATGTGTTCGCCTTCAAGATAGTTGCCGCCGGGCAGGCGCAGAAATTTTGGCTGCATTCCGGCGAGCAGATTCATGATGTCGGCGCGATTGCCGCCAGGGCGGTCGTGATACGTGGGCGGGAACAGCGAGACGAGATTGAGCCAGACTGTCGCCGGCTTGGCGATGGTGAGGATGAGATGGTTGTTCGACGAAATAGGCACGTCGCCAGTCTTGAGCGTGTAAGTGAAGCGACTCCACTCGCCGGTGAGGCCGGTGACTGTGGCCGAGGCGGCAATGACGCCAGTTTGATCGTTCTGGAGCGTGACAGTGACGGGAATGCCCGGGGTGTCGGTCATGGCGTAGAAAGATCCGCTGTAAACGGTGTGCGGGCGCACGGGAATGCCCCAATAGCCGCCGTTCTCAACTCCGGCGGGCGAGAATTCACTGGCCTTGGAAACGGTTACCCTGAGGCTGCGCATGAGTGCGGGGCTCGGCCCATTGGAGTCATCGGCGGAGACGTTGACGATGGAGTCGCCGCGAGCCACCATCGGCCACACTCTGAGCGCGTCCCATGCCTGGCTGGGCGTTCGGTCGCGAATCAGCTCGGCGTAGATTCCGCCGTCGTAAGAGTAGTTGATCTCCTCGGTCATGAGGCCATAGAGAGTGGGGCTGACCGTGGCAGTGGGATGGTCCACCTGAATGGTGAGTGAAGGCGACTGGGCGAGCAGGCTGAAGGGAAGAAGAGTGGAAGCAAAGAAAGCGGCAACAGCGTTTGGCTTGTTCATGACCCCGCAATCTTACTGCGGCGCACTTGGGTTGACAATCTGGAAAGCGCTTACCGGGCGAACTGGAATCACCGCCGTCTGGCCGCCGGTTCCGTCCCGACCCAACGATAGATCGAGCAGTCCTCCCATCCTGGCGCCGCATATTCGGCGCCGGGCTGGCGCTTGAGAATCGTGCGATCGGCAACAGCATCGGCGTGTGAGCGGCTGATCTGGCCATGGAAGAGCCGCTCAAATCCCGGTTCGCGCCTCAGTACGTCCTCCTGCTCGTTGTTGACGTACAGAATATCCAACAGACCGGCGCGTTCGGGGAGAGTCCGGCTCCATGCGCGCAAAACGCAGCGCAGCACAGGCGCGCCAAAGGGATTGAAGAGAAATGCGACACATGGTCCCGCGGGGAGCGGGAAATCCGCGGCGTCGCGGCAATGCATGCGCATCGGCACGCGGGTGCGCTTTGCAGCGCGCCAAAGCGCGAGATTCCTGCGGGCGATGCGCGCCAGCGTGGGATGCAATTCGACTCCAACTACGCTGCGAAAGGGATAAGCGGCGGCCAGCAACATCGCGCGACCCATGCCGGCGCCGAGATCGATAAACGTGTATTCGTCCATGGGTGCGAGCGGGCGGCAGCGGCGCCAGCGCACAATCATCCCTTGAAAGACGGATGGCGCGACGGCGTAATAGGCCGTTACATGGCGATCGTGACGGTGGCCGGAGCCGAGATAGCGGCCCGCAACGAGGCCGCTGGTGCGCACGCCAAATTCCAGATCAAAGGGATGGCGGATCAAACCATCTTTCAGGGCCAGTCCGGGCAAGAGGCGCCTGCCCGAGCCGGACTTCTTGGCTTCAACATTGCCAGGTGCGCCGACGCTCACGTTTGAACGTTAGCACAGCGAGCAGCGCAAGACAGCATGAATTGGGGTGAATGCGGTGAAGATTTCCAGCAGGTGAATGTCTCCTGCGCGGGAGTTTCAATTGAATGGCTGCACCTCATCGTGACCAGATTTTATCTTGACTGCGCCGTAGCGCGTCTGCAAGACTGCGTTGACGCAATTTGCAGACCTCATGGAATGCGCTTCCGTGTTCGGGGTGCGTTCTGTATTTCCCAGACGCGGGCTCGGCTGTGTGGGCACCGCAAGCAATAAACTCGTTCGAGATTACGAAGAAGGAGGAAGTATGAAGAAATACCTCGCAGAGCTGGTTGGCACATTCATTCTGGTGCTTTTTGGCTGCGGAACGGCGGTGATTGCCGGCGATAAGGTGGGCATTCTGGGCATCGCCTTCGCCTTCGGGCTGGCGCAGGTCGCAGCGATCTATGGGATCGGGCCCGTATCAGGCGGCCACGTGAACCCGGCGGTAAGCCTGGGCGTCTGGGTTGCTGGGCGGATGAGCTTCGGCGAGATGATCGGCTACTGGGTAGGGCAGTTTGTGGGTGCGATTCTCGCGGCATGGTTGCTGCTGATGATTGCCGTCGGCACTACGGGATACAGCCTTGCGGTGAACGGTCTTGGCCAGGACGGCTGGGGGCCCGGCTATCAGGGCGGATACAACACACCATCGGCCATCCTATTCGAGTTCTTCGCAACCATGATCTTCGTGATCGTGATCCTGGGGTCGACGCAGAAGAGCGCGCCGGCTGGATTCGCGGGGCTGGCTATCGGCATCACGCTGCTGGCGATCCACATCTTTGGGATTCACATCACCGGCGTCAGCGTGAATCCGGCGCGGAGCCTTGGGCCGGCGCTGTTTGTGGGCGGTCAGGCACTCAAGCAGTTGTGGTTATTCCTGGTCTTTCCCAGCCTGGGCGGGATTGTTGCCGGCTTGTTCTTCCGGACAAAGTTGCTGGCAGCCGAGTGATTGCTAGCGCTGAGAAGAATCGGGGAGCCGCCTTGATGTGGCTGCTCCCCGAAGTCTGTTCGTTGATGATCGGACGCGATCAGACGCCCGGCTTGCCCGTGGCAGCCTCGAGCTCGGCGATGTACTCGACCACCGCTTCGCTCCAGCCGTCGACGTGAGTCCATGGGCCGTAGCCGACACCGTTGCGGTTCGAAGCCACGTTGATCACGTAGCCCTTACCGCGCGGCGCGGGGACATTGTCGTGCGACTGCTCGTCGGTGATGACGATGAGCCGGTCGCAGCCGGCACGGTTTTCGGCCTCGACGTGGCTCAGCGCCTTACCGAGGTACGTTCCTGAGTGCGGCTGGCTCGCATCGAGCGCGTCGCGCAGCGCCATACCACGGCGCGACGGCACCAGCTTTGCTTCATCGGAGAAGGAGTAGATGGTGACCTTCTAGGCGATTTCGCGCAGCAGGATGGCGAGGCCGTAGGCAGCGTCGGTGCGGCGCATCTCGGAACGGCGCGACAGCGGCGCCTCCATGGAGCCGGAGACGTCGACCAGCAGCACGGTGTGGCCGGGCAGGCTGGCAGCGCGACCTTCGAGCGAGCGAAACATCGCAAACTCGAGAGGCTGTTCCCACTGCGGAACCGACCGCGCGGCAGCCAGAAAACGGAAGGGAAGAACCCGATCCGTCTTCATTTCAGCAAGCGCGCTGAGCACCAGCTCTTCGCTCACGCCAGCCTGATGCAGGTTGCGGAGATTACGCAACAGCGCCAGCGCGCCGAGCTTACGATCGGCGAGCAGGCGCTCCCACACTTCGCGCTTGGCAACCTCCCCCTTGCCTTCGGCGCCCTCGCCGCGACCGGCGGCAGAGAGCGCAACCTCCCAGGTGTCGGGCGTGGCCAGCTGGTCATCGACCAGGCGCTTCCACAATGCAGCTTGCGCCTCATTGGCAGGTCGCGCATGGCCGAGAAAGAGCACGTCGCGCAAGCGAACAGCGCCGGCGCGGTCGTACTTGGCCAGAGCGTACTCGTCGAACTTGCCGAATGCAGTGGCCAGGCCCTTCTTGACCTGCGCGGAAAGCGGCTGACGCCCACCGGCCCAGTAGATGGCGATGAACTCGCCGAGTTCGTCGGCGCGCTGGATGACGCGCGCGAGCGTATCAGCCACCAGGCCACGATGCGTGGCGTGACGCGCCATCTCGCGGACCAACAGGAGCGGTGCGTGGCGCAGCTTCATTCGCTCGCGGGCCTCGACGGCCAGCGCGGCAACCGTTTCGGCGTCGACCTGCGGAACCAGCTCATGAATGCGGCCGGCGATCTGCACGCCGTCCTCGTAAAACTCGCCCTCCCACAACATGCAGGAGAGGACAGAGCGGCGCAGGGCCTGCTCGGCAGTGATGACGCTGGCCCGTGCTCCCTCGTGAGTGCGCGGGCGCAGCTTGGGCTTGAAGATGTTCAGGCGCATCGTGCGCCTCCTTTCCAAGTGAACCAACAATAACGCGCCGGGGAATTGTCGGAAGCGGGATTTGACACCCTGATCTGCATTACTGCGGATCAGGGCGGCAGGATTCGAACCTGCACTCCGGCCTGAAAGGCCGGCTTCTACCATTGAAGTATCCGTGCCCTGCGCCACCGGCGGTTGATTCTGGTTTTGGTTTGAGGTCAGCGAGTGATCGCCGCCTCGTCCTGTTTGCCCTCGTCGTCGCCACCTGCGGCTGCGGGGAGCTGTGAGAAACCGGTTCCGGCAAATCCGCGGATCGGCCTCGTGCGGGTCTCGCTGAAGCTGATCGCCAGATCTTCCATCTGATCCCAGTTGGGCCGGTTGCGATCCCAGAAATCAGTGCATTCTTCGACCGGAAACGGAACCATCCTTGCCGGACTTGAGTTGGTGCAGATCACCCAGACGTCGGATTCGCGATAGCCAGTCGTAACCTGGCCATTCCAGCAGTTTCGGCAGAGATGTTCGCTGCTGAACGGCGAACCGTTCTTGACATTCACTTTGCTCATGACAAATTCGTTTCTAATCCGGACGATCCAGAGGTTGAAGGCAAAACCAGAGTTAGAGTGCCCTTTCTTACCGCATTCAGGGTCGCCGCTCCCTGCTGGTCGCGTCGACTGGAAGATTGCGGTTCCAAGATGGTTCGACTCTGGTTTTGTAATTCCGGCCGGGGTACAAGCGGTGGCGGACTTTTTGCGGCGCTCTGACCACAGAGCTTTCGAGCCTCGCAGCTCGCCGCGGGAATCGAACCCGCGCCTCCGGCGTATCAAGCGAAGTAACCGCTACCTACGCCACCGGCCGTTTATTTGGTTTTGGACGATTGCCTCGTCAGTTGAGGTTGTGACCGGGGAACAAGCGGCAGCAGAATTATCGGATGTCCTGCCGTTACACCACGCGACTGGTTGCGCCAATCGCGGCGGGATTCGAACCCGCATTCTCCGCTCCCGAAGTATCCGTTGCCTACACCACCGGTCTTTTTCCTGGGTTTGGACGAATGCGTCGTCGGTTGAAGTTGTGACCGGGGAACAAGCGGGACGGTAACGGCGTTCTGCCACTGAACTACCGGAACTCACGTTCCGTGCGGGAATCGAACCCGCGTATCCGGCTTAACAGGCGAAGTAACCGCGCCCTACACCACCGGCCAAACGAAATGTCAAACAACTGCCCGTCGAAAAAGTTGCGCCGGGGAACAAGCGAAAAGAGTTGAGAAGCTCCGCTTCTGGCGTGT
The DNA here is from genome assembly GCA_050018295.1 of Occallatibacter sp. Lineage (GTDB taxonomy): Bacteria > Acidobacteriota > Terriglobia > Terriglobales > Acidobacteriaceae > Telmatobacter. Next base: position 3,291 of record JBEKAJ010000010.1, on the reverse strand, counting down.
ACCAGAAATGGCCCGCTCCTGCAGGGATTCCTTCACCCTGCATTTCGTGGCAGGAAGTAACTCGTTTCATCACCACCGGTGCGACCTACGTAGAAAACCTCACTTAGAGACATAAGACCTCTAAAGACGCCGTATAACTTATCGCGGCGCCAAAAGAAACAGCGAAACTAACTCAGACTCCAATTCCCCGAGGGAACAGACGAAGACAGATTAGCGTTGTCGAGGCGATGAAGCTGGCTTCTACGCCACTCGGGAAGACCCAGTATTCATGCGGGATACGCAGGAGGTTGGCCGCAACGGACTACGGCAGATAGAAAGACCGCGCCCGGCGGCCGGTTGAGCTCAGTTCGAGCCATACCAGCCTACGCATCGAGTTTTGCGTTTTGACGATCATCGGGCGTTCTCCTACGCAGTGATTACTTTGCCATAAGTTCTGAAGAAATGCAAGGAATTTTGGAATTATTTCCTGGCCAATAAGTCGCAACTTATACGATGACTTATTCAGACCGCTGCTGGTTTGCGCTCTATGAATGAGTTTCAAACGGTTGCGATGAAGCGGAGCCGCACATAGTCCGCGGTCCAGCGGCCATCGTGATCAAGCAGGACCGGAGCGAGCGACGCCACAGTTTCTTTGACGGCTGTTTCGCGGAGTTGCTCGGGAAGAGAGTCGAGGGCACCGCGGTAGAAGGTGTTCAACCAGCCGACCATGCCGCTTGCGGGAAGGAGCGTGGGGCGAGCAAAGAGAGAGATCTTCTTAACTGCGAAGCCGTGACGCTCCAGCCGGCGGCTGTAAGCCTCCACCGTGGGATAGTAGTTGCCGCGATCGCCAAGCGAGGTAAATCCGTGGCGCGCGACCACGGCCGCGAAGGCGACGCGGATAGTCGCGATGTTGCCGTGGCCGCCCATCTCGGCGACAAAGCGTCCGCCGGGACGAAGCACGCGACGGACCTGAGTGAGCATCTCATCCTGGCCACGGACCCAGTGTAGTACAGCATTGGAAAAGACAGCTTCGAAGGTGTGGTCGGGATAGGGCAGTTTCTCGGCAGGTCCGTTGTCGGCTTTAATTCCGCGCGCGCGCGCCGCAGCTACCATTTCCGGCGAAGCGTCGATGCCGACGACGCTGGCGCCGGTATCGGCAATCCGTTTCGTCAATTGCCCGTCGCCGCAACCAAGGTCGAGGATGCGCTCGCCAGGTTGGGCGGACAGCCACTCGAGCACGCCCCCTGCCAGTTCATGGACGAATGCGCCGTCGCGGCCGTAGCTTTCCGGGTTCCAGGTCTGCGGCATCGGCTTTCTCTCATTCAACGGCATCTTCTGAGAGCCAGAGCGGTATATGCGATTCCGAAGAAGCTCTTCTGTTGTTCAAACCTCGCGCACGTACAGGATGCGGCGCGATGCGCGGCAACAATGCTTGATGGGAAATACTGCAGGGAAAGCAATGACAAGTCAAGGCAAAAAGTTTAGGTCACGCAAGGCGCCCGATGTCGATTTTCGATCGATCAAACCACGGTGACGCGAAGAGCGGAGGCATGGGGAACAGCGACTGTGAACTTTCCGTTGTTGAGTTGGCCGGGGGTCGCCGCCCGGGTGATGTGAGCTTCACGGCTTTCGACGGACGGCGCGCGCAACGTCTCGATCTCCACCGCTGCCGATTTGGCAGCAGCAAAATCCAGGCGCAGAGCGAGATCGTTTTCCATGTCTTTGTTCAAGACAATAACAGATGATTGACCGCGCGCGAGCTTTGCCGCGTAGGCGGTGGCATTGATGCCCGCGGCCTGAAGCTGCGAGGAGAGATCGGCTTGGATCAATGTCGCGCCGCTCAGCGAACCAGCAAACTTGAGGCCGTAAGCAACGGGCTGCAACAAATACTCCGAGCCGATGGATGCGATGGGCGTATAGAACGGGTGCGGGTGTACGGCGATTTGCTCCGGGGTGGCCCCTTGGTCTTTGAGCATCACGTCGCCGGGCAGAAACCCACCAAGACCGCTCGCGATGATGGTCCCGGTGCCGCCATGCAGATTGATGCCCGAGTAATTGTTGCTGGCGAGGAGGAGCGAATAGTCGGCGGCCCAGAGAGCTGCCGCAAAGACATCGGAGACTCCGGGCTTGCCACCGCGATAGCAGGTGTTGCCCTCGGTCATACGATGGCGGATGCCCATTTTGACCGCCGCCGCGGTAGCCGTATCCGCCATGCCCTGGACCTTGGCCACGGTAGCAGGTTTGAGAAGGTTGGGAATGTTGACGTCGGGATTGGTGGCCGGGCCGCCGAAGTAGTAATGGTGCGTAAGAGTCGTGACGTGTGGAGGATCCTCGACCGCACTCCAATTATTTGCGATCTCGGTCAGCCAGGACATGTTGGATGCGACGTCCGGTATCCCGAAGCTGGCCCGCGGCACGCGGGCGGCTACGGCGCGCGCGAGGGCAAGCCACTCGGTCAGGTAAGTTTTGGCGGACCAGGTTTGGGGATCGCGCAGGTGGCGGTCAAACAAATCGACTTCATTGCCGATCTGGAAGTACTGCAGTCGCGAGCCGAGAGTCTTCGCGACGAATTCGGCTTCTTCGGCGGCGCGGGCAGGAGTGTTCGTTCCCATATTAATGCCATAGAGGCATGTCCAGCCGGTTGCTTCGAGGAAAGCGGCTAGGTTGCGGACCGCTTCAGGAGTGACAGCATAGTAGCTGGCCTTGGGCTCGCCAACCACTTCGCGAGTCTTCGGATGCTCAGGCTCAGGAGAATCGGGCGTGGCTTTCCACCAGCCGAACTCGCCGGTGTTGCCGCCCAGGCGCAAGACGCCGTGCGGAGAAAGAGCCATGAATGTGCGAATCAGTCCGGAGTTCCCAGCGGAGAAGAAAGCCGGATTGGCGAGTTCTTCAACTTCGTAGGAGAGGCCGATAAAGTCGTCGGGCACGTGAAGTCCCGTGGCCTCGGCTGGAATCACGAGATTGACATGGATCTGTTTTCGGTCCTGCGCGCGAAGGCGCGTGGCGGCAAGAGACAAGGCGGAAGTAGTAAGAAACTGCCGGCGGCTGAGTTGAGTCATAAGGATTTGAGGTGCAACCTTTCTCAAACAATGCCGCTATCCATTTTAGATGGACTGAACGGGCAAGAGGCTGAGGTCGTCGACGAGGCCAACTTCTTTCTGCACGAAGGGCTCGCCGTAGCGGACGCCGCCGAGGAGGCCGTAATGACGCGCCTCGGCAAAGGTGCGCTCGCGAATCTCTTCTTCAGGAACGAAGAGGCCCGTGCCCGCGGATTGGTTCGAGTATTGCGAGCGGTAAGCCATGAGCGCCAAG
>JBEKAJ010000009.1:0-25188 GCA_050018295.1 Occallatibacter sp. | reverse complement strand
GTTTTCGAGCGTGTCCTTATACGGACGTGGGCCGGAACGGACAGATGTGGAGAAGCAGACGACGGGCGGATTGGAGCCGCACGCGGTGAAGTAGCTGAAGGGGGCCAGATTTTTGACACCGGCCGCATCGACAGTGGAGACGAAGGCGATGGGCCGCGGCACAATCATGCCGATCATGAGTTTGTAAATATCATTGGCCGCGATCTGGGCAGGATCCAGTACCCGCATCTTTCAAACCTATATCGATCGGCCCCGCGTTGATTGAGGAACCTAGGCGAGCCCTAGACAAACATGTCTTGATCGCCCGACCGCGAATTGGAATGCGAACCAGGCTCGGGCACTCCGCTGCGCAACGATTCGACGACCGCTTTCACGGAGGCCAATATCGCCGAGAATTGGCGGATGGGCTTATTGACCGCATCGGTCATGAAGTGGCCAGTGCGGTCGAGAGTGTCGAGAACGTGAGACAGCATCGCGTCAAGGCGGCCGGCCTGGATGCGCGCGCGCGCAATCATCTCGCTGGCCGCGTATTGCACATCTGCGGTCTGCACGCGCAGGGAATGAGTGAGGGCGGCAAGGTCGTTCGCGGTTTCTTCAATCTTCGGGGTCAGGCGCGTGACCAGCGCGCGGGTATTGTCGATGAGCGGAGTCACCGAGGAGCTGAACGCCTCGAGCTTCTCGTCCATGGCGCGCGCCGCCTTGCGCATGGCGATGAATGCGGCGAACAGAACGATAGCCTGGACCAGCATGGCCAACGCGACCAGTGCGATCAGGGCGAGTTGAATGGTCTGATTATCTAGCTTTGGCATGGTGATGATCTCGCGCAGGAACTCTGCGGCCTCGCGAATAACTGATGGAGCACGCTCCCATCGCGAAGGCAGCGGCTTTTGTCCCGGAGCCAGCACGGGCACCCGGTTCGATCGCGCTCGCGTTCAGCGCCGGAAGGGGTGACGAGATCTGAGGCCCGGCGTGGGCCCTCTAAAACCGCCGGCTCTCAGTACTCGTGCGTTTCGGGCTCGGTGCTGGCCGACTTGTATGCCTGACGGCCAGCGTCCACGGCGGCGGTGACACGTGTGCTCTGGTCGGCGACCAGACTCTTGCCACGCTCGACGAACTCCTCCCACTGGGCACGTCCGCGATCGACAGCATCCCGGCCACGATCGACGTATTCGCTCATCTGTTCCTTGCTCCGGTCGACGATGGCGCTTACCTGCTCCTTGCCGCGATCAACTATGGCGCTGACATTCTCAGCAGCCTCGCGCGTACGGGCACGCAGATAATCGGCGCTCTCGCGAGCTCCCGTGGCGATGTCCTCGCGCGTTTCCTTGCCGCTCTTTGGCGCATAGAGAATGCCGACAAGAGCGCCAACACCTAATCCGGCCAAAAACCAGGCCAAACCGTAAGACTTGCTATCCTCTGCCATGACGAAACCTCCTCTTTCCACTGTGCTCAATGAATGCCTGAGACTACCAAACCAGTCCAGTTTACCGCAAACCGGCCCCGGGCCGCAGATTCATCGCGCCGTAAAGGGGCGGATCATTCGCCGCGGGCGCAGGTGTGGGCCAGGAGCTCAGCAAAATGGAGGGCCTGGCGAGAGGACAATTGCGCGATCTGCTCGCGGCAACTGAAGCCGTCGGCGACCAGGATGGTGGTTGGGCCAGCGGATTGAACGGCGGGCAGCAGGCCCTGGTTGGCGATGATTTTGGAGACTTCAAATTTGCCGGCTTCGAAGCCGAAGGGGCCTGCCATCCCGCAGCAGCCGGCCGGTATGGACTCGACTGTGGCGCCTGCCTTGCGTAGCAGCGCGATTTCGCTGGCGGGTCCGCCGAAGACGGCCTTGTGATGGCAGTGGCCGTGAACCAGAATGTGTGCGCCTTGAAGGCGTCCGGCAGCAAATTCCGGCGCGCGATCGGCGAGCCAGTCAGGGAGCAGCCAGACCTGCCGGCTCAGGAGTCGGGCGCGGCGATCGTTGGGGAAGAGCTCCGGCAGCTCATCTTTGAAGACGCTGGCGCAGCTCGGCTCGAGAAAGATGAAGGGAAGGCCGGCCTCAATTTGGGGGGTCATGCGGTCGAGGACGCGCGAGAGATAGGAGCGGGCCGCGCTGAGAAGACCGAAATCGTAGAGCGGGCGCCCGCAGCAGACGTGGCCGTGCGGAACTTGGACCTGAAATCCGGCTTGAGTGAGGACAGATTCGGCGGCGGAAAGCGATTGCGGGTGGTAGTAGTTGTTCCATGTGTCGGTCCACAGCAGAACCACCTGCGGTGGGGGCACTTGCAGTGCGGCAGACTTTTGGACGGGATTTGTGGGAGTTCCCAACTGCCTGGCCGAGGCATTCCGCATATTTTGGTAGCTTTTCGTCGCCAGGCGCGGCAACTGGCGTTCGCTGGCCACGCCGGCGATGCGCTTGACGAGCAGGCTGGTGAGCGGGCCGGTCAAGATCGCATTGGTGAGGGATGGGGCGAGCGAGCCGTAGCGGGCGAGGCGGTCGGCAAAGCCGAAGATGTAGTGGTGGAGCGGGTGCAGGCGGCCTTTATAGCGCTGCGCCAGGAACTCTGACTTGTAAGCAGCCATGTCCACCTGTACCGGGCACTCGGATTTGCAGGCCTTGCAACTCAAGCAGAGGTCGAGGGCCTCGTGCACGGCGCGGCTTTGAAAGCTTTCGTCGCGCAAAGAGCCGGCGAGCATCTCCCACAACAGATGAGCGCGGCCGCGAGTGGAGTGCTGCTCCTCTCCGGTGGCGCGGAAGCTGGGACACATTACGCCGCCTTCCGTGTTGCGGCACGCGCCCACGCCCACACACCGCTCGGTGGCGCGTTCCAGGGAGCCGTTGTCTTTGGCGAATGCGAAGTTGGTCTCCCACCCTATTTGTCCAGTGTGGGAACCCACCCCGGACAAATAGGATGGGGCACTCACTGCGAGTGGGTGGCGCAGGTTCTCCGTGGGGTCATAGACGCGCGCGGCATCTGAAAGCTTGCCGGGATTCATGCGGTTGTCCGGGTCCCAGAGCGCTTTGAATTCCCGGAAGGCTTCGATGAGCTCGGGCCCGAACATTTTCGGCAGCAGTGCGGCGCGCGCCTGGCCGTCGCCATGCTCGCCGGAGAGCGAACCACCGAAGGAGAGCACGATTTCAGCGGCGCGTTCGATGAACTCGCGGAAGATGCGAATGCCCTCGGAGCTGCAAAAGTCGAAGTTGATACGGGTGTGCACGCAGCCCTGCCCGTAGTGGCCGTAGAGCGGGCTGCGGAAGCCGAATTCGGCCATGAGCCCGGTGATGGCGCGCAGATAGTCACCGAGGCGCTCGGGAGGGACGGCCGCGTCCTCCCAGCCTTCCCAACGGTCAGGCTCGCCGGGCACGAAGACCATGGCGCCGAGCGCGGATTCGCGGACGTGCCATACTGCCCTGGCTTCGTCTGGCGCGCAAATGTGAGCGACCGGCGGCAACGGCCACGACTGCGATGCAAGAGACAGCGCGTCGGCCCTGGCTCGAGCCTCTTCCGCGGACCACGCGCCCATTTCGACGAGCAGGAAGCCGACACCGGGGGGAAGCTGCTCAAGCTCGCGCAACGCCAGGCCCTTGCGGCGCATGAAGTCGATCAGAAGAAAATCGAAGCCTTCAAGTCCGATGGGTTTGTGCTCGAGGGCGAGCGGAACCGCGTCGGCGGCAAGGAACGCATCGTTGAAGCCAAGCACGGTGAGCACGCGGAAGGGCGGGCTGGCCGTCAGGTTCAGAGTGGCGGAAACAACGTTAGCGCAAGTGCCCTCGGAGCCGACCAGCGCGCGAGCGACATTGAAGTTGTTCTCGGGCAGCAGCTCGTCGAGGTTGTAGCCGGAGACGCGGCGCGGGATGCGGGGAAACTTTTTGCGGACCAGAGCGGCGTAGCGGTCGCGGATACGCGCGAGGCCCGCGTAGATTTGGCCGACGCGGCCGCCGGCGCGAATGAGAGCGTCGAGGCGATCCGGCGGAGTGGCACCGACTGTCATGTGCGTGCCGTCGTAAAGGACGATGTCGAGCGATTCAACGTTGTCAACGACTTTTCCGCCGAGCAAACCGTGGACGCCGCAACTGTTGTTGCCGATCATGCCGCCGAGAGTGCAGCGGGAATGCGTGGCCGGATCGGGGGCGTAGGTGAGGTGGTGGAGCTCGGCGGCATCGCGAAGGCGGTCGAGGACGATGCCTGGCTCGACGCGGGCAAGCCGCTTCGCGGGGTCTAGCTCCTGGAGCGAATTCATGAAACGAGAAAAGTCGAAGACCACGGCCACGTTGACGCACTGGCCGGCGAGGCTGGTACCCGCCCCGCGCGGGAGAACGGCGGCGCCCGTGGCGCGGCAGGCGGCAAGCGCAGCTTCCACGTCGGCCGCATCGCGCGGGAAAATGACACCAATTGGCAGCTGGCGGTAGTTCGACGCATCGGCAGCGTAAAGCGCACGCGAGCCAAGATCGAAGCGCACCTCGCCTCGCAGATTCTTCTTCAAGAGAGATTCGAGCTCACGATGAGCCGAAAAACGTTCGTGGTCGAGCGGAGCAGAATTGGAAAGGACGGAAAAGGAAGAATTGCTCACGCTGAAATGGTAGCGCGCCCGGGGAGACGGTTGTTAGCTTGCACCGACGCGCCGGCTCAAACGCGGCTTAACGTGCGAGATCGGCGCGGCTACTTCGACGGCCATTCTTCGACGACGACGCCGAGGTCGTTGAGCTGACGGATGACGGCTTCAACGTTGCGGCGGACCTTGGGGCGGTCCTTGGGCGCGGCGGAGGGCGATTCGGCTACAGCAATCACGCGGCCATAGGGCCACGCGCCTGCAGGAATGGCAGCCACAGCCGAGTTCAGGTCGGAGAGGCGCAAGTCGAGCTCCTGGCGGCGCGCGGCATCCGGGCGAAGCATGGTTCCCTGCCCCACCGGGCTGGGATTCACATCGGGCACGATGATGCGCAGCGTGAGCGTGTCGGAGCCGGCGGCGAGAAACGGATTGGCCCATTGCGCAGGGTCGTGGATATCGATGTAGAGGCTCTTGGTGGGCAGCGGAATCTGGTCAAGCTCAGCGCGCTGTTGGTCGCGCTCATTGGCCTTGGCCTGCGCCTGATGCTCGGCTTTTTCGGCGTCCTTTTCAACGCCCACCACGACCTGTTCTTCCTTGTGGCAGGCAGCGAGCGCCAAGGCGGAAAGCAGAACCAGCGCCAGCATTCTTTTGTGGCAAGTGTGCGGAATCACGAGATCAAGGATAGCAGGGCGGCCGCAGCGCGTTGCGTCAAGAAAACGGGCGAAAACATTCAGGCCAGGTTCCTTCTTGTGTAAGCTTCATTGCTTGCTCGCAATCACGCTGCGCGCGATGGAGTCGAGGATACCATTGAGGAAGTTGATCGACTCGGAAGCGCAGTAGCGGCGACCGATCTCAAGCGCCTCGTTGATGACCACAGGGAATGGCGTGGACTTGACGCCGACGAGTTCGGCCACGGCCATGCGCAGCAGATTGCGATCCACGGCGGGCATCCGTTCCAGCCGCCAGTGCGCCGAGTGCTCAACAATCAGCCCATCGATCTTCGACTGCTGTTCATGGGCAACCTGGAAGAGTTCCTCGGCAAAGTCGCGCACTTCGGGTTCGACGGGATCGCCGGCCTTCCAGAACGTGGCGCGGACCTCGTCGGGAGTCTGGCGACCGATGTCGGCCTGAAACAGCATCTGCATGGCGAACTCGCGGGACTTGCGACGATGGCGCGAGGTCAAGCCGGGCCGCCTTGCTCGAGCTTCCTGCGCAGGCTCACCATCTCGATGGCTGCGGTGGCGGCCTCAAATCCCTTGTTACCGCCCTTGATTCCAGCGCGGTCCAGCGCCTGTTCCAGGGTCTCGCAGGTGAGCACGCCAAAGCTGTGGGGAACGCCGGTCTCCTGCTGGGACTGGCCGATGCCGCGCGCCACTTCGTTGTAGATGGCCTCGTAGTGGGCGGTTTCACCGCGCAACAGGCAACCCAGAGTGACGATGGCATCGACGCGACCGCTGGCGGCGCAGGTGCGAGCCGCGCCAGCAATCTCCCATGCGCCCGGGACGCGCACAATCTGGATATCGGAGCGGTCGGCGCCGCTGCGCAGGAGCGCGTCCAAAGTACCCTCGAGCAACCGATCGGTCACGACGGCATTCCAGCGCGCGACCACGACGGCGAACTTCATTCCCGCTGCCGACAGATCGCCCTCCAGGGCCACCGGCTTGCCCTTCACGGGATCGGACCACGCCCAGAAGCTGAAGCGGAAGCCGGGCTCCGGCTCGACGGTGAAGAGGCGCGAGCGCCAATGCGTCTCTGAGATTGGGGAAAGCCGCGAGACGGCCGCGTCGCCGGACTCACCCGGAACTGCATGGGCGCGGAGCCATGCTTCCGCGACGTGGTGGACGGAGTCGAGCGAGGTGACTTCGACAAGGATATCGGCGGTGGATGGAAACCGTCCGCCGACGAACTCCAGATTGCCGAGCGGAGCGAGAAATGAAGCGCCGCGGGATCCCTCCTCCTGCCAGCCCTTGCCCAGCGCGAAGCCCAAGGCGGCAAAAAATCCCGCCAGCCGGTCGTAGGCCGCGGCGCTGCCCGCAGGTCGCAGAAACGAGATTCCCTTGATCATGAGTCGATTCTAAATCGCAGGGACGCGGGGCTACGTAACCGAGCGCGGCTTCACCGTAATGACGGTCGCGGGAACTACGGTGGTTGGGCCCGGAGCCGTCGAATAGAGGCAGCCCGCATCGTTGCCACCGGCGGAGACTGGTGTGCACGCCGGCAAAGCGGGGCTCAACTGCTGCGAATCGGTGGGCGGAAAAGTGAGGCTCAAGTTGGCCGGAATGCTGATGAAGTGAACTTCGTTGTCGCCCGCAGTGGAGACGAAGAAGATCGAATGGTCGGGGGAAAATGTGCCTGCGAGCGGCGCGATGGGAGGTGCTGCGGATGTGATGTCGGCGAAGGTCACATAGCCGATGGGCCCGATGCCGGTCGACTGGGGCAGATAGAAAGGAAGCTTGGCGGCCGTTGTGGAAGTGCCCGGGGTGTTGTAGGTGACGAAAGCGATGGGCACGGCATTGGTCACTGAGGCCGTAGTGGGCGCCGTGCCGGTGACGACCTGGTTGATGGCGGTCGCATTCGTCACACCGGTCAGGTTCACCGATCCGTTGATCGTGGGGTTCGTCGAAAGCGGGGCGAGTGTTTGCGTCGTGCCGGCAGTGGTCACCGGACATTCAGCGGCGGGATAGGCCAGCGTTGGCGGAATACTGACTCCGATGTCATTGAGCGTGATGCTTGAGCCATTGAGCGATGCGCCGAGAATGTGCTGGCCGTCCTCGGTGGCTCCCAGAGTGTTGCTCACAAGATTGACGGAATCGCTCTGCGGATAGAACTGGATAGTGGCGTTGTTGCCGACCGTGCCGGAAGGGCACCACGTGTGCGCAATGGTTGGATTGCCGGCGAGATAAGCACCCAAACCGGGAACGGTGACGGCCAGATTCTGTGAGCCGCCGGAGGCGCTCAGGTTGTACGTGCTCCAGCCGGAGTTGGTGTCGTGCACATAGAGCGTATTCGTGTGATTGCCGCCGAGGGCCGCGCTATCGACGATATAGAGAGTATTCGAATCCTGCGTCCATGCAGCAGCAGCTCCCAGACCGCCGAATGTGGAGATGATGCTGCCAGAGGTGTTGTACAGGTAAAAGAGGCCGCGAATCTGGTCGTTGATAAGCAGATAGGAACCATTCGGGGAAACGGCAAGCACAACGCCGGGAACCGATGTGTCCTGCCTGGTGAGGGCGTTGCCCTGCGTGGAGTAAACCATCAGTTCGTGGAGCGAGCCGAAGTATAGAGAGGTTCCCAGCTGGTCCATGAGCATGGAGTTGGGTACGTAGGGCAGGCGAACCGTGGAACCGGGCGTTCCGGTAAGCAGCTCGACTGAAGAAAAGTATTGCGACTGGTTTGGCGCCCCGAACCATACAAAGTCACTCGTGGTGCCGGGAACAATGACGTCGACAGGGTTGGAAGCGATGGGCAATCCGGTCCCGTTCAAACCAAGCTCGTTGATCGGAGCAGGGTTGCATGCCGACGGTTTGCAGAGGGCAGTGATCGTAGCGACACCGGGGAAAGCGGGAGTGATGGAGCCCGCCCCCGTGACCGTGATATCGATGGGATTGGTGGACTCGTATTCCAGTGCAAGGCCGGTGATGGAATTGCCCAGTGTATCGGTCACCGTTGTAGTGAGGTTTTGCGAAACACCCTGCGTGACGACGCCCTTCGTGCTTCCGTTGGCCAAAGCAATGTTGATCGATTTCGGCGGACAGGTGGAAAAGTATCCGGCCGAGGAAGCGGTCTGTGCGATGGTCGCGGTGATCACGGTGGTGCCCGGTTGCTGCGCGGTGATGACATTGGTGGCAGAATTAATGGTAGCTACCGCGGGATTGCCGGTGAGAAAGCTGAGTGTTCCGGTGGAGGTAGTGCACTCGGGAACTACGGTGACGCCCGGCGCCAGCCCACCCGGACATGAATAATTCGCGGCCGATAGCGAAGGCGGCGCGCAGAACTCATACTGCGTCCCGTTGCTCACAAAGCATTCCTCGGCGTCAAGGCTCGCCTGCTGATTCTGTGAGTAGCAGCCTTGCGGGGAGGAGCCGGAGCTGGGGGTGGTGACAAGACTGACGCTGGAAATCGGGGCGTGGATGTAGACGGTGACGGGATTGGAAGTGACTGCGTCGGCCGTCGCGGTGATGTAGGCGATGGTATAGGGCAAACCATTCGTGGAAGGCAAGGGATTGGGGAAGTTGCAGTAGGTGTAGTCGGCGATGCCGCCACCGCTGTTTCGGTTCCAGGTGCCGGCGCATATGTTGCCGTTCGGCGAGATGTCGACCAACTGATTGTTGCTGGTGCCGTAACTGAGCCCTCCGGAGGGGATCGCTGCCGGGTCGCCTTTGCAGGTGGTTGCGGTCGGAGACTGTATCTGGGTGGTCTGTCCGTAAGCCAGCGAAATGCCAGCGATCTGCGGTTGCAGCGTGAGGTTGGTCACCTGGGTGAGGGTTGGCCCGTACCCGAGGCCGTTGCAATAATTGCCCGCAGGATTGCGCACGCATCCGGAGACTGAAATTCCGGCCGGTAAGGCCAGGCCAAGCAAACAAACAAGCGTTAAGAACCGCCGCATGAATCCTCCCCGTCCCGCCCTAGACCCGCGGAACGGATTTGAAAAGAAACGAAAAGAAGAATGAGTGATCACCAACCATCCCGAAGCCCACGGCCGGACCGTCGGTTGGCCAGCGCCGGGTGAGTCGCACCGCGGCAGCAGGTTCCCGGCGGCACACTGCCTCGTGCGGCCGGAAGGACGAAACGCACACTGAAGACTCCAAGAAAAAAGTGTATCAGGATGGGCCTGCCTCTACGTCGGTTCTCCAATTAATGTGGAGTTTTGGAGGGCCTGCAAGGTGGCATTTACTTCCACCCCACAGACGAGGACCTGTCTGCGGGGACCCCGGTTGAGGAAAATGCCACTTAAGATTCCAGGCTCCGCACTACACCAATTGGAGAACCGCTATAGCATCGGCCGGGATTGCGACAAGACTCTGCCAAATAGACTGCCGCGGAACCGGTTGGGGAGCGGAAAGACAGGGAACGAGGGACCACGGGAACAAGGGAGCAAGCAGGCGGGAGCGATAGGACGTGGCTCGCGCGATGAGTTCGCGGAAGCACGCACGCTTCCTTTTGGTGGCTCGATTCTTTGGTTTCTTCGTCCCTGCTCTCACGGCATGTACAGGGCGAACCATTCAACGGCGCGTCGCAGCACGTCGCGGCGATCTGCTGGATCGGAGAAGCCGTGGCCCTCATTGGGGTAGACGACTAACTGCGCAGGAATGTGCAGATCGCGCAGTGCATGCCAGAACTCGAAGGACTGCGGCGCGGGACACTCGCCGTCGCGGTCGCCCACGACGATGAGGGTTGGCGTTTTCGCCTGTTTGATGAACGTGATGGCAGAGCTCTTTGCGTATGTCGCAGGGTCCTCATAAACGGAGGCGCCGAAGTAGGGAATCATCCACTGATCGATGGAGTTTTCGCCGTAGTAGGAAAGCCAGTCCGAAATGCCCGCTCCGGCCACTGCGGCACGGAAGCGATGGGTCTGGGTGACGGCGAACATGGTCATGAAACCGCCATAGCTCCAGCCGCCGATGCCGACGCGATTGGAATCGACGGGGTACTTGGCGAGGACAGTATCGACGCCGGCAAGTATGTCGCGCAGGTCGCCGTATCCGAAGTCCTTGCGATTGGCCTGGGTGAAGGCCTCGCCCTGACCGTAGCTGCCGCGGGGATTGGGCAGGAGAACAAAGTAGCCGAGCGCGGAAAAAGCGGTGGCGCTGAAACCGCCTGCGCCGCCGTTCCAGCGCGATGTGACCGACGACGCAGGACCGCCGTGGACTTCAACGAGGAGTGGATACTTCTTTGCCGGATCGAAGTCTTTGGGCAGCAGCAGCCAGCCTTGAATCTGGAAGCCATCATTCGTCCACGAGAGCGAAACGGAATCGCCCCAGGAAGGCTTGATGGCGTCGTTGAAGTGAGAGAGCTGGAAGAGGCGTGCGGTGTCTGCCAAGTGGACGGACGGATCCTGCTTGGCGCGGGCGGCGAAGATTTCGGGCGGGGTATTGAACGAGTTCGCCTGAAAGACGAAGAGGGAGCGATCAGTGGAGGCGGAGAGGCTGGGATCGAATTGGCCCGAACCCACATCGCCGGGAATGGTGAAGACGGCTTCGCCAAAGGATGCGGCAGCGCCGGCGGTTGCGGAGATTTGCAGATGAATGAGCCGGTCGTCGCCTCCGGCAATTTCGGCAACGTAGAGGAACTGGTCGTCGTCCCAGGTGATCCATTGGGCAGAGGCGGGACGGCTCGGAGTGAGGTCGACAGGTTGGCCGCCGGTTGAGGGCACGACCCAGACGTCGCCGCCGGTTACGCCTTGATCGCTCATGAGGCCGCCGATGAAGGCGATTGTTTTGCCGTCGGGCGACCAGCGAGGAAGGGCGATCTGCAGACCGTGGAGCGGGCCGGAGACGTCAGCCGGGGCGAGGATGACGGTGGATTTTGGATCTGTGGTATCCCAGGTCCCAGATTCGGGACCTGGGGCAACCCCGCGTTGAGGAACGAAGAGATTTTGCGTGTAAAGCTTGGCGACCCACCAGTTATTTTCGCCGGGAGGGTCGGCGGCAATGTAGGTCAGGGATTTGGAATCGGGCGACCAGTCGAACTCGAAGACGTGAAGGTTGGGCGGCGTGAGGAATGAGAAGAGCGGTATGAGGTGGTTGAGCTCTCGAGAGCCCAGGGGGCGGTTATCTGCAGGAATTGGCTCCAACTCTCCGTTCCAGTTCGGAGGGACGGTCACTGCGGCCACGCGCTGAATTTCGATGTGATCCTCTCCGATGACGCCGGAGGGCGGGGTTTCGGCAGCGAGCGCGCCGGATGGGCGTGTTGCGCCCTCAACGTAGAGAAACGCGATGCTCTGTCCGTCCGGTGAGAAGGCCGGCGCATCGATGTAGCCGTGGAGCTGCGTGAGGCGATGGGCGGGGCTGCCGTCGAGGTGAGAGACGAAGAGGTCGGGTTGAGCGGGTTGGTCGGAGGGATCCGCACAATCGGAGAGGAATGCGATGGAGGTGGAATCGGGCGACCAGATGAGATTGGAGGCCGTGCAGGCCTGACCTGGCGAGGCGGTGACGGGCTGGCCCTGGGCGAGATTGTCGAACGGGGCGACGCGAATCTGGCCGGCCTCAAGCCAGGCGATGCGTTTGGCGTCGGGCGAGATGGCGACCTGACTGATGGTGCGGGCGCGGTTTTGACTGGAGAGGATTTCGTCGAGCTGTGTCGGCGGTGGAGCGACGGCGGCTTGTGCGGGGGCGGCGGATTGTGCGTGAGCAAGGAACAGTGCAAAGAGACTGAGGATGATAGCGGCGCTCAGCGAGCGGAGTGTGGAGCGAGACATAGGGGAATGGTACAAGTACAGCGACCAAGGGACCGAGGAAACCAGGGACGCGGGACGTAGGGACTAGGGACGTGGGGCTAAGTGACCGGGAACCTGCGGCGCGCAAAGGGTCCATCTTGAGGTGCAAAAAGGGGCGATTTGAGGAGAAAAAGGGCCGTTTAGTGAGCAATATCCCACTTTTTTCGACACGGATTTTGATGCAGTTGTGTTGATTCTCAAAGCTTTAAGTTCAATTTGCACTAGAAGTAGTGCAGCAAATCTTTTCTTACTTAATTTCTCCCTCCCCGACGCGGCCGATTGATGGGCAAAGTCATCCCTCGGTAGCCAGGAGCCAGTAGCCGATAGCCATAGCCAATAGCTGGCTGCCAGCGAGGGAGGCCTAGTTGAATGGATTGAGTATGCGCCAAAAGGGGGAAATTACCGGCAAAGCTCGGGAAAGTTTCTCGCCAGTGCTTTCAGAGGGTTGCGGTGAGAAGGCTTCGGAAGGGACTTGACATTGGATGAAGTGGACAGTGGACGGTTCTTCGCGCGTGGCGGAGGGTTCGTGGCATCCCATGTCCCATCCGCCGCGGCGGACGGACATCCATCTCGCAGACGAGGACAAGTCTGTGGGGACCCCGGAGATGGGCACCCATTTCTGCGGTGGGCAAATGCGGCCACGCGATCAGGGTTTGTTGACGGCGCGGGCGCCGTACGGGGTGAGGAGATTGGCGACGATGGGTGTGACCACGGGCGAGGCGGCACCGACGAACTGAGTGACGGTGTTGAGCGTGGCATTCGTGACCCAGACATCTCCGGAGCCGTCGACGGCGAGCGAGAGGGCGAGATTCAGCCCGGCGGTGTAGCCGGTGGAGGGGGAGATTGCGGTGCCGGAGGAGTTGAACTCGCTGATGGAGCTGTCGGGATAGGGCGCAGAGGTGTTGGTACTGCCGCGATTTGCGACCCAGACGTTTCCAGCGCCGTCGATGGCGATACCCTCGGGGATATTGAGGCCGCCACCGATGTAACCCGTGGGGCTGGAGATGTTGGAGCCGGAGGCACCGAACAGGCTAAGTCTGCTGGTGCTCGACGCACTGTCCGTTTCCCACACGTTACCGTTGGCATCGACGGCGATGCCCCAGGGATCCGCGAGGCCGCCGCCGGTATCGCCGGTGGAAGGGGAAATGGGCGAGCCAGGAGTTGAGCCGGCGGAGTTGAATTCGCTGATAGCGCCGAGAATGATGCTGTCGGTGACCCAGACATTGCCCGAAGCGTCGATGGCGAGGCCAATGGGATTGTTAATGCCGCCACCGGTATAGCCGGAGGAACCGGAAATGGGCAAGCCGGCGGAGCTGAACTCGCTGAGGCTGGTTCCGACGTTGTTCACAATCCAGGCGTGGCCAAGCTGGTCAAAGGCGATGGCGTAGGGTGCGTTGAGACCGCCGCCGGTGTAACCGGCTGAGGTAGAGACCGGCGCGCCAGTGGAGTTGAGCTCGCTAAGGCTATTTGGAGTTATGTTGGCGGTCCAGACATTGCCGGATTTGTCGATGGCGATGCTGTAGGGGTCGTCGATGCCGCCGCCTGAGTAGCCGGCGGAGGTGGAAATGGGCGCGCCGACGGGACTGAGCTCGGTGACCGTGTTGACGCCGGTTGCGGTATTGCCTACCCACACGTTGCCGGAGGCGTCAATGGCAAGGGGAACGGGTGAATTCAAGCCGCCGCCGGTGTAGCTGACTGCGATGGTGAAGTCATTGGGCACGGGCGTGGAGGGGAGCGAGGGCTGGAAGGGCGAGGTGGGGGTCTGAAGGCCGAACAGGTTGGCGACATTAGCGCCGGGATAGTGCGCGATGTTGAGTGCGGCTGTTGCCGTGTCAATGGGTTCAACGCCGTTGTTGGTGGCGTTGGAGAAGAGCGTGGAGCAGGGCGTGGAGGCGGGGCCGGTGGAGTTGACGCAAGCGGCGAGAATGTTGGCGATGGTATTGATCTCGCTCTGCGGCACGGTGCCGTTGCCGGCGGGAGTCGTGGCGAGCGCGACACTCTTGCTGATGTCTTCGAGATTGGCGATGTTGTTGGCCGCGTTGGTGAGGCCGGTGGCGGCGAGCAAGGTGTTGGAAGCCGAGACATGGGTCGGGTCGCTGGCAAAACCGGCGAAGGCGAAGGCGGTTACGACGGTCGAGACCTCGTTTACATCAGTGGATGCGGAAGTGTTGCAGGCCTGCGCCGGGGCCACGAGGGTGATGGCCGAATTTGCGCCCGAGCCCAAGCCGGGATCGCCGCCGGACGCGTAGAAGTAGGGATGCGCGTAAGAGCTGGGACAACTGTAGTCGCCGGTAATGGTGAAGTTGCCGTACTGGTCGGCGGTGACGTAGTAGTGGCCGTTGAGGTCCTGAGTGGTGCCGGTGGCGTTCCTGAGCAAGGACACCGAGGCGTTGGTGTTGTTAGGGGCGATGCCGGGGCCCCCATATCCGGTGGTGTTGACCGCGTAGAGATAGACATGCGCGCCGACGATGGGATTCTGGCCGCCGTGGACCGAGCCATGGAGTGCTGTGCCGGAGACGGAACCTGTGTTGGAGGCGGTGATGGCCGGCATGCCCGCGCAGCCAGAGAGAAGAAGAGCAACTGAGGACAGTACGAGGGTGAAGGATGCGCGCATTGCGGGAACCCCTTTGGTTAGGCTTGCATGAGATATTTAATGACCTCCTCACGAGAGAAGAACGAAAGCGCAAGAATGAAACTAGAGAGGGTGAAGAACTTGGGGGTTGTATACCACGGCGCAAAGAGGGAAAGCAATGGCAAATGAGGTGCAGAAGCCGGTTGATGCGGAGAGCAGGTTTTTGCGCTGGGGCGGAGGGCGGGGTTGAGATTTGTCAAATGCCCGGAGGGCAAGAATTTTGCTAAGTGATTGAAAACACGCAGAAGATTTAGGGGAGCGAAGTTTGCAGGGAATTTATGCGGTTTGGAGTAAGCTGGAAGCATTCGTACAGAAATGATTCTGACTGACGGAGAAGCCGAGAGGCTTTTCCGATCTTCTTCGGGCCATCACCGCGGAGTCCGCGGGTACGAGGAAAGAAGAAGAGTGCGGAGGGGCGACTCGGTAGCCGGGTTGCCCCTTTTTCTTTTCCGCGGCACAGGAAGGACCGTGGATGGGTGGCCGGAATGGTGGAGCAATGACAAAGAGCAAGTTGGGGCAGAAAAAGCATGAAACGAAGGACAAGGTGGTGACGATGCCGCGGACGGACCGCGGCGAAGAGGCGGAGGCGGGTGCAAACGGCGACGAGAAGGCCGCGGCGGAGAAGCCGGGCGAAAGGAACGCGACGGAGACAATCGGGAAAGAAGATCACAAAGGGGCGAAAAAGGCTCTTAGCCATGAGGTGAAGAAGGTGGTGAAAGAAAGCAAGGAGCAGATAGCCGACTCACTGGTGACGAACGCCGTAAAAGGCGACATGCGCTGCGCAGCGATGGTGTTGTCGCTGATGGAAAAGCGGAAGGACGGCGAAGACGACGACGATTGGGACGGGCCGAGTCTGGCGGACATTCTGGTGCCGGGCCAGTTGTGGAGAGAGAAGACCGCGGCAAAGCAAACGGTGAATGACGAAGAGAAGGAGACGGAGGCGGCGTGAGAACAGCTTTCAGCCTTCAGCTCTCAGTTTTCAGCTTGGGGCTTGCCGTTGTGAGCTCTTGGCAATTGATTCTTTTTGTTTGTGGCTTGTTAAGTGGCTGGGGCAGACCGATCCGCTGCGGTCAGCCCCAGCGAGAAGAGTCTGACGATATGCAGTGAGAAGAAGGATGCGATGGGAATGAAGCTCATGAAGGACGAATGGTTGCGGATGGTGCGCGGAATCGCAGTGTGCGCGCTGGCGATGGTGCTGACGGCGACGGCGATGGCGCAGGCAGTGAGCACGACGACGGTGCAGGGGACGGTGTACCTGGCGAACGGGCAGCCGGGCGCAGGGACACTGTCGATCAGCTGGCCATCGTTCACGACGGCGGCGGGGCAGGCGGTAGCTGCGGATTCGACGACGGTGACCATTGGGCCGGACGGATTTGTGAGCGTGAACCTTGCGCCGAATGTAGGCGCGACGCCCGCGGGAGAGTACTACACGGCCGTGTACTACATGAGCGATGGGGCGACGAGCACGCAGTATTGGGTGGTTCCGGCGGCGGCGCAGGCCAGCCTGGCGCAGGTGCAGGCGAAGGTGATGCCCGCAGCGCAGGCGGTGCAGGCGGTGAGCAAGGCATATGTGGACCAGGCCATTGCGCAGGCGAGCCAGAGCAGCGGGTTGACGGCGACGGGCGGAACGCTGACCGGGCCACTTTATTTGAGCAGCGATCCGACGCAACCACTGCAAGCAGCGGACAAACATTATGTGGATACGCAGATGGCGACAGCAGTGCCACTGGCGGGCGGAAACATGACGGGCGGGTTGACAGCGCCCGCGGTAAATGGAGTGCAGGCTCCCGCGGCAGCGAGCGCGCAGACAACGCTGCAAGCTGCGATGAATGCGGCGGGAGCGAATGGGGCGATGGAGATTCCGCCGACGTACGCGGGGAAGGATGCGTTCACGAATGCGAGCGGCGTGAAGGTGACCGATCTGCGCACGACAGGCGCGCAACAGGCAGAGCGCAGCGTGAAGGAGTTCGGCGCAGTGTGCGACGGCGTGACCGACGATACGAACGCGCTGCAGGCAGCGCTGAGTTACGCGAACGCGCACGGCGTGGCGCTGACGATTCCTCAAGGGACGTGCAAGACGCGGGCGCTGAGCTGGCATGGGGAATCGATTGGAGGATTGGGCAAGCAGGTTTCGGCGCTGATGGGATTTCCGGGGCAGGATGTGCTGGAGAGCGGGCCGGACGCGACGAACATACTGAGCTACACACGGGTGCACGATCTGACGATTTATGTGGACCAGAGCGTGGATGTGTCGTGTTCGCCGGCAGAGGGGCGCGCGGCGGCGGGAAGCTGCCAGTCGAACCGGCCGATGGAAGCGAATTCAATTTTTTCGCCGGGCGGAAACGGACTGACGGGAACAGCGGGATCTGGCGCCGCGTGGGGCGTTGGCAACTGCGCGATCGCGATGCAGGCCACGACGGGCGCGGGCGGCAACGGGCTGCGCGTGGCGGAGATTGAGAACGTGGAGATTGCGGCGACGGGCGTCGATCCGATGGCGGCACAGTACCCGGGCGCGCACTCGACGCACACGTGCGGCATTTATCTGGCGCAGTGGCCGCAGTGGAGCGAGTTCCGGAACATCGACATTCGCGGAGTGAACACGGGCGTGGCGATTCCGGCGCTGCCGATGACGGCACCGGCGGGGTTGAACGCGGATTCGAACCGTTGGCAAAACGTAACGATCCAGGCGACGCACGCGTTTACTGCGGCCGCGGGATCGAACAATGTGCTGGATAACGTGGTGGCGCTGGCGGGAAATTCTTCAGCGACCGGCGAGCCGCCGACAGGCCTGGTGCTGGACCTGAACGGAAGCGGGCAAAATCCGCAACAAGGATGGACGGTACGGAACGCGGTTGTGGTTCCAGCGTGGAACGCGGTGCAGCCAGCGTTGGCGGTGACGACGGCGGGCGGCGCGGTGACGGCGGTGACGGTGGGCAGCGAGCACGGCCTGGGGTGGGATCCGTACGGAGCGAGCGTGGCGGTGGCGTTCAGCGGGTTGTGTTCGGCGCAGGCGACCGCGGCCGTGAATACAGACGGATCGATTGCAAGCGTGAGCGTGACGCAAGGCGGAGTGGGCTGCTCGGCGACGACTGCGGCGAGCGTGAATGCGGCGGGGACGTGGGATACGGCGGCGCCGGTGAACTTGATCGGCGGGCAGGATATGACGTTCTTTGCCGGAAATCTGTTGAAGGGCAACGGCGGATACACGGTGTGGAACGCAGGCAACTCGGCGAGCTACGGAACACAACTGGACGGCGGAGGAGGGACGCTGCCGGGTGGCGGCGCTTACGGGGCACTGGTCAGAAGCAGCAATGTGGGTTCGGCATTGCAGGTGGACCAATTTCCGGGCGTGGACATTGGAGCGAAGATCCAGGCTTGCGTCAGCGCTGTGAATGCGAGCTACGGCGGAACGTGCGACGCGCGGAACTTCACGGGCAATCTGACGATGGGGTTTAATCTTACGATCTCGACGGGGAATGTGGCGATCCTGCTGCCGTGCGCGACGATTACAACGGCAAACCAGATCGTTGTAACGGCGGGGACGCGGAACGTGTCGTTGCGCGGATGCGCTCTGCGCGGCGGGACGCAGGCGAGCGGAAGCACGGGCGGAACGGCGTTAGCGTATACGGGATCGAGCGCAACGGTGCAGGTGGGTGACCCGACGTATTCGACGGATACGCCGGGCTTCCACATGGACAACGTAGTGATCAACACGACGGGAGCCACAAGCGCGGCAGAGGGGTTGGTTGCGTACCGGACCCAGGAAATGGACTTAGAAAGCTTGTATTTCCTTGGTAACTCGAACCAGACGGGAATGACTTTGGACGGAACCGGGAATTATACAGGTGGCACATACCTGGATAACCAGTTCAGCGGATTCGGATCGGCAGTGAACGCTATCGGGCACCAGAATACAATTCCCGCGACGACGGATTGGGCGAATGCAAGCACGTTTGTGCGGCTGCACATCGATTGCCCGACGAGCGGCGGAAATCCGATCAGCGGCACTTATGGGATCAACTTACAACAGGGCGATGGAAACACATTTACCGGAGGAGATATAGAAGGATGCTCGACAGCGCTGCACTTAGGACCGAACGCGCAGAACAACACGATTGTAGGGCTACGGAACGAGAACTCGACGAACCAGGTGGTGGCGGATGCGGGAAGCGCGTACAACAACTGGATCACGGGCGGCACGATGTTCAACGGAAAGCTGGCCGACAACGGCACGCGCAACAGCTTCCTCGATACGTTTCACCGGAGTTTCAACGCATTGAATGGTGACTGGTATGGAAGCCAGCAGGACGCGACACTGACCAATCACTTCCGCCTGGGAATTGGAGCGGGGAACGAACGCGGCCTGCTGAACGAGATCCAGACCGACTATGGCTACCGCTGGCTCTACGGATTCAGCGACGCCACGGGCGGCCAGCAACTGTACCAGATGCAGGACCTGCTGAACAACGTCTACCGGCTGCAGATCCAGCAGTGGAATTCCGGACAGAGCAGCACAAACAATCAAACCGCGCTGAACGCCGCGGGGACGGGCAATGTCTGCTTCAATTGCTCGACGAATTCCGGCACCGGAGGTGTGACCTTTGCCAGCGGCGGAACGACGCCGGCGGCAGTGGCCACAGTTGACAAGTCTGGAAATGCCCAGTTTGTGGGAAATCTGTTGGTCGGCGGGACGACGCAGTCGGCAGGAACGCTGTCGCTCCGCAACAACTCCGATGCGGAGGTGGATTACTACCTGTGGCCAGGACTTACAACGAGCCAGAAAGGATCGTTTACTTACAAGGATTGGAACGGGGCCAGCCAGTGGTACCTAGTGAAGGACGCGAGCAATAACTGGGCGCTTAACTCGGCAACCGGAGGGTTAGACAGCTTCAAGGCGTATCAAAACACCAACAGCGGCGATACTTACATAGACGCGAGTAACTCGACGGGACATATCCGGTTGAATTATGAAAGCGGCTCCGGAGCGGAGACGGATATCTACTCAGGATCGAGTTCGAGCCTCGATGCGGCATTTGTGGCGCCGAATGCGATCAAGCTGCCGGGATTGGCGTCGGCTCAAGGGGATTCTTGCCTACAGATTGATAACTCGGGATACATCACGAATACCGGATCGCCCTGCGGGAGCGGATCAGGATCTGGCGGCGTGAACGGCACCATCAATTCAGGCAGCACAGGACAGATGGCGTTCTACACGATGAATGGCGCGACGATCGGGGGCATGAATTCGGTTCCAGTTGCGTCTGGAGGGACGGGAGCAACGAGCGCGAGCGGCGCGCTGGCGAACCTAGGAGGTCTTTCCGCTCAAGCCACAACTCCACAGACTTTTGCAAACCCACTGACCGGGCTCTCCCTAAATGCCAGCGTTAACACGCAAATCAACGTGATGGCCCCTCCGTACAACGCTAAGGGCGACTGCGTGACAGACGACCAGACGGCAATCGACGCAGCGCTGAGAGCAGCGGATACCTATGCGACTGGACACTCGGGACCGGCTACAGTGTATTTTCCAAAGCCTCCCGGCGGCTGCTACCTGACGAGCACGTTAACTTGGTACGGGGAATCGTTGCGGGGAGAATCTTCAGGAATCAGCGCCGCAAATACGAATCGCAGCGGTGTCATCATTCAGGGTAAGCCTGGCGAAGACATTCTGAATCCCACCGATCCAACCACGAACAACTATATCTTCTATGGTGCGTGGCGAATTTCCGACCTGACCTTTAAACTCGATGACACAGGTGCGCCAAGTTTTACGCATCGTTGGCCCGGCAGGTGGGTTGATGATGTTGTAATGACCGCTGGAAGCGCGGTAGTCACTTCGACGCAGAGCGCGCCTCGGGCGGCTTTTACCTGTGGTGATGTTGGCCAAGCAATTTCCGTGGACGGAGCCGGGGCTGGAGGCTCAACGCTCGTTACAACTATTGCATCCGTGTCACCATGCTGGTCTTTTAGTCCTGCCTATAACGGAAATGGTTGGCAAGTAGTAACACTAGCCACGGCGGCATCAACAACGGTATCAAATGCGCATACCTACATCTCACTCAATGGCCTGCCGGTAACGGCGAATATCGGCAACTGTGCGATTGCTTTTGACGATAAGGATGGTAGCTCGGCGGATTGGGCAAATACCTCTGGTAGTATCAGCAACTTCGGCAGCGCGTTGCGCGACGTGCAATTTACTTCCATTTCCGGGACTCCCTACGGTCAGAACAACTCATGCGCGTTTTATACGCAAGGAGTCTGGGGACCGTATGACATCGATGTACGCGATGTGAATGCTGGGCGATTGAATTACGGCTACGTTCAGGCAACTTCGGAGATCAACTCTTACTATGGTGGAGCAGGACAGGACTACGAGAAGTGGGATCACATGCAGTTCGATCTGCTTACCTACCCGTGGATCAGCTACGACGGCGGTGATAACGACCTTGAAGGTTGGGAACTGACGACTATCTTTGGACCTGACATTCTGGAAGTGGGAACTGAGTATGAAGGTGGTGTTGGCCATTGGAAGATCAATGTCCCCGAGTTCGAAATATCAAGTGGAAGTACGGGCTGGAGGCTGACAGGAGGTTCGAACACCGCTTTTAACACTAATTTTTCAGGTGGTTCTGCGCCTTCATATCTGGATACCTACGGATTCGATTGCACAAACTGCAGCTTCGGCAATGCCACCTACGTCGATGGCTACAGAAATACAATCAAACTTCAGGCCGGGGGAATCGGTGGAGCTACCATAAACGATAGGGGCATCAACAATCGCATTGTTGCCGACTCTGGGATTCCGTTAGCAAATGGAATACCTCTATCTGAGGATTATTCGGTATTTCCAAAAAAGAGCGTGGACCTTTATGGTCTTCAGTCTGCGGATTTCATTCAATCAGGCAACGCTGCAACACCGTGGGCCAATAACGATGATCTGATGTTCTGGCCGCAAGATATCAGCGTAAACGGGGGCTCAATTGGCTCCCCGTATTACAACTACAGCAACTTCGTGATCGCAGATTCGAGCTCTATCAGTGGCTATGATTTCGTCTTCTCAAGTGGTCAGGCTGCCGGAGCATTTGGCCAGTTTCATAATTCAACGGGCAACCATGCTGTGATCGGGACCAACGTTCCGGCAACTACCATAACGGTCTACTTCTCTGCTGCGTGTCCTACAGGATCATCCTTCGAGTTCCAACTGCTTGCGCAGAATAACAGTGGCAACACGACTCTCGCGACCATCACGCCATCCTGCACTACGTCCTTTGCAACCTACTCGTTGACAGCGAATCTGGCCTCTTATTCCGCGTCATGGTTGGTGTTCTACAACCCCACCGGAAACACCTACGACGTACAGTGGATTGCGATTCGGCCATTTCAGCACGATTACAACGGCCAGCAGCCGGTGTTGAGTTCAACGCCGATCAGCACCACCGGCGGCGGTGCCGCGGTTCCAACCGGTCCGGCAGCTTCCGCCTCCGGCGACTTGGTTACTTACACCGGCACCTCCGGCCAGGAGCAAGATAGCGGCGTGTCGCTTTCGAGCCTGACCGCAAAGGCCGGGACAGGCTCCTGCCCAACGGGCCAATACGAGACGGGAGATGCGACCGGCGGTCCATCGTGCGCGCAGGTGGCGTACACGCAGATATCGGGCACGCCTTCGGGGCTAGCTCCGAGCGGCGCGGCCGGCGGCGATCTGGGAGGGAGCTATCCGAACCCCACCGTTACCAAGATCAACGGCGGAGCGGTGCCAGCAAGTGCGGCCGTGCTGGCGACGAATTCTTCCAGTCAGCCGATCGCGGCCACGGCGGCGCAGATTGCGAGCGCGATTGGCTCGACGGCGGTGGCCAATGCGACGAGCGCGGTGACGGCAGCCACGGCGACGAATTTTACGGGGAGCCTGGCCGGCGACGTGGCAGGAACGCAGGGCGCGACGACGGTCGCCAAGATCAACGGCGGATCGGTGCCGGCTTCGGCCAATCTGCTGGCGACGAACGCGGGAGGCCAGCCGACGGCGGCGACGGCGCACAATGAGTCGGCGCCGCGCTCGTGCACGACGACGAACAGCGGCAATGCATATAGTTGCTCGACCTCGCCTGTATTCACCCCAGCGGCAGGCGACACGATTTCGATCGACTTCAATGCGGCGAATACCGGATCGGCGACGCTGACGGTGAACGGCGCCGCGGCGGCGACGATCAAGAAATGGGGGAACAGCAGCAGCCTGGCGGCGAACGATGTGCTGGCCGGGCACTGGATCAGCGCGACCTATGACGGGACGTACTGGCAACTTGAGGGACAACTGGGGAATGCCAACGCGACGCAGATCAACGGCGGAGCGGTGCCGGTGAGTGCGACTGTGATGGGAACCAACAGCAGCGGGCAACCGGCGAGCGCGGCGACGACGGGCAGCGGGAGCGTGGTGCTGGCGACGAGCCCGAGCCTGTCTGCTCCCACGGTGAGCGGAACATTGGCGGGAGCATCGGAGACGCTGAGCGGAACGCTGAGTGTGACCGGGACGCAGACGCTAACCGGCGCTACCACCATGCAGGGCAACGTGACGTTGCAAAACGGCGCGAACTCGAATCAGACGGTGGCCATCCAGCCGGGATCGAGCGCTGAGCAGACGGGAGCCGTGCAGTTCAACAACTATTCAGGCACAGCCGAGTGGCAAGTGCGCAAGGATGCGACCAACTACCTTCGGGTGACCGATGCAGTAAATTCGCTAGACCGAATGATTCTTCCGGCGAATGCGAATACGACGATCAATGCCGGAGCCGGCGCCAACGCGGTAGTGATCAATAACACGAGCGGATCGGGGACAGGCGGGTTCATTGTGTATGAGGGCGGGTCGAATTCTTCGACTGCTGCACTTCAAGTGACAGGCAGCGGGAACACGACAGCTTCGGGCTTTCTGCAAGGGAAGTTCATCATGGGGACGGGAACGATGGGCGTGGCAGCGGGCGCGGCGGCGGGATCGAGTCCGTCGATTGCGTGCGCGACAAGCCATCTGTGCGACGGAGTGAGCGGGACGGTGACACTGACGACGGGAACGAGTCCGACGACGGGAACACTGGCGACGCTGAACTTCCCGAACACGCACACGAACCAGGCCAACTGCATGGTGAGCACGCTGAGCGCGACGGGAATGATCACCAGCAACACGTGGACGGAGAGCACGACGACGATCACGATTACCGCGAACACGGCGCTGACGGCATCGACGGCGTACACGATCAAGTACTGGTGCGGGGGGTACTGAGAAGGCAGGGACGTAGGACTTAGGGACTACGGGACTAAGGGACTAGGGGTGAGGGGCGATTGCGCCCTGAGCGTGACAACGCGGCGGCGACGGTGCGGAAGCCGCAACAAAGACAACACAGATTGATGGATCGAGATGGAGGTGCGGCTCGGGGCAGAGTTGCGCCTTCGCTTGGCGCGCGACTTGGGCAGTCGCGCGCTAAGCCTGCGGTGTGCGCACGAATACGGCGAGCAATCCAGTTGGGTTCAGGGGGAGAGACAGGTGGCGGCAGTGGATGCGGAAAGCGAGGCACGGGCACTGGCAATGAAGGCGATCCAACTGGGGCTGGACAGACAGGAGTTGGAGAAGCTCGGAATACTTCTGGACGTGCCGTCGAAGATTGCGGGCGGGCGCACAGTGGCGATGGCGCTGGCGGAAGCATTGTTGATAGTGAGGACGCGCGCGGGAAAGCCGACGAATCTGAAGGCCAATGCCGTGCAGCGGGCGTTTGAGGAGAAGCGCGGCCAGCGAAATATTGTGCTGAAGGCGCGGCAGATGGGGCTGACGACGTGGGTGGCTGCGCGATTTTTTCTGAAGACAATCACGCAGCCGGGAACGTTGACGCTCGAGGTGGCGCATACACAGGAGGCAGCGGAGGAGATCTTCCGCATCGTGCACCGGTTTGTGGATTGGCTGCCGGACAGGGTGCACAAGGGGGCGCTGAGGACGGCGCAGTCGAATGTGCGGCAGATCGTGTTTCCGCGGATCGATGCGCAGTATCGCGTGGTGAGCGCGGCCGACCGGAACGCAGGACGAGGATTGACGGTGCAGAACCTGCACTGCAGCGAACTGGCGCGCTGGCCCGGGGATGCGGCGGAGATCCTGGCGGGACTGCGCGCGGCGCTGGCGCCGGGAGCGGAGATGGTGCTGGAATCGACACCGCAGGGAGTGGGAGGGTGCTTTCACGAGGAGTGGCAGAAGGCCAATGAGACGGGGATGGTGCGGCACTTCTTCCCGTGGTGGATGGAGCCGGGGTACCGGGCAAAGGCGGTGGGCAAAGCGAGCCTGACGGAGGAAGAGCGTGCACTGATGGCGGAGCGCGGGCTGGATCTGAAGCAGATCGGGTACCGGCGGCAGATTCGGGCGGATTTTCGCGGGCTGGCGCGGCAGGAGTTTGCCGAAGACGAGGACAGCTGCTTTTTGGCGAGCGGCGAGAGCGTGTTTGAGCTGGCGGCGGTGGAGGCGCGGATGAAGACGGTTCCCGAGCCGATGAAGCGGAGACAGAATGGGGAGCTAGAGATCTGGCTGCCGCCGGTTAAGGGCAGGGAGTATGTGGTG
>JBEKAJ010000008.1:0-26028 GCA_050018295.1 Occallatibacter sp. | reverse complement strand
TGCTCAAGTCGAGCGTGTTGCGCGCGTGATCGGTAAAGGTGCGCACGCCGCGCTCGCATAGAATGACGTCGTAGTTGCCCTCGCTCATCACATACTCCGCGGCCATCAGAAACTCTTCGAGGGTGGCGCTCATGCCGCGCTTGATGAGCACGGGCTTGCGCAGCCGCCCGGCCTTCTTGAGCAGCGAGAAGTTCTGCATGTTACGCGCGCCGATCTGGATCACGTCGGCCCATTCCGCAACGAGGTCAAGGGTTTCGCTGTCGAGCGCCTCGGTGACGATGCGCAGGCCGAACTTTTCTCTGATTTCCGCCATGATTTTCAGGGCTTCGAGGCCGAGGCCCTGAAAGGCGTAGGGAGAGGTGCGCGGCTTGTAAGCGCCGCCGCGGAAAAACTGCGCGCCGGCTGCAGCCACCTGCTCAGCGATGGCAAAGGCCTGTTCGCGGCTTTCGATAGAGCAGGGGCCGGCAATGACGGCCAGATCGCGGCCACCGATGGAGGCGTTGGAGCCGGCAAAGCGGACGACGGTGTCTTCCTCTTTTACGTCGCGACTGGCAAGTTTGTAGGCTTTGGAGACGCGAATAACTTCTGCAACGCCGGAGAGCGATTCCAGGTTGCCGCGGTTGACTTCGCCCTGATTGCCTGTGATGCCGATGGCTGTGCGCTGGGCTCCGGGAAGGGGATGAGGACGGAAACCCAACTGCACGATGTGGTCGCAGACCGCCTGGATCTCTTCCGGCGTAGCCTGCGCTTTCATGACAACCAGCATCTGTGCCCCCCGGCCGATAAGTCTATTGGCAGTCTACCGGCTGGAGGAGCGAAGGGCAATGTTTACGGGGAGTTGAGGAACGATGAGAGTAAAGGCCGCGGGATGTTCGCGGTTTGGAAGGAAAGAGAGATCGTACAACGCAGATCCGGGAAAAGTGGTAACAACGCAGATCGGGAGAAAGAACTTTAGGAATAAGAGCGGCAGAGATTATTTTGATTTGGATTCGTCTGTCACTTCGGTTGAGCAATTCGCGGCCACGATGGCGGGAGCGATGACCATACCGATAAAGGCAAGAGCAATCAAGAAGTCATGCATGATATGTGTCCCCAGTCGGCGCTCAGCGGAATTCGAAACTCATCCGGCAAAAGCCCTTGCGGCCTACTCGCCTACTAACGAGGACGAGACGCCGCAACGCGAGAGTCCAAGGCTCAAACAAGAGCGGTTCCACAATTCACGTGCCCTTTCCGGTGTCTTGCAGGGTGTCTTTTTCTTAATGAAAAAGCCACTCGGCGTTTGCGGACCTGGGTATTGCAATTGTCGACCCGCTGAGATGCCCACGAACCGTTTTGCAACCGATCTACCACTGCATCATCGACGGGATGAGAGGAATCTTGAAATACCACGAAAAGTTGCGCGGATACGCGGAAGTGGTAGAGCGCGTAGCCCTTTGGAAGGTTACGAAGGGCGCGGCAGGCCGCAGCCAGGTGCAAAGTTCACAATGCTTGGTGACGGGGCGCACAATGTCGTGTGACATCAAGGCGAAGTCGAGTAGTGGGTCAGCTTGAAAGAAGCTTCCCTCAGGGGCAGAAGCCCAGAGTTTTCTTGCTCAGTTTATGTACGGGCTAAAGCCCGTACCCTTCAAACTGACCCACTAACCGACGTCGCGGCTATTTTGCCGTTGGTAGCTTCTGCGACTGCCACTTGACGAAGAGCCATGCCGCGTAGCCGAGCTGGATGGCCCAGGTGACGGTGTAGGCGGCCCGCGTATAGAGGTGATTGAGCATGGCCACGATCGCGTCGTGCTCTACCGCGGACATGTGGAGCCGCCAGTCGAACGGGGGCTCCGGCGGTGCGGAGAAGACGAGGTAACACGCCCAGCAGAAGAGAGCGACGGGGACTGCAACGATCAATCCGGTACCAAATTTCTTCATCGGAATCCTCAATTTTCCCGGCACAGTCAAATCAGAATCAGGAATTCAATGCGTGCTCGGCTTCTTCGGCGGCGATCTTCTGCTGCTTCCGTTCCACGCGGTAGCGAAGGGCCAGTATGAGCACGCCCCAGAGAAACCAGGCAAGCATGTTCCAGAGAAGCGCGCCAACCATGGTTGGGTCCATGCCGGAATCCTGTCCGCCGCCAAACACGGGCGCGGGGTGCTGCGTACGCCACCAGCGGTTCGACATATAGACGATGGGCACGTCGAGGGCGCCGAAGATTCCCAGCACGGCGGCAAGAGTCTGCATCTGGGGCCCGGCGGCGAAGCGGCGCAAGAGCAGGTAGCTGACGTAGATGAGCCACAGAACCAGCGTGGTGGTGAGCCGCGCGTCCCAGGTCCACCACATGCCCCATGCGCGCCTGCCCCAAAGTGGACCGGTGATGAGCACTACAGTGCAGAAGACGACGCCTACTTCAGCCCCGGCCAGAGCGCAGGCGTCGAACATCTGCGCGCGCTCGGCGTGGTTGTGCCGCGTGGCCAGGTAGCCGATGGACCCGACGAGGCTGATGGCGAAAAACAGGAAGGCGACCGACGCCGAGGGCACATGGTAGTAGATGATGCGGAACATCTCGCCCTGCGCGGCATCGTTGGGGGCGACATAAATGGCCTGATTGTAGGCCCAGCCGAGCAAGGCGACGGTGATCAGAAGATAGACGCCGATGGCGAGTTTTTTCATGGGGAATCCAGCTCTTTCTAGTTTACGACGCTGGCACACCAGGCGCCGTTGACTTAGGCGCAACGAGAAACCGGCTTCCTGGTTGCGATACTTTCATGCAGAATGCAAAGGAACCCAAAGTCAGGCCAACCTGCCACTGCTACGATGAACTAGAGCATTTTCGATTCAATTCTTGCCGTCTTGGAATCCTCCAGGGTGGCTTTTTCTTTAGAAAAAAGCCACTTGGCCTCCAGCTTTCAGTGAGGACCAGAATCGAAAATGCTGTATCCGGAGCCCAGATGCGCGATCACCTTGCCACGCTGATCGACGATTTTCGCCGCTTCGACGACGAGATCGCGGTGGTGCGCTACCAGGGCAATCGCCGGCGCGTGACGACGTATGGGGAGCTGGCACGGCTTGCCGGCCGCTTTGCCGCACTGCTCGAGGCGCGAGGCATCGTCGAGGGCGAGCGCGTTCTGATCTGGGCCGAAAATAGCGCCGAGTGGATCGCCGCTTTTCACGGTTGCATGCTGCGCGGCGTTCTGGCCGTGCCGCTCGATGCCTTCGGAACCGCTGAGTTTGTGGTGAGGGTGGCCAAGGATGTGAGTCCGAAGCTCGCGGTTGGTGACGCGCTGCTGCTGGCCAAGCTGGCCGCGGCCCGCGACGCGCCGCCGATTCCTGCGCTGGCCTTTGAAGATTGGCTGGGCGAGCTGCCCGCCGCGGAGATGGGCGCGATCCCAGGACTCTCGAACCAAACACCACTGCAGATTCTTTTTACTTCCGGGACGACGGGCGATCCCAAAGGCATCGTCCTGACCCATGGCAACGTGCTCGCCAGCGTTGGCCCGATCGAAGATGGGGCCAAGCCCTACATGCGCTATGAGCGCCTCGTTCATCCGCTGCGAATTCTGCACACGCTGCCCTTGAGCCACGTTTTCGGGCAGACGATGGGCCTATGGGTGCCACCCGTCCTCACCGCCGAGCTCCACTTTGAGAGCCGACTCGCTGCGCCGCACCTCATCGAGCTTATCCGCAGCGAACGCATCTCAGTCCTCGCTGCCGTGCCGCGCGTGCTGGCGCTGCTCAAGACGCATCTCGAAGCGACTCACGACGGCCTCGCGGAACGAGCCACAAGCGCGCAGAAGCTCGGCCCGTGGCGGCGCTGGTGGCGATTCCGCGGAGTGCATCGCGAGTTTGGGCTGAAGTTCTGGGCTTTTGTTTCCGGCGGAGGCGCGCTGCCGGGGCCAGTGGAACAGTTCTGGAATGCGATTTGCTTCGTGCTCATCCAGGGCTACGGAATGACCGAGACCACCGCCCTCATCACGCTCAATCACCCCTTCCACGTCGCCCAAGGCACCATCGGCAAGCCGGTTGCGGGGCGCGAGGTCAAGCTTGCTCCCGACGGCGAGGTGCTGGTTCGCGGCGCGGTCATCTCGAGTGCCACCTGGCAGGATGGAGCCATGCGCCCGCGCGAGGACGAGTGGCTGGCGACGGGAGACATTGCGGAGCGGCAGGAGTCTGGCGAGCTCAGATTCCTCGGCCGGAAGAGCGAGGTTATTGTCACGGCAGCAGGCGTAAACATCCACCCAGAGGACATAGAATCAGCGATCGAGGAACAGCCTGAAGTTGCAGCCTGCGCGGTGGTCGCGATGGAGACGCCGACGGGGCCGGAGCCGTGCGCTGTGCTGGCCTGCCGCGGGTCGGGCGGCTGCGCCCTGGCGGCGATCGAGCGCGCCAATGACACGCTGCCGGAGTTCCAGCGCATCACCCGATGGGTGCTGTGGCCGGAGCCGGATCTGCCGCGCACTTCGACCGGCAAGGTGAGGCGCAAGCCCGTGGCGGCGTGGCTGGCTCGCATTCAGGATGCAGCCGCAACGCCCAGCAAGGGCACGCCAGCTACAAACGGCGAGCACGCGTTCGGGCCTTCGTCGGACTGGCTGCTGGCGCTGATCGCGCAGATCACCGGAGAGGCTCATCCCGGCGTCGGCGACGAGCTGAGACTGACCGAAGACCTGCATCTCGACAGCCTGGGGCGCGTGCAGTTGGCCTCCGCGCTTGAAGAGCGGCTGGGTGTCATTTCCGGTAGCAGCCTGCTCGAAGAGGTGCAGACGCTGGGCGAACTGCGCAGGGTGGTGGCAAGCGAGGGATCAGGGACCAGGGACCAGGGATCAGGGGTCAAAGAACAGAGATCAGAGAACAGAGAGCAGAGAGCAGAGAACAGAAAACAGGAAGGCGGCGATGCTGATTCGGCTGAACATCTCTCTGGTCCGTTGGGAGGCGCAGGCGAAGCGCAGCGACCATCACCGACAGCGGCGCCGCAAGAGCCGCCGCGACCGCACTTCCTCTATCCCGAATGGCCGTGGTGGAAGCCGTTCCACTGGATTCGCGTGGCGTTTATCGAGGCCATCATGCGGCCGTTCACGTGGTTGCTGGCGGCGCCGCGCGTGGTGGGGCCGGATAAACCGCTTCCCGAGGGACCACTCGTGATCGTCGCCAATCACGTGACCGCTTACGACGGGCCGCTGATCCAGTACGCGCTGCCGGGGCCGTACCGGCGATGGATCGCGACGGCGATGATGGGCGAGATGCTCGAGGATTACCGGCATTGGCGGAATCCTGATTGGCCGCCGGGTCACAAGGGCCTTTATATTCTGGGGCCGCCGGCCTACTGGCTGGTGACGGCACTGTTCAACGTGTTTCCGCTGCCGCGCCAGCGCGACTTCCAGCGGAGCTTTGCCCACGCGGGCAAGGCTCTGGACCACGGCTACAACGTGATGGCTTTTCCCGAAGGCACGCGGTCGGCCGAGGGGCAATTGGCGCGCTTCCGGCCGGGGATCGGATTGCTTGCCAAGCAGAGCTACGTGCCCGTGCTGCCAGTGGGCATCCGGGGGCTGGGCGAGCTCAAGACCGGAGAGCGCCGCTGGTTCCGTTCAGGAACGATTGAAGTGCATATCGGCGAGGCCATCCGGTTTGGTCCCGAGGAGACCGAGGCTGCAATCACCGTTCGGCTGCACGATGAGGTGGAGCGGCTGATGGGGGATAAAAACTAGCTCTCAGCTGTCAGCTTTCAATTCTCAGCTCATGGTGCGGGTGCGCTTTTGGGGAAGGCGTTCGGCGCAGAAGAACGGGCGACCTGCGCGTCATCGAAAACGAACGAAATCGCCGCATTTCGAGTGCGCGATGTGCAGAAGACAGCGAACAAGTCGCCGATGTGAGCTTAATCGACGGTCATGACGAGGAGAGTGACGTCGTCATGGAAATTGGCGTTTGAGAACTGCGAGACGGCGGCCACAATTTCATCGCGGCATTCCTCGGCGCTTCCATCGTGCTGGCCGAGGTGAGTCATCAGGCGTTCCTCGCCAAATTCTTCTTCCTGGGCGTTTGCCGCTTCCGTGATTCCGTCGGTGTAGAGCACGAGACAGTCGTGCGGCCGCAGTTCCGCTGTGCCGCACGCAAACGTTGCAGCCGACAGGATTCCAAGGACAGGCCCGCCTTCGCTGAGAGTCTCCGTCGCGTCTTCGCGATGGCGCAGCAGTGGCGGGTTGTGGCCCGCGTTGCAGTAGTCGATGCGCATCCGCTCGGTATCGACGACCGCGTAGAAGAAGGTGATGTATTTTCCGGGAGCAACGTTGGCGGCGATGAGCTGGTTGGCCCGGGCGCATAGCTCATTGGGCGCCAGACCGGCGGGAGCAAAGGCGCGCACGATGGCCTGCAGGTTCGACATCAAGAGCGCGGCGCCCATTCCTTTGCCTGAGACATCGCCGATGACGATGGCCACGCGGGAATCCCCAAGGCGGATGGCGTCGTAGTAGTCTCCGCCGACGACGCGCGAAGGCACGCACTCGGCGGCCAAATGGCAGCCGGCGATGCGGGGCAGTTCCTTCGGCATGAGGGCCTGCTGAATCTCGCGGGCGTGCTCCGCCTCCTGCGCATGCTGGCGAAGCGTGCTCGCCTCGGCGTCAACGGTTGCCTGCAACTGGCGATTGCGTTCCTCGAGACGGCTCCGCGTTCTCGAGTACAAGCGCATCAGGCATGCAGCAACCACCGAAACCACAACAACCATGCGGTTGGCCAGATACAAGTCTGACCACTTGTGGACAATGCCCAGCAGCAACGTGAGCAGGCTGCCGATGCCTGCGGCGGCAAGGGAAAGCGTCAGCTTGGCACCACCGTAGACGATCCAGTCCATGGGGAACCGCGATGCGTCGGCCCACCGCCTTAGTGTCTTTTCGGTGATAGCCTGCAGTGCCACCAGCGGCAACATGTAAATGATCGCCACCGCGACCACCATTCCCGCTTCGCCGCCAAAGGTGCCGCGCATAATATAGAGAGCCAGCAGGGCGGAGCCAGCCGTGAGCGCGAGGCCGATGGCCAGCGCCTGCAGAATCCGTTTTGAGGCGGTCACGTTCATTGCTGTATACGAAAAATCCCTTTAGAAGCCTGCCCGCGCTTTGAACTCGCGGGCGCGGTCGCGGGCGACAGTCAGGTCTGTGTTTTTCAAATCCTTCAGGCGAATGTTGAGAGAGCCTCCGGGCAGAGAAGACACTTCCTTGATCCACGCCAGGTTCACCAGAGTGCCGCGGTGGATGCGGAAAAAGCGGCTCGGGTCCAGTTTTTTCTCCAGCTCAGCGATGGCGTGGTCGATGCAGTAGGCCTTGCCATCGGAGACCGCGTAGGTGAGCTTGTCCTCGGCGCAAAAATGACTCACGCGATCCAGGTCGAGGAACCAAAGCCGGTCTCCGAGGCGCGACGCAATGCGCGTGGGAAACTCCGTCTTGCTCCTGCCGAGCGAGTCCGCGATCTGGCGGAGCAGGGCCTGCAGATCCGGCTGCGCCGGCTGCCCCGCGCCACGCAGCCGCTCCACTTTGTTCAGAGCGCGTTCGAGCGTCTCTGGTTCCACCGGCTTCAGTAGGTAATCGGCTGCGCTTACGCCGAACGCCTTCAGCGCATACTGGTCGTAGGCCGTGGTGAAAACCACAATGGGCTGACTTCGAGTGCGCGCCAGAACTTCAAAGCCGGTGAGGCGCGGCATCTGGATATCGAGAAAGCAAACATCTGGCGGATCCTCGGTCAGCGCCGCCACCGCTTCCTCGGGCCTGGTGGTGAAGCCCGTCACTTCCACCCGGCCCGTGTTCTCAA
This sequence comes from Occallatibacter sp., assembly GCA_050018295.1. Taxonomy (GTDB): domain Bacteria; phylum Acidobacteriota; class Terriglobia; order Terriglobales; family Acidobacteriaceae; genus Telmatobacter. The sequence goes on along the minus strand of JBEKAJ010000008.1, from coordinate 18,254 downwards.
GCAAGCGGCGCAGGCGGTCCAGCGCCAGCGGCTCATCATCCACGAGATAGGCACGTAGTTTCATGGGCGCGGGAGGACCATCTCCACCACAGAATAAGCGTCTCGGCGGAAAACGTTCAGCCTTGCGCGGTCGCCGAATAACGCGTCGAGACGCTGCACCAGCTTGTCCAGACCATGGCCGGCGCAAAGGCCGGCCAGTTCAAAGCCCGGTCCCGTATCGGCGACATCGATGCGCACGCACTCGGCATCGGCCTGCGCCGTGACCAAGACTTCCCCACCGTCGCTCTGCGGGGTAATTCCGTGCTTCACGGCGTTTTCAACCAGGGACTGCACCGACATGGGTGGAACCATTGTCTCTCGCAACTCAACCGGCACTTCCACACGTGCGCGCAGCTTTTCGGCGAGGCGCACACGCTCGATGTCCAGATAGCTTTCCACCATCGCGATTTCCTGATGCAAAGGGATGAGCGAATTCGCGCTGGTGTCAAGAGAGGCTCGCAGCAACGTCGCCAGGCGGCCCACAATTTGCTCGGCGCGGGCGGGATCGACGGCGATGAGCGCGCTGATCGAATTCAACGTGTTGAAGAGGAAATGAGGATGAATCCACGACTCGAGCGACCGCAGGCGCGCCTCTGCCGCAAGTTTTCGCGATCGCTCTTCGGCGATTTGCTTTTCGTGCAGTGCCAGCTCCATCACCTGTACGCGGCTCAGGAGCGTTGCGTGCGTCATGGCGCCGAGACCGAAGACCAGCGCAAGCGGCACCGAAAAGCGCAGCGTGTGATAGTAGTCGAGCCAGAAATGGTGCGAAGCTGAAAAGCCGGCCGCCGCCAGGAGTGATTGCGCCAGCAGGCAGCCTCCCATGGTGAACACCAGGACGCCCGGAATCACAACCCTCCACGGCGACACCTTGCGAGTCGCGGCTTTCTCGATCAACCAACCCAGGATCAGAATCGCGAGAATGCTGGTCAGGTTTGCGTAGACAAATGTAAAAGCCAGGGTTTGCAACAGGGACCGGAGGTTGAGAGCCGGATTGGTCGCGAACACGATCAGGTTCACGAGCGCCACGGCCACATTTGTCCAGAGCAGCGAGAACGCCCACTTGTGCTTGAATGGAGCCACGTTCGTCGTCATGCGCCGCCTCAATTCTTCGTGCTCAGCGGTTCCAGCGTGCCAATGCGGAAGACGCTGAGAAGCTGGGGCGCGTCCTGACCGGGCAGTTTCATTTCACCGGAGACCTCCTCATAGATCGCGGCGTACTCAATCTGCTTTGTCGCCAGCGACACCCAGATCTCTCCCCAGAAATCGCTGCGTCCCTGAATGGTCACGCCGCCGTTGGCAATCTGCAGAGGATTGAAGAATGCGCGGTAGTCGATGAGCGCGCAATCCTGACCGTTTCTTTCGGAGCGCCCAACCCATTCCAGCACCGTATCGCGGCTATGGAACGTACCCACGCCGGGCATGTTCACATCCTGGTCGCTGGAGATGTGGAGCGGCACGTTCAGCTTGAGCTGATCGAAGAAATTCTGGCCGAACGACTCCATCATGCTGGTATCCCAAATCAGGTTACGCTCAAAGACCGCAGACGGCGGGAACGATTTGAAGAAGTCGGGTTTCAGCGTGTCAGGGGACCCGGCCGGATAGCGGAATCCCTCGATGAAGTCCTGCTTCTGGGCCGGAGGGAAAGGAGCCGTGGCGCCGTCCGCTTGAGCCTCGCCGACGTTCTTCCACTCGACTTCACCATTCGCAAGCCCGCGCGTATAGTCGCCGGTTACGCGCTGGCGGTGAACTATCTCGCCGGTGCGGTTGGCCGTGTCGTAATCCACGGTGAATCGATAGGTGCGAGGACCGGCGTCCTTCACAAGCGTCCCGTGCGGCAGGTCCCAGGTCTGCACGGTAGAGATTGGCAAAGAGGTGGATTGGGCGAGCAGCGGTTGGATAGCCAGGCCGGATGCGGCCCACAGGAAAGCGGAAAGCAGGAACATTCTGTTGATCATTGGTGTAATACCTCTCAGCGCGCAGTGTCCCACCCGCAGCGAAGGCATGCACCCTCTTAGCGATCAAAGGCAGTAACTCCCGACCGAGCGCTGGCCCAGGCCGACGAACCGTGTCTATCTCCGCGCCACCTGAAAGCTGCCTTCAGCTTGCCTGACGGGAACGGCGGTAGCTTGTTCCGCTGGCGAGAGCAATGGGCTGAGGGAGTGACCGGCGGGCCGCGCCGAGGGAACGCGGCAGGTGTACATGGGCAGTCGCGATGGATTAGCCTCTAATCTCGACCCCTTGTGTGGATGTGGGGCGCATTCATGATGACTACCTTGAATCAGCAGGAACTTGAAAAGCTGCTTGAAATGGCGGCTCGGGCCGCGGAGAACTCCTACTCACCGTATTCGGGGGTTCGTGTGGGGGCCGCGCTGAGACTGACGAACGGCGAGACGGTGACGGGGACCAATGTAGAAAATGCGAGCTACGGGCTGACGATTTGTGCGGAGCGGGCGGCGGTGGCGCGGGCGGTCACAGAATTCGGGCCGAAGCTACGGATTGCAGCCGCGGCGGTGACGAACCTGAATGGATTGGCCAGCCCACCGTGCGGCGCGTGCCGACAGGTGCTGGCCGAATTCTTCGAGCCAGGCGCGCTTGTGATTTTTCCGGCCGCTGACGGGATGCGTACGATGGCCCTCAGCGAGCTGCTGCCGCTGGGGTCAGAAATGAAACTGAAGTAGGGGATGAAGCTGAAGTAGCGCACTGAATCCATGACACAGCCCGACGGCAATTCGACTGAAGTTTCCGCGTCCACACCGCTGCACATGATCGACATCATCCGCAGGAAGCGCGACGGCGGGGAGCTGGACGCACGAGAGATTGCGTTTGTGGCGGCGGGCGCGGCGAGTGGATCGATTCCGGAGGCCGAGCTTGCGGCGTGGCTGATGGCGTCGTGGCTTAAAGGGCTCTCTCTGAGTGAGACGCGCGCGCTTACGTTGGCCATGCGCGATTCGGGCGTCAAATTTTCGCCGGCGGGGCTGGGCAGGCGGACGGTAGACAAGCATTCGTCGGGCGGGGTGGGCGACAAGACGAGCTTTCTGGTGGCGCCGCTGGCCGCGGCGTGCGGCGTGGCCGTGCCCATGATCAGCGGGCGCTCGCTAGGGCACACGGGCGGAACGCTGGATAAGCTTGAGGCGATTCCCGGCTACCGGACGGCGTTGACGCTGGCCGAGTTTGAGGCGGTGATCGCGAAGTGCGGCGCGTCGATCATCGGGCAGACGGACCAACTGGCTCCCGCTGACCGCAAGCTCTACGCGCTGCGCGACAGAACGGGGACGGTTGAGAATCCGGGGCTGATCTGCGCGTCGATTCTGAGCAAAAAACTGGCGGCGGGGCTGGACGGGCTAGTGCTCGATGTGAAGACCGGCTCGGGCGCGTTCCTGCGCAAGGTGGAGGACGCGGAGTTTCTGGCGGCGCTGATGGTGGCCACAGCCGAGGCCGCGGGGACGCGCACGGTTGCGTTGCTGACCGACATGAGCCAGCCGTTGGGCCGCGCGGCCGGGAACTGGATCGAGCTGGTGGAGTGCGTAGAGCTGCTGCGCGGCGAGCGGCCGGCGTGGAGTGAGGATCTGCGCGAGCTGTCGCTGATTCTGGCCGGATGGATGATCGCTCTGGGCGGGAAAGCAGAATCGCCCAAGACCGGCTATTCGCTGGCGGAGGCGGCGCTGACGGATGGGGCGGCGCTCGCCGCCTTTATGAAGATGGTCGACGCGCAGGGCGGTGACGTGAGCGTCTTCGACGATATGAAGAGTTTCCACAAGCCCGGAGCAACGGAGATCGTTGCCGCGTGGGAGAGCGGATTCGTAGCGGAGATGGATACGACGGCGCTGGGCTGGGCGGTGCAGCGAACCGGCGCGGGGCGCGAGAAGGCGGGCGAGCCCGTCGATCCGCATGCGGGAATTCTTTTCCATGCGCGGCGCGGGGCGAAAGTGGAGCGCGGAGAGCCGTTGGCGACGGTGTACGCGACACGATCGGAGCTGCTGGCTGAGCCGGTGGCGATCATCAAACGAGCGGTGACCTTCTCCAAGAGTCTGCCGCACGCAGTGCCGATGGTAGGGCGCGTGTTCGAGCGCGATGCAGCGGAGGAGTATCTCAGTGGACAGTGAACAGTGGTCAGTGGTCAGACTGCGGCTGGCAGTTTGATCCCTCAATCTGCTGCTCCGCAAGCCGATTGTTCGGTTGCGGAGAAAACTGTCTCGCGAGCTCGTCTCGGATTGGAGCGATGAAGAGGCATTTTGCAGACGTCAAATGCGGTCTGGCACGATACACTGACCACTGTTTACTGACCCCTGCTCACTGTTTTTCAGGAGGCGAACGTATTGGCGCGATTCACGGGGATACTGGGGATTCTGGCGGTGCTGCTGGCCGCGTATCTTTTCTCAACTGACCGCAGACACATTCGGTGGCGCACGATTGCGTGGGGGCTGGGGCTGCAGATTACCTTTGCGTTCTGCGTGCTGCGCTTCGACTGGGGCGTGCGCACCATGAACTGGGCGGGCGATGTGGTGACCCATATGCTGTCGGCCACGTTCGCGGGGACGCAGGTATTGTTCGGGCAGCTTGGCCTGCCCAATTCCGGCGCGTTCGGCGATTTGCTCAATAAGGTTCCGGGACATGTGGCCAACCCAGGCGCTATCTTTGCGTTCCAGGTGCTGCCGACAATCATCTTCATCTCGGCTTTTTTCGCGGTGCTTTATCACATCGGATTGATGCAGATCATCATTCGCGGCATGGCGTGGATCATGCTCAAGACGATGCGCATCTCCGGCGCGGAGAGCATGAACGTGGCGGCGTCGATCTTCATGGGGCAGACGGAAGCGCCGCTGACCATCCGGCCGTTTTTGTCGAAGGCGACGCGTAGCGAGCTGATGACGATTATGACCAGCGGGATGGCGCATGTTTCAGGCGGCATCATGGCCATGTACATCGCACAGGGCGTGGAGGCGCGGCACCTGCTGTCGGCGGTGATCATGACCTCGCCGGGAACGATCCTGCTGGCCAAGATGCTAGTGCCGGAGACCGACGTGCCGGCGACGGAGGGCAAGGTCGTCATTCCCAAGGACGAGCTGCACGCGGACGAGAATTTTATCGGGGCGATTGCGCGCGGGACGATCGACGGCGGCAAGCTGGCCATGAATGTGGCCATCATGCTCATCAGTTTTCTGGCGCTGGTGGCGCTGCTCGACATGCTGCTGGGCTGGTTTCATGGGATGCCCTACACGCACTGGGTTCCGGCGAGCCTGGGTCAGATTCTGGGATTCGTTGGGGCGCCGGTGGCGTGGCTGATCGGCGTGCCGTGGCGCGACTGCCCGGCGATCGGCAACTTGCTGGGAACGCGTATGGCGCTGAACGAGGTGGTTGCCTACATCGGGCTCGGCGCTGAAAAAGCCACGCTACTGCCGCGCTCGTTTACCATCGCCACGTTTGCTCTGTGCGGGTTCGCCAACCTGGGATCGATCGGGATGCAGATCGGCGGCATTGGCGCGCTGGTTCCGGAGCGGCGCAACGACCTGGCGCGGCTGGGCGTGCGGGCGATGCTGGCGGGGACGATGGCGAACCTGATCTCGGCGTCGATTGCGGGGATATTTTTGGGGTAGCCACCTTACCTACGCCACCGCATGACGAGAGCGGGCTAGATGCAAGAACTAAGGGTTCGTTCTGTACTCGCCGTTGCCCTCGAAGAGAATCAGCCCCAGGTCGCGCAATACCTGAAGCTGCTGACGAATCTTCGGACGGATATTCCTGTTGTTGGGATAACAAGTGGCGAATACCCCCTCCCTCTCATAGAGGTCAGATAAGCGAAATCGTGTCTTCGAGAGGCTCCGAACTACAGAGAGCGTCAGGGTGGTCCACCCGCGCTCGGTGGGGCTGATCGTTGATAACGACATGAATCGACGAAATTGGAGTCGCACCTCATCCTTATGCCGCTCTTTTCCGCTCTCAACGAGCTTTATCTCGCCGTCCGGGCCGATGCGGTCCAAGCGAATATTACATCCGACCCAGCCTGCTCGCTCGGCACCCGGCCCGAGTGGCTTGCGCTTCTCTATCACCGCCGGTGTCAAGAAGACAGAATGAATCGCGCTGAACGACTCCACGGTCCAAGACGGGCTTCTCTGGAGGAGGAACAGTGTGGGCGCAGAGCCAACCATTATTCGGTTGATGAGGGTCGAATAAGCGCCATCGACAAGGGACCCGCCCGGCCGCTTAGCGAATGCCTTCAACTCGTAGTTCTGGCCACAAGTGGGACACAAAAAGTCGGTACACCTCGTATTCGGCAAACAACGGGTAAGCGACTCTTCATCGCACGCAAGGCAGTACCCGTTGCGCGCAAGCCATGCCTCGGAAACCACTCGCGCTATTTGCGCGCCGCTCTTGTAATTTGACGCAACGCTTAGATCACATACGAGTTCCATGAGCGTGGGAAGCGGATTCGGCGAGCCTAACTCCGAAGGCCTTTCTCCATCTCCTTGTAAAAAGCCATCTCCTCCGAAGTGAAGTTACGGAGTGTCGACTGAGCGTCGCTTGCAATGTCGTCATAGTCGATGATGTGGACCGCGACGCCCTTCGGTGCCTTTGCAACATAAGCGACACCGCCCGCCACCGTGACAAAAACGTGGGAGACTGTTTGCCTATCCGTCATAACTCAGCCTAACGTCGAACGCAACAACCGCGCTCAAGAAATTGAGCCGCGGCAGCCTTGCTGGTGCAAAATCAGGCAACAATCCCAATCCGAATTATCCGAAGGCGCGCGCCTGTCCCGATCAACCGGCAGCGCCGGAAACTGCATGAGTTGGAGCTGGGAAGGTGAGGGCGCGGTTGCCCCTTCTTGTGGTCCACGGACAACCGGGGGAAGTCGCCTTCCTACCCCGGATACGCGCCGGTGATGTAGCCCTCGAGCTCCTGGATGGCGTGCTCCTGGCCGGAGATGACCCACTTAACGAGATCGCCGATAGAGATGATGCCCACAACCGTGTCGCCCTCCATCACCGGAAGGTGGCGGAAGCGGCCGTCGGTCATGAGGTTCATGCACTCGTCGACGGTGTGCAGCGTGGTGACGGAGCGGACGGGGCTGGTCATGATCTCGCGCACGGAGGTCTCGCGGGAGTGGTGGCCCAGCAGAATGCCCTTGCGCGCGTAGTCCCGCTCGGAGAGGATGCCCAGCAGGCGCGGGCCGGACATGACCATCAGCGCGCCGATATCGTACTTGGCCATCAGCGACAAGGCTTCATGCACCGATTGCTCGGGAGCAATCGACAGGACTTTTTGTCCGGCTTTTTGCTTCAGAACCGCTCCAATGGTGTCGGTGATGCGCATCGGAACCTCCTTGGGCCTTCGGCGGCGCAGCGGGACACTGCATCCGTCCGCGGCGGTGTTCTCGCCGGGGAAGAGCAGTATACCCCGATACGCACACAAAAGTCGTACTGATCCTTCCACAGCACGCGATGTGATGGAAATCACTAGCCTTTGTTTACAGGGGGCGGTCAAGCGGGGGGAATCGAGGCATGGGCGCGCAGGCGGCGGAGGCGGTAGACGATGGTGAGGAGGGTGACCGTTCCGCAGGTTAGAAAACTGGCGCCGAGGCCGACGATGAGGGAGTTGTCGTGCTCGTAGAGGCCGTGGACGACTCCGATGGCCTGGAGAATGCAGAAGCCACCAAAGGTGACCAGCGAAACGCCCTCGTCGCTTTTCTTGCGCCAGACGGCGAGCGCCTGCGGCACGAACAAGGCCGCATTGCCCAGCAGGGCCAGCCCGAAGACATACGTAACAATCTCCCTCATTTTGGATCGACCCCTCGGCGCCCGGGAGGCGCACCTAGAGATGATCTCATTCGGGGGTGCGGAAGGCGGGGAGCAAGGGAGCGAGTCAGTGAGGCGGCACGGGAGCGATCGTGCGATCCTACCAGGAATTGTGGTATCCCACGTCTCAGATTCGAGACGCGGGGCACCCAAGGTTCGAGTGGATCGATCAGAATTGCACCCAGGGTCGTGCAAGGTGCAAGGCGACTTCAGAATTGCAGCTTGGCTCCGAACTGAACCTGTCGCGAGATCGTCGAGGTGGCGGTGACCACGCCCGCTGCGGGCGAGATTGCAGAGGCAGTCACGGTTTCGACTCCGCCCGACGAGGTAATGGTTGGCGCCGAAGAATACACGACCTCGTTCGGCGTGAGGAAGTTTGTGTGGTTGGGAATGTTGAAGAACTCGGCGCGGAACTGCAGGTTGAGCCTCTCGGTGATGTGCGTGTCTTTGACCGCGGAGAAGTCCAGCTCCGTGAGCCCAGGCCCGACGAGCGAGTCGCGCTTGGCGTTGCCGTAGGTGCCGTAGATGGTGTTGCCTCCGGTGCCGTTGGGAATGCTGACCGTGGGCTGGATGAAGGCGTTGGGATTGAAGTATTCGGTGGCCGTGCGCGGGTAGAGGTTTCCGGTGAACGAGGGGTTCCAACTGGGCCGGATGGGATTGCGCGAGTCGCCGTTGACCGGGGGGTTGTAGCCGAGCTGGGGCGAGAACGGGAAACCGGTTTGGATGGCTAAGATCGCACTCGTGGTCCAGCCGCCGGCGAGGAGGGCGACGGGGCGTGAAGCGCTGTTCAGGAAGTGCCGGTTGGGCCCAAAGGGAAGGTCGTAGCTGCCGTTGATCGAGGCGGCCTGGCGAACGTCGGTGGCTGCCGGACCCCAGTCGACTTTTGGATTCAGCGGGAACGAGACGAACGCGGGCGTGTTTCCACTGACGCTGGTGTTCCACGCCGAACCGTCGTCGAGATTCTTTGACCAGGTGTAATTGCCGCGAAGCTGAAGGCCATTCGAATAGGTGTGCCGCGCTTCGATCTCGAGCGCGTTATACAGGCCCGTGCCTTGCGAGACCCACGAGGTGGTGTTGGCAAGATTCGGATTCGCGTTGGCGGTCGAGGGGTAGTAGACCTGGCCGGTGGCCGCGTAGGACGGAATGGGCTCGTTCATGTCCTCGGAGAGAATCTGGTGGTAGGCGTGCCATCCCACATAGCCCACGGTCAACGCTGTTTGCGGGGCAATTTGCTGCTCAATACGCAGGCTCCATGTGATGACAGTAGGCGTTGAGAGATTGGGTTGCACATTGCTCGGCGAAACCTTGGCGGTGGAGGGCGGCGGCACACCGGCCGTGAAATTCAGACTCGACACCGCGACGGTCTTGATGGACTCAGCCGTGTTGAAGGGCGCGGTCTGATCGAGACGGTAGTCGAGCGTGTCGAGCAGGCCGTGATAAAGGCCGATGCCTCCACGCACGGCTGTCTGGCCGTTGCCCCGCACGTCCCAGGCAAAGCCCAGGCGCGGATTGGGCAGGAACTTTGCCCGGTTTGTCCAAAGGCCGGAGCCACCGACGATGGGGGTTGTTTGCAGAAAGCCGTTGGCGATGGCGTAATTTGAGGCGCGTCCCTGCGACTCGTTCCATCCGTCGGTTGACTCCGAACGGAAGCCGGCTCGGAGCTCGAAGCGCGGAGTGACCTTGATGGTGTCCTCAAAGAAGCCTGCGCCCTGGAACGAGCGCCAGCCCAGCGCAGTGGGCGCGGGGACCACAGTGAAAGTGGCAACCGTTCCCTGGAGGAAGGTGGTGAGCGTGGAGAAGGAGGCTTGGCCGTACTGATACTGGGCTAACATATCGTTGGCTTGCACCCGTTGGAACCATCCACCAGCCTCGATTTGCTGGCGGCCTTTGGACCAGTAGATGTGATCGTCTTCAGTGAACAAATTGCGCGCCGTGTGGTTATTGCTGCCCACGTTGGCGCCGGCGCCTGTGATGGAGGAGGCGCCGTTTGAGGCCGTGCTGCCGCTGATGACGATGGCGCCGACGGGATCGCCTGAGACCCATCCGGGCACACCGGTCACAGGCACCAGTCCGGTGAAGAAGTAGCTGGCGCGTGAGTAGCCGAAGCGCGCGGTGTTGAGCAGCGAGGGCGAAATTACATGCTGCTCCTGAATGCTCGCCACCTGCTCGCGGAGGCTCTCGTTGACGTAGCTCAAGGGATTGGCGGAGGGCAAAGTCGCGGCGCTCGCATCGACGGTGTAAACGGCGAACAGCAGATCTTTGCCACTGAGATTGTCGTCGAAACGAGTGGTGCCGAAGTCCTCGTTGATGTGCTGCGGCGGATGGCTGAAGGCTTCTGCAATGCCGCTGGGGTTGCCGTTCGAAAGCAGCTCCGGCCCGTTCTGGACCGGCCAGAGATTGAGGAGCGAGGCAACGGACGAGTTGACGCCGATGAATTTTTCAACGCCCGACGAATTGGGAACATAGCCCTGCCGTGCTTCGTTGTCCGGAACCAGCGTGACGTCACTCAGACCCCAGGCCTGGCGAAAGCCCTCATAGTTGCCGAAGAGGAAGAGCTTGTCTTTGCGGATGGGCCCGCCGAGCGTTCCGCCGAACTGGTTGCGTTGAAATTCTGGAATCGTTGACTGATCAAAGTAGTTGCGCGCGTCGAGAGCGCTGTTGCGGATGAATTCGAAGGCCGCGCCATGTAGCGCGTTTGTTCCCGACGTAGTGACGATCGAGACCTGCGCGCCATCGCGCTTGCCGTAGCTGGCGCCATAGGTGTCGGTGACCACGTTGAACTCGCGCACCGCGTCGACGCCGAGCAATTGGCCGCTGGTTCCGCCGGGCGTGACGTTGATGAGCGAAGCGCCGGTGTATTCGATTCCGTTGAGGAGGAAGAGATTGTCCTGCGGACGGCGGCCGCCGACGGAAAACATGTTGCCCACCGAGGAGTTGGAGGTTCCGGTGCTGCCCGAACGCTCGCCGGTATAGTTCACCGTGGCGGGATTGAGGGTGAGGAGTTGGTCGAAGCTACGGCCGTTGAGAGGCAGTTCTTTGACCTGTCGCTCGTCGACAAGGCCGGCGGTTTGTTGCGAAGTGGTGTTCACGGCCGGGTCGCCGGCCTCGACCACGACCGTTTCGCGGACCGAGCTTACGCTCAACGTGAAATCCACCTGCACGCTCTGCCCGATGACCAGCACGATGCCGGTCTGCTCCTCGGGCTGAAAGCCGTCGTGCGCGGCGGAGATGGTGTAGTGGCCGACGGGAACGCTGGGTGCGGCATAGCGGCCGTCCGAGCCGGTGACGAGCGTGCGCGTGAAGCCGGTGTCGGTTTGGCGGACAGTGACCGTGGCACTGCTCACTGCGGCTCCGGTGGAGTCGTGAATGGCGCCGCCAACGTTGCCACCGACAATCTGCGCTCTGGCCGGCGCTGCGCCGAAAGCAATTGCAACGACGAGGGCCGCAAGGGCGGGGGATAGAACAATAAGAATCCGATGGAGCTTTTTCTGGATGGTCATCTGCGTCTCCTAAGAGTTGATCAAGGCCTGCTGGTGCAGGCTTATGGATACGAGCGTGCTCCGGGGAAATGTCCACAAGGGGTCTGAGCGCGCTTCAAAATGAAGAGTTGGAAGAGGGATTTAGCGGCAACAACAACAGCGATAACGACAGTCGGCCTGCCGGGAGGCAGGCATCTGGCGCCGAGTTTGGGGAAGAAGTGTCATGGTTGCGTCAAAAGGGGTTGATTGGCGATTGCGGTTCAGGTTGAATTCACCGCCATAAACACGAAAGCCGCGCCAGCAGATTTGCTGTCACGCGGCCTTAAGGTGAATCGGCTGAGTCTGAATTCCGCTCAACAACAAGGCCGGTGTGACGTGGAACAACACGCCCAACACACCAACTTGGTGAGCTCGAAACTCATAGGTTTCAAGATACCGAAGGTTCGGGTCAAGGTCAAGTCGCGAAAAAACCTAGCTTTCCATCCTGCGCGGGCGGCCGAGGAAACGAGCGCCGAGCGCGCCGCCGGCAACGGAAACGGCAAGAAGGATGACGGCAAGAAAAGCGGTCGTGAACAGCATGTAACCGGCATGTCCTTCGGGCGACAGCATAATGGCTCTATTCATCGCGATCTGCTGGGCATCGAAGTTCATGGTCGCCAGTTGCTGAGTCGACAGATTGATCTGGGCGAGCCACGCATCATCGATTGCCGGGCCGCGGTGCAGCCAGAAGCGCTGGGCGTAAAGGGAAACGGCGGAGGTGAAGGCGGCAGCCCAACTGCCAAGAATACCGGTGACGAGGCCGATGCGCGCGCCGGCCCCGATGGTGATCCAGGCAGGCCGCCGGCCGCGCATGTAAAGAGCCACCGCCCAGGCGCCGGCCGCAGCCATCAAAGGAAATCCCAGAATGCCCGCCGGGGAGAAGAGGGAACAGACCGCCCCAGCAGGAATGGCCAGCATGAGAGCCAGGCGCAGGGCAGCCTTCCAGTCGACCGTGCTCGCGTCGCGAACCGGCTCACCGGCGCGTTCGGGCCGGCCAGGCCCGGCGGATCCGTCCGCGGTGTAGACGAGCTGGGGCAGACCGCAGAAGGGGCAAAAGCAATCCCCGGGCTGCACAGTCTGGTGGCAACGGCTGCAAGTCACTTCCATACAACTATGAGCCTAACGCATCGGGCATAAGGGAGAGATCAGGAGCGACGGGGCCCTTTTCCCTCAATTCGTCGTCATTCGTCGCTCGCGTACGCTGCGTACGCGTCGCTCCTCATTCCTATAACTGAGCAAAAATGACTCCCGTCGCAGGTCGCCTGTATGGGTCGACACAGTCTAGGAGGCCGGACTGGCCAGGCCCAGCTTTTCGGCAACGATGGCTTCGGCGGCGGCGAGCGCCTGCTCGAGCGACATGCGTGTGGAGTCGAGGATGACGGCGTCGGGCGCAGGCTTGAGCGGGGAGTCGGCGCGATTGCGGTCGCGCTCATCGCGGGCGCGGAGGTCGCGGAGAATCTCTTCTGGTGGTGGCGCGGGCGTGTGGCCCTTTTGGCCGATTTGCTCGTAGCGGCGCTGGCCGCGCACCTCGGGCGCAGCGTCAAGGAAGATCTTGACCTCAGCGTGGGGGAAGACGACGGTGCCGATGTCGCGGCCTTCCATGACGACTCCGCCGCGGGCTCCGACCTGCTGCTGGAGGCGGACCATCCAGGCGCGCACGGCGGGGAAAACGCTGACGCGCGATGCGGCTTCAGTGACGGTGGGGTTGCGAATGAGGCCGGTAACGTCTTCGCCATCGAGCAGGACGAGATTTTCTTCCTCGCCGGGATCGAGGCCGATTTCGGTTTCGCGTGCGAGCTCTTCAAGAGCTTTGGCGTCGTCCAACGGGACCGCTGAGCGAAGGGCCTTGAGGGCAAAAGCGCGGTACATTGCGCCGGTTTCAAGATTGAGCAGGCCGAAGTGCCGAGCGAGATGGCGAGCGATGGTGCTTTTTCCGGCGCCAGCAGGGCCGTCGATAGCGACAATGATCTTCCGGGCGCGCTCAAGAGCGGGGATGCGATTCTCTTCCGCGCTCATCCAGTTTCGCTCATCTGGGTTCGCTCATCTGGGTTTTTTCGATCGCCGATTGGAGGAAGCGGTAAAGCCATAGCGCGAGCGGTTGCCAGCCTTAGTGGACGCCGCCAACGCCGGCTTGCGGCTGCCGCGAACAGCGGGGCGCGCACCCTTGCGGGAAGCGTCGGCGCGCCGGGAGACGGACTTTGCGGCAGGTTTTCCGTTGGCAGCGTGGCCGTTGCGCAAGTTCCTCGCCGCGGCCGGCTTTGCCTTGTGCAGGCCGTTGGCGCCGTTGGCCGGGCGGGAGTGGCCGTTCGAACGGAAGCGGTTCCCGTTGGAGAAGCTTTTGCCGGAGTGGGGCGCGTGACCGTTTTTCGAAGCGCTCTTTGTCAAGCGCGAGGCATGCGCGTGGCGCGAGTTGCCGTTGGTGCGCGGCGAAGCGGTGCGCGTGACGCTGCCGGAGCGGCGGGCGACACGGCCGGCAGTGGAACTCTGCGCCGGTTTGCGGCTGCGTGCGTGAGCGGGCTGATGACTGAAGCGAGGCCGCGAAGCTTGCGCCTTTTCCCGGGGTTGCGCAGGGCGCTCGATTGCAGGCTCGGCAGGCTTGAGCTGCCGCGGAGGCGCGGAGGCAAACTGAGGAGCGGACAACTTTGGAGCAGGCCGGGGCTCAACCGGCTCGCGCGGCGATTCCTCGTGCTCATAGGAGCGGAGGAAGTTCGAGGAGGCCGGCATGGACGAACTGGCATAAGCCGTAGGCGCCGCCGAAAACTCGGGCAGCGTTCCGGCGACGTAAAAGTGCGGGGCATGGCCCAGAGCAAGCGAGTGGACCTGGCGTGTGGCGACCAGGCCTCGCAGCACTTCACGGACCTTGCTGCGCGCGGTGAGCGGCGCAAGGAACATCTCCACCTCTTCCATGCTGGCGGCAATAACCGCCTGGAGGTAAATGGACGCGAGCACGGAGATGGCGGTGACCTGGGAGGTGGAAGCGCCTTCAGCAATGGCCTTCTGATATCGGAGGCGCAGAAGCTGCCACTGCGGCGTTTTGCCGGGAGCGGAAACAACCGGGATGATGCGCAGTTGCTGCCAGAGCTCGGTGATGGCGCGGAGAACGGCGGACTCGCTGACCTCGCGGCCGAGCGAATGCTTCAACTGCGGGATCGTGGCGTCGCCGGCTTCAAGATGCTTGTAGGCCTGGACGGCGAGAGGCGAGACCTGGCGCGATCCGGTCAACTGCGGGCTGCGCCGCCAGTCGCGATCGCCGCGAAGCGCGTAGACGTAGGGCAAGACCCAAGCCGCGACAACAAAGTCGGGCTGCTCGCCCGGCTGACCCAGCAGATTGAGGCGGACGGCAACACTATCCGCTTCGAGGCGAACCAGCAGGTCTTCAGCAGCGGCGACAATTTTGACTCCGGGAGACGTGCAGTGCTCACCGGCTACGGCTTCAACGAAGGTTGGGGCAGTGAAAGAGGCGAACTGGCGCCTCGGCAAGAAGAGACACAATCCCGTCTCCTCCAACCATGTACGGGCATCTTCGAATGTCAACTGCCCGCGTCCGTTCAGGCGCATCCTTTCGGCGCGCGATGCTTCCAACTGTTCTGCTGTCAAAGAAAACCTCGCTTCCAGGTTGGCGATCACGGCCAGAATCCCGCGCTCCTGAGAGCGCGTCCGGCCACCTTCCAAGCGTCCGAGGGGTCTCTTAATGGACCCTAAATTCGGTGAAAGGCCCGCTGGATCTCATTCCAAGAATACAGCAAAGCGATTGGACGTCCATGCGGGCAACTGGTTGGGTGGCTGGTCTTTGCAAGTTCTAACAATAACCATTCTATACGGTTTAGATCAAGAGGTGTATTGACCTTGATGGCAGAATGGCAGGCAATGGAGGCGGCAATGCGGGAGCGGAGGTGCGTAAGTTCTTCATTTCGAGAAGGTTCTGCAGAATCGGCGGTGGATTGGTCGATGACCTCGGCGAGCATGCGCTCGAGCTCGGCGCTCTCGAGGCCCACGGGCGCGGCTTTGACCGCAAGTGTTTGAGGACCAAAGGGTTCTACTTCAAAACCGTTGTTTTCGAGCTCCTCGGCGATGCGGGCGAAAACGACCATCTGCTCGGGCTTCAATTCCACAAGCAACGGCATGAGCAGGCGCTGACGTTGGACGCGTTCCACCTGGCGGTCTCGGAGGATCTTTTCAAAAAGCACTCGTTCGTGTGCAACGTGCTGGTCGATGATCCACAATCCATCATCGCCGGCAGCCAGGATGAAGGACTCCCGCAACTGGCCGAGCGGCTTGAGCGAGCCGAGGCGGTTGAGGGAATTGGCGGCCTGCTCAGCTTCGACGAGGGCCGCGGCGGCGGAATCGCTCACGTAAGCGGTTGCGCCGTTGGGGTTTGGGCTGCAATCACCGGCACCTGGGGCGGAGTCCGGTGCGAAGAGGGCGTTGGCAGCCGCGCTCCAGGCCTGCGGGTCGAGACTGCGGGCGAACTGGCCGTCGGGAAGGCTTCGGCTGTCAAAGGGCAGCGCACCGGGGACGGGCGAAGGGACCCGCGGGGTCAGTTGAAAGCTCTCGGCGTCGGCAAAGGCGGCCGGATCGGAGTCCGGAGGCAGAGGAACGGATGGGCCGAACGAAACCGAGTTGCGGTCGGGTGCCTCCGGAAGCGGCGATGCCGCAGGCGGCATAAGCGACGGGCTGGCCGAGGGCTGCGAGTCGAGGGCGGCGAGGAATCCGGCAGCGGGGCGCGCTTTGATGAGCGCAGTACGCAGGCTGTCGCGGACAAAGTCGTGAACGTGGCTCTGTTGGCGGAAGCGCACCTCGGTCTTGGCGGGGTGTACATTCACGTCCACTTCTTCGGGCGGCATTTCAAGGAAGAGCAGAACGACGGGGAAGCTGGTGGGCGGGATTACGTTGCGATAAGCCTCAGTGATGGCGTGGAGCAGAAGCCGGTCGCGGATGAGGCGCTTGTTGATGAAGATGTAGATGGAATTGCGATTCAGCTTTTGCAGCTCCGGCTTGGAGTAGAAGCCGGTGAGGCGCATCGAGCCGGGAATCCGCGCAGGCTGGTCGGGATCTTTCTTCCAGGGCGGCGGCTCGGGCAGGCCGGCGCGCTCGAATGGAGCTTCAGCGGCGACGGGAAGCAGTTGACTGAGCGTTTCCTTGCCAAAAACCTGGTAAATACGCTCGGCAGTGCGGGCCACGGGAGGAGCGGTGAGAATGGTGTGGCTGGCGGAGACGAGATCGAATTGCTTATCGGGATGGGCCAGAGCGTAGTGCGTGACCAGCGCGGTGATGTGGGAGAGTTCAGTGGATTCGGCGCGGAGAAATTTTCGGCGCGCGGGAGTGTTGAAGAAGAGATCGCCGACGGCGATCGTTGTGCCGCGAGGCAGGGCAGCATCTTCGACGCGATGAATTTTGCCGCCGGCGACCTCGATGTGCGTTCCCGCGGCTGCATCACCCGTGGCTGTCTCGAGCGTGACGCGCGCAACCGAAGCGATGGAGGGCAGCGCCTCGCCGCGAAAGCCCAGCGTGGCAATGGAGAGCAGATCGTCGGCGGTGCGCAGCTTGGAGGTGGCGTGGCGCTCGAATGCCAGCAGGGCGTCGTCGCGGTTCATTCCCTGGCCGTCATCGGAGACGCGGATCAGCTTTCGCCCGCCGCCCTCCACCTCGACGCGAATGCGCGTGGCCCCGGCATCCAGTGAGTTCTCAAGGAGCTCCTTGACCACGGATGCGGGCCGATCAACCACTTCGCCGGCGGCAATCTGGTTGGCAACTTGATCGGGAAGGATGCGGATCTGGCCCATAAGAACTCAGGGTAACGCAAGCTGATGGACCAGATCCGAGGAGAGATCTGCGCAAAACGGGGCGCAAATTCTTAGTTTGCTGCCGGAGGGGTGGCCTTTGCCGTTGTGGGCTTGGCCGCCGAGGCCGTCTTGACCTTGGTGCGCGAAGCCGGCGTGGTAGACGGCTCCGATGAAGGCGCCGCCGGTCCTTCCAGCATGGTGGCCTTACGAATCACCGCTTCAGGCGCGGTGGTGGTGAAGCCGGGGTTGTTGGTGAGCTGGGCCGCAAACCACTGCGGAGGCAAATACCACTTTGCGTCGCCGGATGCACTCAAATAGTCGTAAATGAGCGGCATATTGGACGGCACTCCGCCATGATCGCGCTCGGAGAGGGCGACGTAGGCCTTGAGTTCGCTCGCAATCTGATCGTGATTGGACGGGTCTTCCGCCTTCATCAGGGCGACGGCATACTCTAGGTGGGCCGACGGGATCGCGCCTCGGTCCGCATCGAGACGCAGCGCGGTGGTCAGATGGTTGAGCGCGTCCTGCCGCTCGCCGGGAGTGCGCGCCGTCAGGCGTTCGAGTTTAGCGAGATAGAAGTTTGCGTAGGGATCGTCAGGCCGGTCCGACACGGCGCCCTCGAGATTTCTCTTGGCGACGGCGAAGAGATCGTAGTCCATGGCCAGGATTCCGTTGTCGCGCTTGACGGAGGAGACCATGGGCCCGAAGTCGGGACTATTGGGATTGAATCCCTTGCCCTTGACCCGCAACTCGATCTCCGCCTTCAGGTCCCCGCCAAAGAGTGAGTCCAAGTGGGCTTGCCGCTCTTTAATACGCGGCGCGCTTCCCATGAAGCCAAGTCCCATGCGCGAGTCCGCTGTGACAACCTGATTCAGCGACGCGAAAAGGCGATTGACGTCGCGCGGGTCGTAGCCCTGTTGGATCATCAAATTGATCGCCATATCGTCGGCATCGTCTTCTTCTTTAGAGGCCCAGAGCACCGGCTCGATCTGCGGATGAATGAAGTAGTGACCGACTTCCATTCCAGTGGCCAGGCCGGCGCTGCCGCCCAGCAACCCTCCCAAGCGGAGGGGGATCATGGCCCCGCCCAGTCCGGCTCCCATGACCATTGAGCCCACGTC
>JBEKAJ010000007.1:0-38937 GCA_050018295.1 Occallatibacter sp. | reverse complement strand
CCACCGTTGGGCAAGCGAGACTCACCCTCGGCTGACCGACATGCTGGGCGATCGTTCAATGGTAGGACAATGCCCTTTGGAGGCATTTATCCAGGTTCGAATCCTGGTCGCCCAGCCAGAAAAGCAGCTCTTAGCTTTCAGCTATTAGCTTTTGGATCGAATTTGCGAGAACGAACGTATTTCGGGTCCCCGCAGGAAAAGCTAACGGCTAACAGCTAAAGGCTAAGAGCTCGGAAAAGAACGCAGCCATAGCCAACCAGCATGGAGGTGCTCTCAAGATGGAAGCGGAAACGTCGACGGTGACACTGGAAAACAAGCCGGGCGAAACAGGTCCGGAGAAGCCTGAAGGCAGCAAGGACACACCGAAGGTTGGGTCCGGGGACAGCGGCAGGGGCAAAGATGGGAAGCAGGCGCCGGTGCCGGAGCGCAAGAAGGCCGCGAAGCTTAGCGAGGACAAGCGCTTCAAGCTGTTCAGCGGCACTGCCAATCCCCGGTTGGCTCAGGCCATCGGCGAGCACATCGGCGTCAAGGTCGGCGAGGCCAAGATGCAGCGCTTTGCCGACGGCGAAGTCTACTTCCAGCTTCTCGAGAACGTGCGCGGCGTAGACGTATTTGTGGTGCAGCCCACCTGCTATCCGGTGGACCAGCACCTGATGGAGCTATTAGTAATGATCGATGCGCTTAAGCGGGCTTCGGCGGCACGGATCACGGTGGTGGTGCCTTACTACGGGTACGCACGCCAGGATCGCAAAGACCGCCCGCGCGTAGCCATCAGCGCGAAGCTCATCGCCGATTTGCTGACTACGGCAGGCGCTAACCGCGCGCTGTTTGTCGATCTGCACGCCGCACAGATCCAGGGCTTCTTCAACATTCCCGTCGATCACATTTTTGCCAGCCCGGTGCTGGTGAGCTATTTCAAAGAGCTCAGGCTGCCCAACCTGACGGTGGTTTCGCCGGATGCGGGCGGAGTGGAGCGGGCACGGTTTTTCGCGCAAAAGATGGGGGTACCGCTGGCCATCGTGGATAAGCGGCGCACGGATATGAACGTTGCCGAAGTAATGCATGTGGTGGGCGACGTGAGCGGCAAGACGTGCCTCATCATCGACGACATTATTGATACGGCGGGCACGCTTGTAAAAACCGTCGACGCGCTTTACGCTTCCGGTGCGACGGCAGTGTATGCCTGCGCAAGCCATGCCGTGCTTTCCGGGCCGGCCATCGACCGCATCGCCGCATCGCGAATAGAGCAGGTAGTGGTTACTGACACCATTCCTTTGCGCGAGGCCGCACAGAAGCTGCCCAAAATCAAGGTGCTTTCCATCGCCGGCCTGCTGGGTACAGCGATCGAGAACATTCATTTGGAGACCAGCGTCAGCACGCTGTTTAGCTGACAGCTTTCAACTGCCGGCCAGTGGCCGGCCACAACAAAGGGAGCGGAGCAGCACTCCGTGCCCGATTTTTGAAGAAACGAGAAGACGCGAAATGGCAGAAGTTGTCGTAGCCAAGGCCCGCGAGGGCAAATTCAACAAGAACGCAGCGCGCCGCGTGCGCGCTGCAGGCAAGATTCCGGCCGTGCTGTATGGTTCCGGGCAAAACGCCGTGGCCGTTGAGGTTGATCCGAAGCAGATTTCGCGGATCCTCCTCTCCGAGACCGGCCACAATACGATTTTCGATGTCGAGGTTGCAGGCCAGCCGACCGCCAAGGCCATGATCGTCGATTGGCAGCGGGAGCCGATCAAGGACAGGCTCATTCACATTGACCTGAAGCGCATCGCGCTCGACAAGGTTCTGCGCGTGCGGGTGCGCGTCAAGCTGTTGGGCATCCCGATAGGCGTGAAGGCCGAGGGCGGCATTCTTGACCAGGTGCTGCGCCAGGTCGAGGTCGAATGCCTGCCTGCTGACATTCCCGGTCACATCGATGTGGATGTGAGCGAGCTGGGCATGCACCAGGTGGTCCGCGTGAGCGGCTTGCCCCACTCCGACAAGATCAAGTACTTGACCCCGGAAGATGCCACCGTGGCTCACGTCGTCCACATCCGCGAGGAAGTGGTTGCGACGCCGGAGACGGCGGAGGCGGCTGCGGCAGTGCCTGGAGCGGCTCCAGCGGCGGGTGAGGCGGCTACTCCGGCCGAGCCCGAGGTGATCAAGAAGGGCAAGGCCGAGGCTGAGGCGCCGGCAAAGAAGTAGACCTTGGCCGAAGCGAACGAGATCGGCAACCGGCGCAGCCCCTTCCTGATTGTGGGGCTCGGCAATCCCGGCCTCGATTATCTGTGGACCCCGCACAACGCGGGCTTCATGGCCATCGACCGCATCGCTCAACAGGAGGGCGTTGTGGTCCAGAACCGGCGATGCCGGGCTACCACGGTGACCTGCCGAATGGCAGGGCACCAGGTGGTTCTGGCCAAGCCGGAGACATTTATGAACCTGAGCGGAGTTGCAGTGGCCGCTTTGGTGGAAGAGTTTGAAGCGGACCCGGGCCGGGACTTGCTCGTGATCTACGACGAGCTGGACCTGGTGCTGGGAACCTTCAAGATCAGGGAGCGCGGTTCGCCCGCCGGGCACAACGGAGCCCGCAGCGTGACCGATGCTCTGGGCACGGAAGAATGGTTGCGCTTGCGGATCGGCGTGGCGCCCGATTTTCCTCCGGAGGCAATTGCAGCCGGAGGCGGAAAGCGGCCGGGCAGGGATTATCTGCTCTCGCCCATGCGCAAGGCGGATCTGACGGTGCTGGACGAGGTGCTGGACCGAGTAGCGATGGCCACGCGCCGCATCCTCGAACTGGGACCGGCAGCCGCGATGAATGAGTTCAACAGGAAGGAAGACAGGGATCAGGGATCAGGGAACAGGAACGAGAACTGACAACTGTGAGCTGTTAGCTGGAGCGATTGCTCCGGCAGAAAAGGAATGCAGATGTCGCGTGTGTATGAAGTGATGTTTATTATCCGTCCCGATGTGGACGACGACGAAGCCGAGAAGCTGATTACGAGCTTCACCACCACGGTTACGGCCGGAGGAGGTGTGGTGAAGTCGGTAGAGAAGTTGGGCCGCCGCAAGCTGGCCTACATGGTGCGCAGGTTCAACGACGGCAACTACGTGTTGCTGACCATTGAGGCCGGTGGCCCCGTGGTTCTGGAACTCGAGCGCCGGTTGCGCGTCACCGAGCCGGTGATCAAGTTCATCACCGTGCGCATTGACGAGGAAGAGAAGCGCCTGGCCAAAGTGAAGGCGCTGCGCGGAACGCGCCGCAAGGCGAGCGACGGCGCTCCAGCGGCTCCCGCAGCGGCTGAAGCCGCGCCCGCGGAGCCGGCCGAGCCCGTCCAGGCGAACGCGTAAGAACAGGAAACAAGGGAGCAAGAAAGCCTGAATTCGCGGATCGCGAACTTCGTTTTTCTGGCCGCCTGAAACCTGACCCCTTCGAAAATCCTCCGGCGATGCCGGAACAAAGAAATGGAATGAGGAAACAAGATGGCTGACGAAACCCAAGCAAAAGCACCCGACGCAGCTCCACAAAGTTCATCCGGACCAGGCGGCTCATCCGGACCAGGCTCCGGGCCGCGCGGCCCGGGCCGAGGCGCCGGCGGGCCCGGCGGACGCGGCAAGTTTTTCCGCCGCAAGAAGGTGTGCAAGTTCTGCACGGAGAAGATTGATTCGATTCCTTACCGCGACGTGCGTCTGCTGCAGCAGTTTGTGGCCGAGCGCGGCAAGATTGTTCCGCGGCGGCTGAACGGCGTTTGCACCACGCACCAGCGCCGCCTGACGCGCGCCATCAAGCAAGCGCGGAACATCGCGTTGCTGCCGTTCGCCACAAGACACTAGATCGGCGCGAACAGCCGATGGAGAATTTAGCGCGGCGCTGCCGCAAGGCCGCGGTCCTGGTCCAAAAGTTTAAACGGCCCACGGCCTCGCCCGGTGCCGTGACCTAGAGATTTGGAGAGTTTCCCATGGAAGTGATTCTGAAAGAAGATGTAGCCGACCTGGGCTTTCGCGGAGAAGTCGTGAAAGTGGCCGACGGCTACGCACGCAACTATCTGCTGCCACGCAAGCTGGCCATGCAGGCCACCGCGGCCAATAAGGCCGTGATTGAACAAATGAAGGCCGCCTCCGCGCGCCGCTCCGCCTCAGAGAAGGCGCAGGCCGAAGAACTGGTCACCCAGCTCGAGCCGCTCGTGCTCAGCTTCACGCGCAAGGCCGGCGAGGCAGGGCATCTCTTCGGCTCGGTCACCTCGGCCGACATCGCCGCGGAGCTGGCAGCGCAGGGCCACGAGGTCGATCGCCGCAAGATTCAGCTGGGCGATCCACTCAAGAGCGTTGGTGACTTCAAGGTGGCCATCAGGTTGCACCGCGAAGTGACCGCGCGGGTCACGGTGAAGGTCCAGGCGGAAGCGACAGAAGAAGACAAGGTAGCAGCCGCTAACGCCGCCGCGAACGCTACCGAGACCGCTCCAGCCGAAGTTGCTGCCGAGCCGGTCGCGGAAGAAGCAACGGCCGAGTAGCTACGACGGGAAGAGCGAGCCGGAGGCAGCGCGAATCGGAGCGAGGCGGCTGCGGCGGCGCGTCGGCTGCTGCACCGCGGAGCCAAGCAGACTCGCAATCTCGCGCAACTCGGCGCGGACGTGGCCGATGGCTGCTGCTACCGCATCGAGTTGCTTGCCCTCGCCTGGAGCTAGCGGCAATGCGCCTTGCCCATCAGGCTTCTTGTTTCTGTCAGGGCGGCGCTGGTCATGCCCGAGAACGGCGCGCGCGCCCGACAAAGTGTAGCCCTCGGCGTGGACCAGGCGCTTGATCTCCATCGCCATTTCCACGTCGCGGCGGCGGTAGAGCCGCTGTCCGGTCCCGCTTTTGTTCGGCTTCAGTTGCGGAAACTGCGACTCCCAAAATCGCAGAACGTACGTTTCTACGCCGCAAAGTTCGGCGACATCTCCAATTTTGAAGTAGAGGCGATCCGGGATTGTGGGTGGCTCGAAGGCGCGCTTCCGATTGAGTTGCGTAGCCATAGAATTTGGCGAGGAATACCGTATCGAATGGGGAGAAACCCTCGCTCTAGACGCAGTATAGGGCACGCGTTTCGCTGTTTGGGAAGCAAAATCGCGCGATGAACCAACCTGAATAGAGGAAAAACAGGGGGAATCATGCGCCGGGCGTTGCAGGTTCACTTTCTACACATGAGCCATCGGGGACCGCGTGGTCGAGCCGGGCGGTGCTGCGCGCAAATACTGCTTCGGCCAGCTTGCCTGTTCGCCCAGTGCAGCCGCTGCGTGCACGGGCCAATAGGGATCGCGCAGCATGGCGCGGGCCAGGAGCACAAGATCGGCCTCACCGTCCGCGATGATGGCGTTGGCCTGCGCCGGCTCCGTGATGAGTCCAACCGCGGCCGTGGCAATGCCGGCTTCCCGGCGGATTCTCGAGGCAAAACCAACCTGGTAACCGGGAGCGACAGGAACCTTCGCGTCGGCAACGAGCCCGCCCGAGGAAGCATCAACTAGATCGACGCCGTGCTCGCGCAAGCGCTGCGCAAGTTGCACAGATTCGTCCGGATTCCAACCGCCTTCAGCCCAGTCAGTGGCGGAGATGCGCACAAACAACGGCAAACGCTCCGGCCACTGGCCGCGCACTGCATCCACTACCTCCAGCACAATGCGAATGCGATTGTCGAAGCTGCCGCCATAAGCGTCGGTGCGTCGATTCGCAAGCGGCGAAAGAAACTCATGCAAAAGGTAGCCGTGAGCCGCGTGAATCTCGATGAAATCGAAGCCGGCCGCTAGAGCTCTGCGCGCCGCGTGGCGAAAGCCTTCGATAACGGCCTGGATGCCGGATGAATTGAGTTCAGCAGGCATTGCATAGTCCGGCGCGAACGCGATCGCGCTGGGGGCGAAAGGCTGCCAGCCGCCTTCATCGGGCGCCACCAGCACGCGCCCTTCTTCAAATGGCGTAGCCGTGCTCGCCTTCCGGCCTGCGTGCGCCAGTTGCATGCCCGCGCGAGAGCCCTGCGTATGAATGAACTCCGCGATGCGGCGGAGGTTGGTGATGTGTTCGTCTTTCCAGATGCCAAGATCGCCCGGCGAGATGCGGCCTTCAGGCAAAACTGCCGCAGCTTCAAGCGTGACCAGACCGGCTCCTCCCTGAGCTCGGCCGCCCAGGTGCACGAGGTGCCAGTCATTGGCAAAGCCGTCTTCACTGGAGTACTGGCACATGGGCGAAACGCCGATGCGGTTACGGAATTCAACAGAGCGAAGTTGAAAGGGAGAAAAAAGCGGAGCTGTCATATCTAACTTAATGGATGATCGGCGCGCGAAAGCGATTCAACTCTCCGGCAGAGTGACTGGCGGGAACCCGCGCACATTCAAGATCCTGCCTAAGCGTTTCGACGGGAATCTACTGTTTCTTGAGTACGGCCGCACCCTTTTCGTCGAAGAGGATCGCGCTTTCAAGTTTGCGGAAGTCGGCCGCCTTCTCCGGTGGAATCTCCACCTGTTTCACTACATAATCGCGCTCATAGTGGAGCACGTTGCCCTTGGCCGTTGTGGCTGAATGGTAGCTGGCGAAGTCCGTGTCCACGTCCACCGGATCGGGGGTTTCGTCGACCACATAGCCGGCCGGCAGCGCGATGTCGAAGCTGTCGCGCCAATCGCCCGTGGCTGTAAGGTCAATGGGCACGGATCGAGGCTTGCCGTCGAACGGAACCGCGTCATCGCCTACCACGCGAGGACGCACCAGAAGCAGCGGGCCGGCTTGATGCGCGTACTGCGGAACCGTCACCTTGTATTGGAGCTCGAGCGGTTTGGCGAGATCGGACGGCTGATCGTACACGAAGGAGTCCAGCACCACGCCAGGCAAGTCCTGCGCGACGGATTTCTCCAATTCCTCCCGCTGTTCCTTCTCGGTGGTCTCTTTCAATGACTGGCGAAGATAGGCTCCCATCGATCCGATGCTCGAAGTATCGACCGTGCCAGACAGAGCGCCATCGGCTGCAAGCGTGAACGTTCCCTTGCGGTCCTTGCCGTTTGTGTTCGGCGGAAGCACCGGCAGCGCGATCACCTGGCTTGCCGGCCCGGCCGCCAGAATGCCGTACCCGCCCTGCTCGTAAAACGGCAGATCTCCTACCGGCGTGCGCTCGTTGGTCGGATCGAAGATCAGGTAGCGCTTGCCGTCATTGGCTTTTACGATGGCCATCAGGCGCGGATCGTTCACGTCCGGGGGGATTTCGATGGCCGTAATCATGTGATTGCCCGCAAGCGATGGCGCGTCTGGATCGACCACGCCGCGGCGATCGTCCACTGGAACGTAATATGCCTTGATTCCGGCAACCTGCAGCATGGAAATCAGCAGCGTCGTCTTATCTTTGCAGTCGCCGTAGCGGTTGCGGAAAATGTCGCCGGCAAAATGTGCCTGCAATCCGCCAATGCCGCGCATGACGATGAAGTACTGAATGTTTTTCTGGATGTACTCGGTGATCTTTTTCAGCTTGGTGTAGAAGTCTGGCGCTCCGGCGACAAGTTCCTGAGCCTTGGCCGTGATCTCCGGATTGGGGTCAGGGCGGCCGGCTTCAAGTGTTGTCGTCCACTCGCCGTACGCACGCCACTCATTGTCCTTTCCGGATACGGCGGCCTCGCCCCAAGTGACGGACATGCGCGCCTGAAGCGCTTCCCACTCCGGGCTCGATTGAACATCTCGAAGATCGAGCGCTCGCACATCCTTGATCTCCCAGCGCCAGTGATCGGGAGCGACTTGAACCGGCGTGACCGGAGCAAATCGATGCCACGACACAGCGTAGGAGCGGCCCTCGGGCAGATCCACTTCAAAAGCCTGATCGACCGCCGGAATCGAGTGCTGTATGCCCCAGATCTTCTCCTGGTCCCAGGGTGCGAGCAATTCCTCTGACTCGCAAACAACGACGGCGCCGACATCGGCAGCGGGCGGATGCACTCTGCGTTCTTTCCGGGTAGAGAGCATGATGGGAACGCTCGTGTCGCCGATGTCCGCGAAATCGGTGTCCTTGGCCTGGAAGGTCTTGCCGTCGGCGGTGAGCGTCCACTCGCGAAAGTAATTGATCTTTTCGTCGACGTCATAATCAACGTCGCAACCGGACTCGCGGCCCTGGGGCTTGAGGATGCGCATTGCCGTGCGTTCCCGCTCCGTGGCGCGTCCCTGCGCGTCGATGGACTCCACGTATTCGTCGAGGAGAATCACCGAGGCAGCGTCTTTCACATAGGCTGGCGCTGGCGTTTTGGCGGCGTCCAGGCCCCATTGCGGAACCGAAGCGTCCTTGCCGAACAGACCGGCACGCGCAGGCATAGCAGCGGAGGCAAGCAACGCCGCCGCGGAGACACAAGCGAAAATCGAACGCGCGCAGAACGCTTGATTCATTGTTTAGTTTCCTCTCGCCGCGGCCGGCCGGAGCAGCACAAGCTGCTGCTGATCGGCTTCGGCCAGCTTGAGATAAAAGTCATGGAGATCGTTGTAGGCCTCCGGGGCGAGGTACGTGAAACCACGGGCAAAGACGCGATCGACTTCGACCGAATCTTCCTTGGTCACGGAATTGCTGTGCAGCACCGCAAATCCCGTCCACTTGACGTCGGCCAATTTGGGCGCACTTTCCACGGTGTATCCCGAGGGTAGACTGTAGACGACCTCGTCCCGCTCCATCCTCGGATAGTGAACGTCGATGGGTGTAGCGCGCTTTTCTTGAGCGATGAAGGGGTGCTTTGCGCGGGACTGGAAGAACAGTCCCGGAAGTAGATAGCGCTTGCCGGTCGCGGTCCCCATATGGCCCGAGATTTGTACGATGGCCATCATGCTGGATTCGTAGTCGTTGAGATCGATAAAGTGATCGAAGCTGGCTTCAACGCCGTCGGGAAGATCGTCGCGCAGCGCATCGATGAACTGTTTCCGCACTTCCTCTTCGTCGTTCCTGAGCGCCAACTGGCGCCAGCGCAGTGCGTCGGCGCCGGTGAGGAGAATGCGCGCAACTCCCGCCACATTTCCGTCCGCATCCAAAGTCAGATCTGCGGTGCGCTGGTCGACATTGTCTTTGTAACTGGAAGCCGGAGTGGAGGCTAGGCTTGCGTCAGTGTCGGCCAGGCGGAGGCCGCCAGTAAGCGTATGCGTCCATAAGAGTGTGCCGAATGGGCACATTTTTTCTGCAGGGTCCACGTAAACATCGTTGCCGTTGATCACGAGCCGAACAATGTAATCGTCGAATTGCTTTAGCGTTAAGTTCCCGATGTCGAAGATCGCGTCGTCGCGATCGACGACCGGCATGAGGTAGGCCTTGAGTCCCGCGGCGCGAGCCAGGCCCGCATACAGGAATGCGATCTGAGCGCCGGTTCCACCCTTCTGTTTCCACACATCGTCAAGGCTGGTGATCTCCTTCAGTTTCTCCTTCTTGCGTTCCGCCTCGCTCTTCACGCGGCTGAAGTCGGTATTGTCGAGTTTCATCACCGCGGCGTAGAGTTTGCGCGCCTTCTGATCATCTGAATCGCCGGCAGACACGATGCCCGCCGCCGCATCCTTGAGCGTATTCGTAGGCTGGGTCACCAAGTTCATGACTTGCGCCAACTGCGATCCCTCGTAATCCCAGAACGCCGACCGGTTCAGGGCGTACGTGTAAAAGAAGCTGACCTTCCAACTGACCCCATTTATCGGGGGCATCCAGTCGTCGTCGGGAATGGGAGGGACATCGGTCACGTCCAGCGTGTAGTAGTTCTTTGAATTCTGAACGGTGACCCCATCGGGGAGCCGGACGCCGGTCCACATCAGGCGGTCGAGCATTTGTCCGCGATCGTTCCTCAAAAAGAACCCCTCGGGAACCGCCGGATGAAACATGAAATGTTCCTTGTGGACAAAATACGGTTGCTGGAGATTCCATGTAGGCGAAATAACCAGGTCATCGTTGTAGCGCACCTGGAGGCGATACTCGAGGATGCTGCCGACGTCCACCGCGGGCAGCGTGAACACGATGGTGTCCACCTGATAATGCTTGGCCTTAACGTCGACCACATCATCCGGTTTCGCGGTAAGCGCAATCACTGTGCCATCGGCGTGGATGGTACGGCCCTCGATGTGGACGACCTTCGATTCGCCGCGCTCGTAGGGAATACGAACCGTATCCAGCTCCTTGCCCTTCTCCGTGAGCACCTTGATGCGTGCGTAGTACGTGTGGAAGTGGCGATCATCATCGGTCGTCTCTTCGCGGTAGAGATACACCGCTGCCGCCCCCGGCGCCTTGGGATCGGAGGTCATCTTGAGTTCGTCGGCTGTGGGTTCCTGAAACTGGGCGCGGAGCATCGCCGTGTTCGCCAAAGGCGCGATGAGTAATACCTGCATGAGGAGACGACAAGAACGCATCTGTGAGCCCCGTGATGTGGATCAATGCCGGTTGATGTTACCGGCGGCTTACGCCCGTCGGCATCAGTTCCCCTTTCCCACCGGCGCCGCCGCAGGGATGGCCAGAACCAATTGTTCCTGGTCGGTCGCCGCTACTTTCTGGTAGAACCCGCGCAGATCCTGGTACTCGTCCGGCTTAGCCAGCGTGAACGCAACCGTCAATGTTTGGGCGATGGTGATCTCGCCGGGTTGCGTCACGCTCTTGGCAATGAGCAGTGCGTGCCCCTGCCAACCGATGTTTGCATCCTGAGGGGCGCCCTCCACGACTGCTCCGTCAGGCAGGTGATACGTCACCTGATCGGTCACGCGATCACCGTAGTGCCTATCGACCGGCTCAAGGCGCTTTTCCTCGTTGACGAAAGGCGTGTGGCCGCGGGTTTCAAAGAAGAACCCTGGCAATATGAGGCGCTTGGCCGTCGCCGTGCCAAGCGACCCTTTGAGGTTGACCACAGCTATCAGGTTTGAGTACGGATCGTCCATGGAAAGGAAGTGGTCGACGTGCGCCTCCACGCCTTGGGGGACGATTTGCTCCAATTCCTCGCGGTCAAACTGCTTCTTCAGTTCGGCGTCATCTTCCTCGAGGGCTGCCTGCCGCCAGTGGAGCGCCCGCTGGCCGGTCATGATGATGTTGATGTGACCCGTAATCGCGCCTTTAGCATCGAGGTAAACATCTCCCAACCGGTTGGTGACGTTGTCCTTGTATTGCTGCATCGGGGTGGCCGCGTAGGAGAGCCCCTGCGCGCTCTGGCCAATGCCGCCGGCGTAGGAATGCCGCCAATTCACCGTCTGAAACGGGCACATCTTCTCCCCGGGATCAAGGACAAACTGCTTGCCGCCGGTGCTCAAGACCACCACCGTGGTGTCAAGCTGATCGAGACTCAAATAGGAGGGGTCGAAAACGCCCCGGTCGCGGTCGACTACCTTGACCGCGTAGGCGGTCAGTCCCGCGGCGCGCAACATGGCCAGATAGAGCATGGCGATGTCTTCGCTCGATCCGCTCTTCTGCGCCCATGTGTCCTGAGCGTGCTTGGCCACCTTGATCTTTAGCTCTTTCATCTCCGACGCGCTCTTCTTTCGCGAGTAGTCGGTGTTATCGATGGCCTCGACCGCGTCGTACAGTTTCTTCGCCTTGTCCATATCGCTGTCGGCAGGTGCAACCAGACCGTCCACAGCCTCCTTGATGGCCTTTGATGGCTCGGCGAATTTGTCAACATCCTTTGCCCAGAGCTTGCCATCGGTCGGCCAGAATTCCGAGGGGTCGCTGGCGGCCTTGTAATAGAAGAACACCCTGTAAAGGAAGCTATCGATGGGCGGCATGTGCTCCTCGTCAGGAATGGGAGGAACGTCGGTCACGTCCACGCTATAACTGCCGTTGACGCTGGTCTGCATCGTGACGCCCGGGGGCAGGCGATTCCACCAGATCAGGCTGTTGACCGTTCGGCC
Source organism: Occallatibacter sp. (assembly GCA_050018295.1). Classification (GTDB taxonomy): domain Bacteria; phylum Acidobacteriota; class Terriglobia; order Terriglobales; family Acidobacteriaceae; genus Telmatobacter. Next base: position 27,111 of record JBEKAJ010000007.1, on the reverse strand, counting down.
GCGCTCGTCGATCAGGTACATGCTGGTCATCGTGTCGGCACTGCCTCTCGGCATGAAGGCCTTAAAGGGCGTGAACTGGTAATGCGCCTTATGGACAAAATGGGGCCGCTGGATCTCCCACTCCGGCGACGAGAACTCGTCATCGTCGTAGCGAATATCGTAGCTGTACTCCAGGATGCTTCCCACCTCGACACTGGGCAGAGTAAAGACCTTCTTCTCGATCTGCCTCTCGCCGGTCTTGGCAACCATCAGGTCTTCGGGCTTGACGGTGAGCGGAATCACGGTGCCATCGGGATGAATGGTGCGGCCCTTGACGTCTGCGATTTTGAACCTTCCCCTCAGGTAAGGAAGCTCGACCGTTGCCAACTCCTTACCCTTTTCGGTGAGCACCTTGATTCGCGCATAGGTGCTTTGGTAGTGCATTGGGTCGTTGGCAACCTCATTGATTTCGAGGTACACCGCATCCGCTCCCGGAGCCTTGGGATCGGAGGTCATTTTCAATTCTTCGTCGGTGGGCTGCTGAAATTGCGCGCAAAGAAGAACCGGCGACACAGCGGCGAGGATCAAAGCCGCGCCGCGCAGCAAAATCGATTTCGACATGGAGTTCGGCCCTGGTGTGAAAGTGCGGCCATTCTAACCCCGGATCGGTTCCTGCGAACGGAGCAATTCAAAGAATTCATCGTGGGCCCCGCCGTAACGGATTCGGCTGGGACCGTCAGATGCCCTTCTGGTTCGCAGCGACGGCTAGGACGAGTTGTTCCTGATCAGCGGTGGCAACCATTTGGTAGAAGCTGCGTAAATCCCACTAATCGTGGAGTTTATCTAACGTAAAGGAGCAGGCCGGCGTGCGCGTAGCGTCAATGTGGAAGGTCATTTTTCCAGTGAGCTCTTCTTGCTGAAGCACGGCTCGGAGCGGATGGTACTTGAGTGTATCTGCGACCCTCAACGCACAATGTTGCACGACTCCAGCAGCGACGAAACCAACGCCAGCGGCAGGCCCATCACGTTGAAGTAGCAGCCCTCGATGCGGGGAATCCAGCGTGCGGCGCGGCCCTGGATGGCATAGGCACCGGCCTTGTCCATGGGCTCACCGCCGGCCACGTAATCGGCGATCTCCGCGTCGGAAAGGGTGAGAAAGCGAACGGCTGTGGCCTCGGCAGCTACCTCAACGCCCGCGGCAGTGACCAAAGCCACACCGGTGATGACACGATGCGTGCGGCCTGAGAGCAGGCGCAACATGCGCACAGCGTCGTCCGCATCTGCGGGTTTGCCGAGGATCGTGTTGTCGAGGGTGACGGTGGTGTCGGCGCCTAGCACGGCAAGGGAGGACTGACCGTACGAGCGTTCCTTTGCAGCCGACGGGCCTGCCGACGTCAGTTCGCGATAGACGGCTTCGGCCTTTTCTCGCGCCAGCCGCGTGACATACACGATCGGGTCCTCGCCCGGCAGCGAATCTTCCGGGATATGCGCGGGATGCACCCGGAACCGGTAGCCCGCCTGCGTGAGAAGTTCACTGCGGCGCGGCGAGGCGGAAGCAAGAACCAGCATGATGGAATTATGGCAGGCTCTCGCACCTTCCGGCCCGTTTAGACTTATGGAGGGCTTGCGGCAAAACAAAGCTGCGCCCAGACAAGGTTCCAATGCACTTCAACTTCGATTTTTCGGCGTCTCAGATTCTGTGGACGCTCACGTTTGCGGCGTTGCTGGTTTTGCTTGTGGTCCTGCTGGGGCGCGACAGGGCCAAGCGTTTTCCGTGGTTTACCGCAAGCATTGCAACGATGGGGCTACTGTTGCTGACATCACAGCTCCTGCTCAGCAGGCTTCCACGGATGACGGGGACGGAGATCTTTCTCGGGCTGTCAGACTTGGATATGCTGATCAGCTTGCTTGTCTTGGTGGAGTTGGCGCGACGCGCATTTCCCGGCTTGGGGAAACTCGGTTGGATCATTGGCGCGCTGGCGATGCTCGCTGTGGGCGCGGCGGTGCTGGTGATGTGGGGACCGTGGCCGGCGTGGAAGACACTCACGGCTACTTCGGAACTGGTAGCAATCCGGCTCATGGATCTGACCGTGGACAAGGGCATTCTGCTTTCCGGAATCCTGACGATCGAGTTGGGTTTGCTGATCACCTTGCTGGGGCGGCGCTTCGCGGGCGGATGGCACAGCCACGCGCAGCGGATCGTGATCGGTCTCTCGACGGCTGCCCTTGCGCAACTGACGCTGCGTGGAACCTTGCAGGCCATCGGGATGCACACCCACATCCATACGCAGTCGGATTACGAGCGCGTTATGGGTCTGCGTGACAAGCTCATCCACGGCAATAACGTGGCGTACCTGTGCGTGATGGTGTGGTGGATCGCCTGCCTGTGGATCGACGAGCCCGGCGCGGCGTCTGCAGTCCCCGCAGAAACAGCGTCCCCAGCGGAGGGAGAACCGGCCCTGCCGGAAGCACCCGACGCCGTGGAGAATGCAGAGCCGCAACCGGAGAGCGGCGGCCCAGACGCTCAGACCTGACAACTCAGAACTGACAACTGTCTCTTAGATGTGGCAGCTTGCAATGCCGCGTTTTTCCAGATAGCGCTGGTGGTAGGCTTCGGCGCGCCAGAAGGTCTGCGCCGGTTCAACCTTGGTCACAATCTTGCGCGGCTTGTAGCGGCCATCGGCGGTGAGCTGCTCGATCTTGGCGCGTGCCTGCGCCTCCTGCTCCGGAGAGTGGAAGAAGACTGCGGACCTGTACTGCGTGCCCCAGTCGGGCCCCTGGCGGTTGAGAGTGGTGGGGTCGTGGAGCGAGAAGAACGCGTCGAGCAACTGTTCGTAATTCACTTTCTCGGGGTCGAAGTCGAGCTCGACCACTTCGGCGTGGCCGGTCTTGTCGGTACATACGTCCTTGTACGTGGGCCGGTCGAGCGATCCGCCTTCATAGCCGACGGCCGTCGCCGTCACGCCGGGGATGGCCGCAAACGCTGCCTCCACGCCCCAAAAACAACCCGCTCCGAATGTCGCTTTTTCTGTGCTCATACCTATTGAGATGCGATAAATCTGCTCTTAGCTTCTAGCTGTTAGCTTTCAGCTCCATTGTGCTGGAGTCGAGGGCTTTCTGTCATGCGAGAAATTTCCCAGACATTTGCTACCCGCCAACGAATAGGCTGAGCTCGAAACGAGGGCCCGCTTTTGGCAAGGAGAGCTAAGAGCTAGAAGCTAATGGCTGTTTTTTAGGTCAGCGGCGCCAGATGCTTGGTGTTCTGGTAGGTGTAGACGACGCGGTGAACCACGGTGACGGTGGAGAGAACCGCAAGCAGCCACAGCACCGGGGCCATCACGCCCCAGTGATTGAACAGCGCGCCCAGCAGGATGAGCACGATGCGCTCCGGCCGCTCCATAAAGCCCACCTTGCACTGGCCGATCAGCGCTTCGGCGCGGGCGCGCGTGTAGCTGACCATGAGCGAAGTGACCATGACGAACGCCACCAGCACTACGTAGCGGAAGCGGTTGATGCGCCCGTAATAAACCAGAAGGCCGAAGAACAGCACCACGTCGGAATAGCGGTCGATGACCGAGTCAAAGAACGAGCCGAAGACGGTGACCTTGTTGATGCGGCGCGCCACACGGCCGTCTACCATGTCGAAGATGCCGGCGCCGAAAATGACCAGACCCGCGAAGAAAAACATCCGGTCGCCATTAGCGGCATTGGCGTGGCCAAACAGAAATGCGGCAGCGATGTTGATGACCAGCCCGATGAAGGTTAGCGCGTTGGGTGAGATGCGGGTAAGCGCCAGCCCATGGACGATGCGGTCCAAAAGCCAGCCGCAGGCACGGCCAAAAGCACTAGTCCAGGTCATTCTTGCTTCCTTGCTATTTTTCAGCGCCGGCGGCTGTTTCGTTCTCGCCGGCTTCGTCGTGGATCGTCGTCAGTTTAAGGATTTCCAGTTCGCGTTTGCCGTTGGGCGTCACAATGGTGGCCACGTCGCCCACCTTCTTGCCGACGATCCCCTGGCCAATGGGTGAAGTGGTGGAGATCAGGCCCTTGGAGACGTCGGCCTCCTCGCTCGTCACCAGGCGGTAGACGAGTTCTTCGTCCTTGGTCGAGTCGTAAACCACCACCGTCGATCCGAATCCGGCTTTGTCGCGGGGAATGTTCGCGAGATTGACCAGCGAAAGCTCGCCCATGCGCTTCTTGAGCTGGCCCAGCCGGGCATTGACGAACTCCTGCCGCTGCTTGGCCATGTGATACTCGGCGTTCTCCGAAAGATCCCCCAGAGCTCGGGCCTTCTTGATCTCGGCCGGGAGCTCGTGCGAAAGCTCGTACTCGAGCTGCTTGATCTCCTCGAGAAGCTGCTTTTTGATGTGTTCGGGCATCCGTGGTCCGGTGGCGGGGAGAGGGCTGCTCCAGCCGCGTGAAATCAACATTCCTGACTCTTCATTATACGGCAGCAGCGTCCGACGATTAGCAGTTAGGCGTTGCCCTCGCCTCGTTCCTCTGTGCTTCAAGAAATGATTGCAGAACCAGCGTCGCCGCAACCTGGTCGACGACCTTCCGGTGCTTCTGCCGCGACTGGCCGGCTTTGTAGAGGATCTCGTGAGCCTCGCGGGTGGTCAGCCGCTCGTCCCAAAAGTGAATGGGCAGGCCCGTGAGTTCGCCCAGCTCAGCGGCGAAGGCCTGGGTTTTGGCTGCGCGCGGGCTCGATTCGCCGGAGAGATGGAGCGGGTTGCCGACAACGATTGCCGCAACTCGAAACCGGCGGCAGAGCCGAGCCAGCGAGCGCAGATCCTCACGCCGGCTGCTGCGCCGCTCGAGGGTGAGCACTGGCTGCGCCGTGAGGCCAAGCTCGTCCGACACGGCCACGCCAATGCGGCGGCTGCCGACGTCCAGGCCGAGATAGCGGGGAGGGCCGCCGGAATCCACTATGCTGTACCTCACATTCAGCTTACGGCTTTGAGTCACTCCCTGCTCCGCGGCGCCTTCCGGCGGGCGCAGCAGCGCTTTACTCCCGGTACAATCGAAGCAGGGGGGAATACCGGAAGGAATCTTCGCATCCCTATTCTTTTTTGAGGGAAGGGTCCAAAACGGCAGGATGGCTCGACGCAAACGGAGTGGCGGCAAAAAGAAGGGTTCCGGCGCGGCAGGTATCTTGCTGGTATTGATGCTGGTTGCGGCGATCGGGGCGGGGGCGGCCGGGTGGCTGATCCTTACACCCTACGGGCCCGAGACAGAGACGTTCGTTAATATCGCGCCTGGCTCCTCCGCGGTGCGCATCGGGCGTGAACTGGAAGCGGCGGGCGTGGTTCGCAGCCGGTACGCTTTCGACCTGGCGCGCTGGATGCGGCGCGGAACGCTGCACGCCGGAGTGTATCGCTTCGACCATCCGGTCCCGGTCGCCGAGGTTTATGGGCGGATTGCCCGTGGCGACGTCTATACCAAAGCCCTCAAGGTTCCAGAAGGGGCAAACATCTTCGATATTGCGGCTCGCGTGGAAGAGGCAGGGTTGGGTACCCGGCAGGACTTTCTGGACGCGGCTGCGAGCCAAACGGATCTGGTGGCCGACTTGGACCCCAGCGCGAAGAGTCTCGAAGGTTACCTGTTTCCGGACACCTACCGTTTTTCGCCGAACGTCACGGCCGTGCAGTTGGTTGCCGCCATGGTCAAGCGTTTCCGAGCAGCAACAGCGCAGTTGGGATTGAAGGAGAACGTGCATCAGGTGGTAACCATTGCTTCACTGGTGGAGCGCGAGACGGCAGTGGATGCTGAGCGCCCGCTCGTAGCCAGTGTGATTGAGAATCGGCTGGCCAGGAACATGCCGCTCAACATCGATCCCGCGGTGATCTATGGGCTTGAGGTGGCAGGGCATTGGCGGGGCGCCATCTACCAGAGCGATCTCACACGCGACACACCCTACAACACGTATCTGCACGCGGGGCTGACTCCGGGACCAGTGTGCAACCCGGGCATCCCGTCGTTGCGCTCGGCCATGAATCCCCCCAAAACAAGCTATTTCTACTTTGTGGCCGCGGGAACCAACGCACAGGGCCATTCGCTGTTTGCGGAAACCCTCGACGAGCACAACCGCAACGTGGCCAATTATCGCAAGGCGCAGAAGAAGGCGGGTGAGCGATGAAGATGCACGCTCGTCTTGCTCGTACCGCAGGGTTGGTTGTTCCGTTCCTGCTTTCAGGATGCTCCTACTTCATCCCGACCAAACGTCATCTCCCTGTTCCCAAGGCTCCGGCGATTGTGCAAACGGCCACGCCCGACCAACTGGTCGAGCAGCTCAACCAGCGCTGGGACGCGATGAATACGCTCACCGCGACCGTTGAGATTTACGCCACCGAGACGAAATCCGCCGAAGGCCTTGCGAAAGACTTTCCCTCGTGTCGCGGATACATTTTGATGCGCAAGCCCAAGATGCTCCGCGTGTTGGGGACTTATTTTGGCGTGAAGATCTTCGATATGGCCAGCGACGGCAGTCACTTCACGCTCGTCATCCCGTCGAAGAGTTTGGCCATCGAGGGCTCGAACACTGTCACCGAGAAGTCGGCAACAGACTGGGAAAGCCTGCGCCCGGACTTTTTCCTTGACGCGATCGGGGTGCGGGGCCTGGACCCGGACGATGAATTCATGGTGTCTACCGACATCGAGACCGTGGCAGATGCCGCAAACAAACATCTCTACAGCGAACCGGAATACACCCTCAGCGTCATGCGCCGCAAGAACGGCCATGAGAACCTGCCCGTCCGCACGATCACTTTCCACCGCGACGATATGCTGCCCTACGACCAGTCTGTCTACAACAGCGAAGGCGAGTTGGAGACGCAGATTTTCTATACCAACTACGCCACGTTCAGCGCCGGCAAGTACCCCTCCAAAGTGACCATCAAGCGTCCCAAGGAGGGAATCCAGCTTGTGCTGAGTGTTGAAAGGGTAGAAGAAAACGTCGAGCTTCCCGCCAGCCAATTCGAGGTGAAGATTCCCGACGGCGCCACGATCAAGAATTTGAAATAGCCTGGCTTCCCGCCGAAGGGCAGCGCCTGCAAAGCCCTACTGCGCGCCGTGATCCTCAAGCACCTTTGCCGCGTCGGGGTGCTGCTCGTTGATCGCCCAATGGAGCGCCGTGTTGCCGTCCTTGCCTTTGGCATTGATGTTGGCGCCCTTCGCCAGCAGCAACTGCAAGACCTCAGGCTGGCCCATATCGCCCGCTTGAATCAGCGGCGTCCAGCCGTTCTTGTCTCTGGCCTCGATATTGGCGCCTTTCGCCAGCAGGAGCGTGACAACGTCGGATTTTCCGCGGCCGGCTGCTTCAATCAGCGCGGTATCGCCTTCGAATGGATAGGCGCTGGCCTTGGCCTCGATGTTCGCGCCCGCGTCCAGCAGTGCCTGCACCGCATCGGCCTTGCCCTCATAAGCCGCCTCAATCAGCGCGGTATCGCCTTCGAATGGATAGGCGCTGGCCTTGGCCTCGAGGTCTGCCCCCTTTTCGAGAAGCAGCTTCACGACATCGACCTGCCCGGCACTGGCCGCGCGGATGAGCGCCGTTTCGCCGTTTTCGTCCTTGGCATTGATACTCGCGCCTTTGGCGAGCAGCGTCTCAACGGCTTCGAGATTGCCCTGGCTGGCCGCTTCAGGCAGCGCCGGCCACTCCCGCTTGTCGCTTTCGCTGATCTTGGCGCCGATCTCCAGCAACTGCATCACCAGGTCGGTGTGCCCCATGTAGCCGGCTTCGTGCAGCGCAGTTTGTCCGCTCTTTCCCTTGGCTTCAAGGTTGGCTCCTTTTTCGAGCAGCAGATTCACCACGTCGGTGTGGCCCTGGTAGGCCGCCCAGATCAACGGGGTCCAGCCCAGGTTGTCTTTGGCCTCGATATTCGCGCCTTTTTCCAGGAGCTGCTCCACGGCTGCTGCGTCGCCGCTGGTGGCCGCGGCAATCAGCTGATCGTTCAGACTAGGGCTGGGCAAGCCAGCAGTTGGTGCAGCCTGACCGGTAGCGGCGGCGCAGACGACAAGCGCCATGATTGAAACTGCGAATGTCCGCAGCGCGTCCATCAACCATGCCTCCGTGGTCCCGGCCGGGGAGCCGGCCTTTCGAATTGCAGCGTAAATGTTGAAGGAATTCTACTCTCGTCTCAGACAGGCGGGCGATTGCGGCGAATCGCACAGACGCGCCGCGGCCCAATTAAGTAATCTAGGGTGTCCGGATGATCCACTTCGGCCTCGGAGAGAAACATGCGCGCAAGTGCGATTGAGTTTCGTCTGCGGATGGTGATTCAAATCATCATCGTCTTCTTCGGATTTTGGGCGCCGTGGCTCGGTGGATGGGATTTCGGACGGCGCATCTCCACGCTGGAGTGGCTTCCGCTGGAACTGAGTCGCGCGGGCTTGGCCAGCTTCACCGTGGCCACGCCGATCGTCATCGTTCTTGGTGCGCTTGCGGCTTTGGCGGGCGCGGTGTTGCGCGTGTGGGGCGCGGCTTACCTCGGATACAGCACGGTTCACCACGGCGACATGCAGGCCGGCGCGGTGATGGCAGACGGCCCTTATCGCTATCTGCGCAATCCGCTCTACTTCGGCGGCTGGTTCATGATGATCGCTGTGTCGCTGCTCATGCCTCCCTCGGGAGCGCTGTTCACCATCGTCCTGATGACAATTTTTTTCCTGCGCCTGATTCTGGGAGAAGAAGCATTTCTCGCCGGGCAACTCGGCCAGCCGTACCAGGAGTATCTTCGCGCCGTGCCACGGCTGCTTCCCCGCTTGCGCGGCAGTTTGCCGCCCGCCGGAAACAAGGCGCACTGGCTTACCGCGCTCTTCACTGAGGTGTTTCCCATTGGCGCGTTTTTCACGATGGCTGTTCTCGCCTGGTTTTACGATCAGCAACTCATGCTGGAGGGGCTTCTGTGGAGCTTTCTGGCTTCGCTACTGGCCCGCGGCCTGATGAAAACGTGGATCCCTACGCTGGTGGGAGCGGCGGCTTTCGCTGTCGCATGGGGCGGCTTCCATCTCAACTGGCCACGGTCGATCCTCATCGCCTTTGGCTTCTGGCTGATCGTAAGCGCGCTCATCACGCGCAAAGAGCCCAAACCCGACGCCGCGTGATCAGGCTCGCTGCTTTCCTACGCGCCCCAGATGTGTGAATCCGAATCCGTCCGCGTACTTGAGGCCGTAGCCCAGCAGCCGGTCAACGCCGATGTGATTGGCCCAAATCAACGCAAGCGGCAACGCGCCGTGCGCTCCAGGCAGCAGCGAGCAAAGTGCCAGCACTCCCGGCGCTACATACGTGTGGAATGCGTTGTAGATGCGCGCGCCCCGGCAGGCGCCGGCAAAGTAGCCGAGCATCGAAAGGTCAGGCGCAAGCCAAAGCGCCGCGAACAGCCACCAGCTCGCGCCCGTGTGCGCATAGAGCACGGCCGCAGCAGTTGCTGCCGCCAGCCCTTCAAGGCGCAGAAGGAAGATCACCGACGAGCTGCGCGCCGGAGTGGCCGCAGTGGGTTCAGGAAGAGCGGAAACCGTTGCCATGACTCATTCGATGAGCCAGCAGGCCGGCAGTGTGCGGAAAAATCTCTTTGAGCGACAGGCGGGCAAATGAAAAGGGGAGAGCGCGAGGCTCTCCCCTTTTTCCCGTTCAGTCTGAGGGAGGATTTACTTCTTCGGAGGCGCGATCACGTCCTTGGCGGACTTGGCCACGCGGAACTTCACAACGGTCTTGGCCTTGATCTTGATGGCCTCGCCGGTTTGGGGGTTGCGGCCCATGCGGGCCTTGCGCTCGGCCTTCACCAGACGGCCGATGCCGGGGATTACGAATACGCCGCTCTTCTTGGTCTCCTTGATGGCGGTCTCCGCCAGCAGATCGAGGAAGGCCGCGGATTGCTTGTTGGTCAGTTCGAGCTTTTCGGCCAGGTGCCGTGTCAGGGCCGTCTTGGTCATTCCAGATGCCATTGAATGTTCTCCTTCTCGGCGAGCCCTCTGGGCTGCCTGATTGGTGGGGCTTCCGCCGCAAATACCGCATGGAGGAAGGGCGATCAAAGCTGCTTGGCGCGAAACCCCTGTATTCATGCGGCTACGAAGAACCCTGCCGATGGTTACCATGCGGCCTGAGTAGGTGCAAAGTCAATGGGAAAATGCCTGATTTCCACAGTTTTCTTGGGTTTTTGTGGGTGAAATGCCGATTTTTGCCGGATTTTGGGCTATCGGGCCTCTGAAACCCGCAATTGGAGCGGGTTTGGCCCGTTTGCCGTTCGGGTGCCCCATCCTTGCCGCGCCTTTGTTTCTTGCGGCAAGGGTGGGAAACGCAATCAATTTCGCCCGTTCATTTCAGGCCGAAAAGTACGGTTCTCTTGGGCGTTAGCGACGCGGAAATCGGCGTGTTCAGCGCGTCAACGACAGGAGCGGCGACTTTGAAGTAGCGGATCACGACGTCGGCAATGTCCTTTTTGAGAGCGGCCTTCGCCGGCAGCTCCGCGGCCAGCCCCCACTGGCGGCATCGGATCAGATCCATCCCCGGATGCTCGCAAGGAAAGCCCTTCGGCGGACGTGTAAGCGCGTTGCCCTCGAATTCGTCGTAAAGCTTGCGCACGGTGGGCCTTTTGAGCAGCCTGCGAAACTCCGCGTGGTGATCGAGCAGCCAATGGCGAATCGCGGCCAACTGCTCTTTCTCCGGCATGTAAGAGCCGGCGGCGATGATCACTTCCTTCGCGCTCACGTGGAAGTAGTAGCCTGCGCCTGACGTCTTCTCGAATCCGGTGTGCGTCCACCACGCAGCCACGTGGGTTTTGTAGGGGCGCTTGTCATTCGAGAAGCGCGTGTCGCGATAGATGCGGAACAGCGATTTTTCCGCCGGCCGCACGTGATTGGGCGCGAAGTCCACCATAGCGTCGGTAATTTTGCGCACGATGGCCAGCATCGGCTCCTTCAGCTCCGCTTCGAACTGCGCCTTGCGCGGCTGGAACCACGCGCGGTCATTGTGTTTCGCGAGATTACGCAGGAAGGTGAGGGCTTCGGGGTGGAAGTAAGGCGGTGCAGAATTGGGCGCGGGTCTTGCTTTTGGAGCCATGACAAGGAGAAGTTTATCGCGTGAGCGCGAGACGTACGACTTTCAGGCAAGGTTGCTCGCAAGTGAGGTTTCGCCAGGACGCAATTTCGAAACGCACTCGCAGATTCTATGGCCGTCCCCAGATCAGCTCGGTGATGAGAAGCTCTTGCCCAAATGGTTTGACCGTAACTGTGACTGCCTCGGTCCATATTGCAACATATGCCCAGCCTTTGCCATCCAGAGATGGGTTGCGCAACTCACTGTTATCCAGCACCACCACAGCAGGGACATCAGGGAACTCGTCGGCAATGCTCATCATTTCCTCGAAACGCGATTTCAAGCCCGACACGGAGTATTCGCGTTTCAGATCCGCGCTCAACAGGTTATGGGCCTTGTCGTATTCGCCATTTAGCAGGGCCTCGGCGAAGTTGAAGGCTAGGATACCGTGAGGCATGTCTTTGGTCTTCACTTTGCCTCCTACCGAATCACCTTCAGCGCGCTGCGAAACAGTCCGTCAAAATCTGCGGCGAGTGCTTTGTCTTTCGCGATGGCCTGCTCGATGGCTTTCTCCGAAGCTGCGCGCTGGTAGCCTAGGTTGGTTAGCGCGGAGAATACGTCGTCTACGGCCGGGCCTTGCATTGAGGGCTGCGCGGGCGCAACGGCAAAATCGTCGAGCTTGTCTTTGAGCTCGACCACCAGGCGCTCGGCCAGCTTCTTGCCCACGCCGGGAATGTGCGTGAGCTGCGCGTGATCCTGGCCGCGAATGGCCTGAATCACGCGCTCGGAGTTAAGGCCGCTGAGAATTTTGATGGCCAGCTTCGGGCCGACCCCGCTCACGGTAATGAGCCGCTCGAAGAGGCGCTTTTCGTCATTGTCTAAAAAGCCAAAGAGCGCGATCTGGTCGTCGCTCACCTGCGTGTGAATGTGCAGCGCGGTCTCGGCGCCCACTAAGGGCAGCGCCGTAAACGTGGGCACGGAGATGGCGACGTCGTAGCCCACGCCCGCGGCCTCGACGATAGCCTGGCCAGGCTGCTTGTGTATGAGCTTGCCGCGCAGATGAGCGATCATTTGGGCAGTTCTCCAATTTCAGGTTCCATCTCTAGGTTCTACATAATGTGGCTTTTCCTTGATGAAAAAGCCACTCAGCAGCATCTCTTCGCCCGACGGCGATTGGAGAACTGCCGGCAGCCTATTGTAGAATCCCCATCCGCTTCGCCACGCGCTCCAGCGTCTCCAACGCGCGGTCAAGCTGCGCACGCGTGTGTTCGCTCGTCAAAATGGCGCGAATGCGGGCCTTGCCTTCGGGCACAGTGGGGAATGCGATTCCCGTCGCCATTACGCCTTCGTCGAACAGGGCGCGGCTGAACTCCATGGCTGCGCGGCCCTCGCCCACGATGATCGGCGTGATAGGCGTCTCCGTGGCCGGCATGTTCATGCCGCCGATGTTGAAGCCTGCGCGCCTGAGCTCGCCCTGAAAGTAGCGCGTGTTCGTCCACAGGCGCAGAATCCGCTCCGGCTCGCTCTCCAGAATGTCGAACGCGGCGATGCACGTGGCCGCGACCGACGGCGGATGCGAAGTGGAAAACAGAAATGGCCGCGCGCGGTGGTAGAGGTAGTCGATCAGATCCTTCGTGCCGCAGACATAGCCGCCCAGCGCGCCGATGGCTTTCGACAACGTGCCCACCTGCACATCCACTTTGCCGTGCATTCCAAAATGGTCGACCGACCCGCGCCCGTTGCGGCCCAGAACGCCCGAGGCGTGCGCATCATCGACCATCATGATGGCGCCGTACTTCTCGGCCAGCGCGGCCAGCTTGTCCACGGGGCCGATGTCGCCGTCCATCGAAAAAACGCCGTCGGTGATGACCAGCTTTTTACCCGGCTGCGATTCGAGCTGCTGCAGTAATTCCTCGCAGTGGGCCATGTCCTTGTGCCGAAAAACCTTGATGGTGGCCCGCGACAGCCGCGCCCCATCAATGATGCTGGCGTGATTCAGCTCGTCGGAGAGGATGAAGTCCTCTTTGCCGAGAATCGCGCTCACCGTGCCGGCGTTGGCTGCGAATCCGCTCTGAAAAACCACGCAGGCTTCGACATTCTTGAAGCGCGCAATCTTCTCTTCGAGCTCCATGTGGATGCGCATGGTTCCGGCGATGGTGCGCACCGCGCCCGATCCCACGCCGAAGGTCCGCGTGGCGGCGATGGCGGCCTCAATGAGTTTGGGGTGGTTGGCCAGGCCCAGGTAGTTGTTGCTGGCCAGGTTGATGACCTCGCGGCCGTCGTAGTGACAAACCGGCGCCTGCTGGTCGTCGAGAACGCGGAGGTTGAAGTGCGTACCCTTGGCGCGCAACTCGTCGAGCACGGCAGTGAGATGGGCGAGCTGGGGGCGTGGAACAGCTTCTGTCATGGCGATGCACCTACGCTCAAAAGCATACAACCGGTCTCATAAATGCCTCCGCTGCGTAGTGCGCAGCTATGGAACCCGACAACAAGGCGGGTCCCAAGATTCGGGCGAGTTGACAGGGATGGTTTATGAGACCGGTTCTAGCGCGGCAGTCGAATGGCGTTCCGCCCGGCGATACGTCAAAGAGAAGGCTGATGGAGACGGTCGCGGGTTGGCCGGGATGCGCCCCGGCCAGATACAATAAGGGTTTGCGCAGAGTCAATACGCGAAGCGCCGCTGGGCGCAGGCGCCATCTTTCTGGAGAACTGGAGCAGGTGCAAGTGAGAGGGTTGAACTGCCGCGGATTGCGGCTTGAAGCGGTTGCGGGACTGGGTATCGCATTGGCGCTCGCTGTGCTGCCGGCAGCCGCGGTGGCGCAACAAATCACGACACATACCTCCCTGACCGTGGAAACCAGTGTGCTGGGCGGGCGTACGCAGGCTACCATTAGCGTTGCCGTCGCCGGCGCGGACGGCCTGCCGGTATCCGGCGCGGTGATCATTGAAGACGGAAATCGCGAACTGGCCGAAGCGGCCTTGAACAGCCAGGGAGAGGCAACGCCGGTGCTGTCGCTGGCAGGCGGCGATCACGCCCTGCGCGCCGTGTATGCGGGCGATGCGTCGCACCTGAGCTCGGCCTCGGTCACCAGCAACGTCTCAGCCCAAACCAGCTCCACTCCAAACTTTGCGCTCTCGCTGTCGCCCGTGGCGCCCTCGACTTTGCCGCTCACACTCACGGCCGGCCAGGCGGGGACCATTGCCGTCACAATAGTGCCGGAAGACAATGCTGCTCTCACGGCGCCAATGTTCGTCACTCTTTCGTGCTCGGGCCTTCCCAGCGAATCTTCATGCACCTTTACTCCGGCCACGTTGGAGATTCTGCCCACCACGCCCGCGAGTTGCCCTTCTGGTTCGTCGGCATCGGCATGCCCGCCGGTCAGCTCCATGCTGCTTCAAACGACGGAGGTGGGGACGACCCAGGTAGTGCGGCCCAGACTTCCGGGAAGCGGAGGCAGCCCCGTCGCCTGGGCCATTCTGCTGCCCGGCATGCTTGGGCTCGGTGGGCTGGCGTGGGGCGCGCGTCGGCGGCGCTGGTTGCAGCGCCTGGCACTGGTTGCATTCGTGGGTCTGGTGACCGCACTGGGTACGACCGCGTGTAAGCCGCTCTACAACTACTACCAACACGGTCCCTCGCTACTACCAACACGGTCCCTCGCATCCTCCCGCGACACCGTCAGGCACGTATACCGTCACCGTCACGGGACAGTCGACCAACGGCGTTACCGCCATCACCAATAACACCACGATGGTGCTCACGGTGCAGGGCGGGTCATAAACTGCCTGCATGACGCGGCGCAATCCCCTTCCCGCGGAGATCTATGCACTGGTGGAGCAGACCCCGGCCACGGTGCTGCTCGAAGGCGGGAAACAGAACTACTCCGAAACGAAAGAAAAACCGTGGACGCAATTGTTCACGGCTCCCGTGCGCGTGTGCGTAGCGTATTCGGCAGCAGAGATCCCCGCGCTTTTCGCAGCCATTGAGAGCGCGGTGGCCGCGAGCCATTGTGCGGCGGGATTTTTCAGCTACGAGTGCGGAAGCTGTTTTGAGCCCAAGGCCGAAATGTGCGCGAGCAGCGTCGGCGAGCCGCTGGCCTGGTTTGGGATCTACGAGCAAAGCTACGCGTTCGACCACCGATCTGGAAGCTTCATCGGCGGCGAGCCGCCAGAGCTCAAGCAATTCCGCGGTCAGTTGAGGAATGCGGACACGACAGATCGAGTGCCGGAGCCCGAGCTCGCCGCGGAGTTTGCGCTCACCGAGGCCGAATACGCCCGACGCATCGCCGCGATTCACGAATGGATTCGCGCCGGGGACGTGTATCAGCTGAATTTCACCGCGCCGATGCGATTTGAAGTGCCGGGCAGCGCTGCTGCGCTATACGCGCGGCTTCGCGCGCTGCAGCCGGTCGACTACGGAGCATTTCTGCACTGGCAGCCGGGCCGCCGCATTCTTTCATTCTCGCCGGAGCTGTTCTTTCGCATCGACCACGACGGCGAATCGAAGCGCATCGTCACTCGCCCGATGAAAGGCACCGCGCCTCGGGGGCGCACCGCGCGCGAGGACCGAGCCATTGCCGATTGGCTGCGCGACGACCCAAAGAACCGCAGCGAAAACGTGATGATCGTCGACCTTGTGCGCAACGACCTTGGCCGTGTCGCGCAGACGGGGAGCGTGAACGTCGAAGAGCTCTTCGCTGTCGAGCGCTACCCCACGCTCTGGCAGATGACTTCGACCGTCAGCGCGGAGCTGCGGTCCGGAATAGGTTTCCATGAAATCTTTCGCGCGTTGTTTCCCTGCGGATCAATCACCGGCGCGCCCAAAGTGAGGGCCATGCAGCTCATCGGAGAGTTGGAAGCCGCACCGCGCGGAGGGTATACGGGCGCCATTGGTTTCTTCTCTCCGCGGCAGACAGTCTTTAATGTTGCCATTCGCACGCTAGAGCTCGACGGAGCGCGCGGAACCATGGGCGTCGGCAGCGGCGTAGTAATCGACTCCGACCCGGCGCAAGAATTTCGCGAGTGCCTGCTCAAGGCGGAGTTCCTCACGCGGAGCGTAGCGGAGCTGTCGGAGCAGTTTTCGCTGATCGAGACGATGCTCTGGGATGGCGGCTACCCGTTCATCGAATTGCACCTCGACCGGCTCATGGATTCGGCGGAGTATTTTGATTTTCCGTGCGAGCGCGCCGAGGTGATGTCAGCGCTTGCGGCGCACGCGCGCGGATTTGCGGATGGAGCACCGCGGAAAGTGCGGCTGCTCCTTAACGGTGACGGCAGTCTGCAGATTACGGACGGAGCTTTGCCGCTGCGTGTCGGCGAGCAACGAATCGGGCGCGTACGCCTCGCGGAAGTGCGCACCGATCCCGCGGACCGGATGCTTTACCACAAGACGACGCATCGCGCGCTCTACGCTCATGCTTTCGAACAGGCCACGCGCGAGGGGTTTGACGACGCGCTCTTCTTCAACCTGCGCGGCGAGGTGACCGAAGGCGCCATCAGCAATGTGTTCGTCGAGAAAAACGGCCGCAGGTTTACTCCGCCGGTCGCGTGTGGCTTGCTGGCTGGCGTCTACCGCCGCCATCTGCTCGAAACGCGGCCCGAAATCAAAGAGCGTGTGCTAACGCTCGACGATCTGCGCCATGCGGATGCGATTTACCTGGCCAACGCGGTGCGCGGGCTGCGCCGCGTGTACCTCGAAGATTAGTTCTCTCGTACCAGTCCGCGTTTTCTGTTCCCTGTTTTTGTCATTCCGGCCGCATCACAACCTTGATCGCCTCGCCCGACTGCAGCAGCTCCATCGCCTTCTTGAATTCGCTTAGCTTGAGCCGATGGGTGATCACCGGTTCGAGGTTGAGCTTGCCGGTGGCCAGCAACGCCTCCATCTGGAACCACGTCTCGAACATCTTGCGCCCATTGATGCCCTGCACCGTGGCGCCTTTAAAGATGATGTCGCGGGCAAAGTCAAGCTCGAAGGGCCGCGAGGGGATGCCGAGCAACGAAGCGCGTCCGCCGGTACGCAGAAGCGCGAAACCCAGCCGCATCGCCTCAGGATGGCCCGACATTTCGAGCAGAACGTCGACGCCGGTGCCGCCTGTGGCTTCGAGAATCCGTTTCTCCACGGCTTCGGTCGTGGGATCGAGAGCAAGGTCCGCGCCCATCTCAAGAGCCACGCGCCTGCGATGCGCATTCACCTCGGTGGCGAAGACGCGCGCCGCTCCGCACGCTTTGGCCACCGCAATCGAGAACAACCCGATCGCGCCACAACCCGTGACGGCGACGGTCTTGGCGGCAATCGGCCCGGCCAGCACCGTGTGCACCGCGTTGCCCAACGGGTCGAGCAGCGAAGCGTAGTCGTGCGGGATCGAAGGCGAGAGCTTCCAGATATTCGATTCCGGAATGACGGCATAGCCGGCGAAGGCGCCGTCGGCGTCCACGCCCAGAATGCGAACGTGCTGGCATACATGCGCGAGACCGGTGCGGCATTGCAGGCACTTGCCGCAGGCCACGTGCATTTCCGCGCTCACCAGGTCACCTTCGTGCACGGTGGTCACGCCGCGGCCCACCGCGGCTACGGCGCCTGAGAATTCGTGCCCCGGTATCAGCGGCGGATGAATGCGTCCCTTGGCCCAGGGGTCCCAGTTGTAGATGTGCAGATCGGTTCCGCAAACGCTCGCGGCCTGCACGCGTACCAGCACTTCGCCGGGCCCCGGTGTCGGAGCGGGCACTTCGCGCAACTCGATGCCGGGCGCGGCCTTGGCCTTTACAACGGCCTGCATAGTGGCGGGCATAAGCGCGGACCCTCCCTGAAACGGCAGACTTACAAGTCTATCAACCAGCGATGGGTGGTAGAACGTTGTAGGGAGTTGAAACATGTCGAAAAAGAGGTTTGTTGCGCGATGGGGAACTGATTTCCTGGCGGCTCTTTTGCTGGCGGCCGCTTTTGCCTCAGGGACGATTGCGTGCGCCCAAACAGAAGACCAAGCGTGGCTGCGCTACGCAGGCGGACATCAGCGATCCACGATCCCGGCGTCGGTTCGTGCGCTGGGCAGCGGCATGCTTGAGCAGTCAGCCGTTCAGGAGCTTCAGCGGGGTATCGCTGCAATGACGGGCGCCACGGCGGCGAATGCAGGCGAAACGGTCGTCGGTTCGCTCGATGAAGTTCGCGCCGACTTTCCAGGGCTGGCGGTTCCAGAACACATTGCGGCGCACGGATTCTGGCTCAAGCGCACTATGTGGCACGGGCAGCCGCTTGTTATCGTTGCTGGCTCAAATGAGCACGGCGCTCTCTTCGGCGCGTTTGGCTTGTTGCGGCGCATCGCAACTGGCACGGACATTTCGCATCTTAACGCGATCGAAGCTCCCGCAATGCCCATCCGCTGGGTCGACGAGTGGGACAATCTCGACGGCAGCATCACCCGCGGCTATGACGGCCGGTCGATCTTCTTCGAGGGCGGCAAGGTTCGCGACAATTTGAGTGAGGCGACCGCCTACGCTCGGCTGCTCGCGTCGGTCGGCATCAACGGATGCAACGTGAACAACGTGAACGACGCCGCGCCGTTCCTTGAGCCGAGCATGATCAAAGGCCTCGCGCGCATCGCCGACGCCATGCGCCCCTGGGGCGTGCGCCTAGCCATCAGCGTCGACATCGCCAGCCCACAGAAAGTCGGCGGCCTCAAGACCTTCGATCCGCTCGATCAGGACGTGAAAGCGTGGTGGACGGCCAAGGTCAACGAAATCTACCAGCAGATTCCCGATTTCGCGGGCGTCACGGTGAAGGCCGATTCGGAGGGACAGCCAGGCCCCGCCAGCTATGGCCGCAGCCCGGCCGACGCCGCCAACGTGCTCGCGAATGCTCTCGCGCCTCATGGCGGCGTGGTGCTCTATCGCGCCTTCGTCTACAACAACCACCTCGACTACAACGACCCGAAAGCCGATCGCGCGCGCGCCGCCGCCGACATCTTTCATCCCCTCGACGGCCAGTTCGCACCCAATGTCATCATCCAGATCAAGTACGGCCCCATCGATTTCCAAGCTGAGGAACCGGTGTCGCCGCTCTTCGCCGGCCTGCACAAGACGAGTGAGGCTATGGAGCTGCAAATCACGCAGGAGTATCTCGGCCAGCAGCGGCACCTTGTCTACCTCGCTCCGCTATGGAAGGAGAAACTCGACTTCGATCTGCGCGCGGAAGATCGTTCTACACCCGTGAAGGAAATCATTGAAGGGAAAACTCTCGACTGGCCGCTCGGTGGAATAGTGGGGGTCTCCTGCGTGGGACGCGACGGATGGCTCGGCGCGCCGCTGGCGATGGCCAATCTCTACGCATTCGGCCGTCTCGCATGGGACCCGAATTTGACGCCAGAGCAAATCGCTGCGGAGTGGACAAAGCAAACTATTAGCACCAAACCCGAGGTAGTTGCGACCGTGGACAAGATGCTCATGCGGTCGTGGCCAACTTACGTGCACTACACGGGATTTCTCGGCACGCAAACGCTCACCGACATTACCGGCAGCCACTACGGGCCGAACATCGAGGCGAGCGAGCGCAACGGCTGGGGCCAATGGCACCGCGACGACGCGGAAGGAATCGGCATGGACCGAAGCGTCGCAACGGGGACAGGCTATGCGGGCCAATATCCGCCTGCATTGGCCAAGATTTACGAATCGGTCGCCACGACACCCGAAGATGAGCTTCTCTTCTTCCACCACATGCCGTGGACCTACAAACTGCACTCGGGAAAAACCCTGATTCAGTATGTCTACGACATCCACTACCAAGGCGCAAAAGAAGCGGCGCATCTCGGCGAGGATTGGGCCACGCTGAAAGGCAAGATCGATCCGCAGCTCTACGAAGATGAGCGCGCGCGTCTCGAATACCAGGCCGGCCACGCGATTGTCTGGCGCGACGCGATCGTGCAGTACTTCTTCAAGGAATCCGGCATTCCCGACGCGCTGGGCCGCGCCCGGCACTATCCCGGCCGCCTCGAGGCCGAAGATGCGCGCCTCAACGGATACAAAGTCATCGATGTCACGCCGTGGGAAGACGCCTCCGGCGGGAAGATTGTGGCGTGCGATCCGAACTCCGCGCAAGAGACCTGCACCGCAGAGTGGACCTACACCGGTCACGCCGGCCGCTTCGACGTCGCCGTGCAGTACTTCGATCTGCGGGACGGCGTAGCGCACTTCACGCTCGGGATCAATGGAATGGAGATTATCTCGTGGGCGGCGGACGCCAAGCTGCCCTCGAGTCACGCCGGTGACAGCTCAACGCGCTTTACCGCGCGCGGCCCAGATGGGCGAGGCATCGATTTGAAGCCGGGCGACGTGTTGCGCGTGGAAGGCACCCCCGACGGCAAGGATCTGGCGGCGCTCGATTACATCGAGATCGATTCGGCTGAGTAAGCTTTGCCCGGCTCTCGCAGGCACCGCCGCGGTGCACTGCGCCTCGATCAGGGTTGTACTTCCCCGGCAACATCGCCTTCAGACTGAGCCATCGGCTGCAGCGGGATGCGCCGCATGCAACTGCTCGATCTCGCCGATCAGCTCCAAAACCTGTTCCCGCTTGCGCTCGCTGAGATCGAGGAAGCGAATCCCCACCGTGTTGCGGTCGTGGATGGCTTGAATGACGCCGCCCAGACGGAAAGGCAGTCCTTCGAGCCGGAACTCGGTCTCCACGCGGGTGTAAATGCCCACCGGGAAGCGCTCGTCGGTGTGGATGCGGCAGCCCGTGAGGCTCAAGTCCAGAATGCGGCCCCGCAGCGTGGATCCAACATTGACGAGGAGGATCGTCGCAGTGGTGTCGACCTCATGGCGGGACTGCTGGCGGCGTTCACGGTGAGAGGGAGTTTTCGGAGCCTGCGGTCGGGCTTCCGGCAAAGGCGCGTGCACGCCCGGCCGTGCTGGTTCGGGCAGCTCCAAGCCCGCGCCTGCAAACGGGTCGTGATTCCGATCATTGGTACGCTCCGTGGTTTCGCGCCCGGCCAATTGCGGAGCTTGCTGTTCGGCGACCAGCAGATTCACGGTTTCGGCGCGCGCTTGCTCGGTTTCCTCCATGGTGCAAATCACATTGGCCAACTCCACCATGCGCTGCGGAATCGTATTCACAAAGCGGATGCCGAGAAGGTTGTGGCCATCGGTCCATTGCAGGACGCCACGAAACCGGAACGAGACTCCGTTGACTTTGAAGAAAACTTCCACAGGCAGGCGGGCGCGCGCGGTGACCGGTTCTACGGTGCGAAGGCGGCAACCTTCCTGGCTCAAATCGACAAGACGTGCCTGCTTCGGTGTGCCATAGCCAACGAAAAGGACAACGGAATCTTCGTCGACGGAGTAGCGCGGATCGGAACGGCGTTCCGGCTGCCGGGCCGCAAAGTTGTCCCTGCCTTCCCACGCGCCCATGGCCTGCTCCGCTCAAGCATTCAGCGGAGATCAGTGCCCGTCGGTCAACTCCGATAGCTGGTCCCACGGCTGGGCGGGCGCGGCCTCTGCGGCTTCGCGGCCCATCAGACGGTCGTAGCGATACACATCGCTGGTGGTGCCGAGCGACTCGTTGTACAGGCTGATGGCGCCGATGAGCTGCGTCAGCTCCTCGCTGAACGCGTGTATCGCCTGCAATTGACTGGCCGTCGCGGGAAACTCGTATTGGGAAGTCTTAATGAACTTCTGGTACCCCCGGTCAAGTAAACGCGCCACCTCGCCCTTCACCAGCACTCCGGGCCGGACCGCGAATGCTGCCGGCGCGTCTTCCGGATCCTCGGCGCGGCGTGGCGGTACCAAAACCGCTCCCACTCCGTGCTTGCTCACCAGCGTGCCCCCAGCAGCGCCGGCAACATGAGTCACTTCGAAGGAGTGTCCGCGCAGCAGTTCCAGCGTCTGATCGAAGTTCGGATGGCGGGATTTTCTCTTCATACGGGCAGCCCGTTTTGGAAGAATAGTGTATGGAGCCGGCGAGGCTTTGTACCTCCAATCTCGCACACCGGTGTTGCGCACTGCAATTCCTCATGGCCGCAGGCAGGTCACAATCCGGAACCCGGGTCTACTCCAAGGCATTGGTGAACCCATGAGCCTTCTGCGCCTACCGCTTGCGGTCTATAAGGATCTTCGCGCGCACGGCGAGGAGACTTATCCGAATGAGTGCTGCGGCGCGCTCCTGGGCCGTCTCACTGCGGAAGGCTGGCTGGTCGACTCGCTGGTGCGAGCGACGAATGCTCGCGCGGAATCGCGGCGCGATCGATACGAGATCACCCCAGCTGAGCTGGTGAAGATCGCACGCGAGGCGCGCAACCGCGGCCTTGAGATCGCTGGTTTCTATCACTCCCATCCCAGCCATCCCGCGCGATGGTCCGCCACCGATCTGGATGAGGCCCACTGGTTGGGCTGTTCCTACGTCATCACCGAAGTGGTTCACGGCAAAGCCGCGCGAACCAACGCGTACTCGTTAGCGGGAACGTCAGAAGAAGATAAACACTTCGAGCCACTGGTGATTCAGATCGACGATGCAGGCTCCCATACGAACCTTACCTGATCCGGCCGCGGCGCACGCGCGCGAAAGACCAACCGGGTTTGTGATCGCCGGATGAATTCCACGGGCCCCTATCCTGTGGAAAATCAAAATCTTCTTTACACCGCCCGGTAAAGAGGCTGATAATCGCTTTGCCTTAGAGTGCTTGCGCTTCCCGTTCTTCCTCTACGCGAGACCTCTCTGAGCGAATCCAGGAGGATTCCCAAAAAATGAAGATCATGAGCCCCGCTCTGTTAGGACTCTCTCTCGCGGTTGCTGGAAGTTTGTTCGCCGCGGCACAAGACATGCAAGGCCCGCCTAAGGTTCTTGAATTGACGCGGGAGTTCGTCAAGCCGGGAAAGGCCGGCACCATCCACGACAAGTCGGAGAGCAAATTCGTGGCTGCCATGGCCGCCGCCAAGTGGCCTACCCACTACTTCGCCCTGAATTCAATGTCGGGCAAGATGCGGGCTTTGTACCTCACCGGCTATCCCTCTTTTAAGGCGTGGGAAGACGATTACCTGGCCACGATGAAGAACAAGACGCTTTCCGCCGAGCTCGAAAAGGACAGCGAAGCCGATGGCGAACTGCTCGATGGGATCGACCAGTTTGTTCTTTACTACGACGAGGATCTGAGCTACAAGCCCAGCGCGACTCTGGCTCATTCCAAGCTGATGGAGATTACGACCTTCCACATCAAGCCTGGCCACGGGAAGGAGTGGCATGAGCTGGCCGGCCTGGTGATCGATGCGCACAAGAAGGCCGGAGACAGCGCGCACTGGGCCACGTTTGAGATGGCGTATGGCGGCGACAATGAGTACGTTGTCTTCAGCGACGACAAGTCGATGGCCGACATCGACACCGGTTATGCGGAAGACAAGCAATTCCGCGATGCCCTTGGCGAGGACGGGTTGAAAAAGCTGCGCGAGCTCGAAGCGGCCTGCATTGACAGCTCCGATTCTGAGCTATTTGGCATTAACCCCGCACAGAGCTATCCCCCGGACGAGTGGGTCAAGGCCGATCCCGATTTCTGGAAGCCGAAGCCAGCTGCCGCGCCAGCCGCCAAGCCGGCCCCCGCCGCAAAACCAGCGCAGTAACATTCCTGCGTGGCTCAACTAAACGTCTCGCGCTGGCGGCTCTCAGGAAGACTGCGGAGCCGCCGACCGCGAGGCGACATTTGGCGCAGTCCCGATACACTGGATGGGACCGGAGATTCCGCGCCATGGTCGCCGCCGCTTCCCCAATTCATTTGCCTGAACTCACCGGCGCCGATTTCGCGCGCTACGCGCGGCACCTCATCCTGCCTGAAGTTGGGATGGAAGGCCAGCAGAAGCTCAAGGCTGCTCGCGTTCTCTGTGTTGGCGCCGGCGGACTCGGTTCGCCGCTTGCGCTCTATCTGGCCGCGGCCGGCATCGGCACTCTCGGGATAGTGGACTTCGATGTGGTGGATGCGAGCAACCTGCAGCGCCAGATCATCCACACCACAAACGACATTGGCCGCAGGAAACTGGACTCCGCCGGCGAAAAGCTCGCCGCGCTCAATCCTGGCGTGAAGGTGGTCAAGCACGACACCATGCTCTCGAGCGCCAATGCTCTCGAGATGATTAGGGGCTACGACGTCGTCGCCGACGGTACCGACAACTTCCCGACGCGCTATCTGGTCAACGACGCCTGCGTTCTTTTGGGCAAGCCTAATGTCTACGGATCGGTCTTCCGCTTCGAAGGCCAGGCCAGCGTCTTTGCCACGCGCGAAGGGCCTTGCTACCGGTGCCTCTATCCGGAGCCGCCCCCGCCCGGCACGGTGCCGAGCTGCGCCGAGGGCGGGGTGCTGGGCATTCTGCCGGGCCTGGTCGGCGTGATCCAGGCAACGGAAGTCATCAAGCTCATCCTCGGCAAAGGGGAGCCATTGGTCGGGCGGCTGTTGCTCGTCGATGCTCTCGCCATGCGCTTCCGCGAGCTCAAGTTAAAGAAGAATCCCGATTGTCCGGTATGCGGCAAGAATCCCACCGTGACTCGGCTCATTGATTACCAACAGTTTTGCGGCCTTGCGCCCGAAAGCAACCAGGAGAAATCCATGAAGAACGGCATTCCGCAAATAAGTGTGCAGGAACTCAAGCAGCGCCTCGACGCCGGCGAAGATCTGATGATCCTCGATGTCCGCGAGCCCTACGAGTATCAGATCGCCAACATTGGCGGCACGCTCATTCCGCAAAACCAAGTGCCGCAACGGCTGGCCGAGATCGACCGCAATCGCGAGATCGTTGTGCAGTGCCGATCAGGCGGCCGCAGCCAGCGCATTGCCGAGTTCCTCGCTGGTCAGGGCTATCCGAACGTGAAGAACCTAGCCGGCGGCATCCTGGCATGGGCCGACCAGATCGACCCCAAGGTGCCCAAATACTAAAAACACACTTCGTTGTGTCCGACTCGTCGGCACCGCTTACTGAAAAACATGACCCTCGACTCTCCAGTTCTTACAGGCAGCCACATTCGTCTTGAGCCGCTCTCGCCCGCCCACGCCGACGGCCTAGTATCTGCATCGGCCGGCGATCCCTCGCTCTATCAATGGAGCGCGGTCCCAATCGGCCGCGACGCCGTTCGTCGCTACATTGAAACCGCGCTGGAGTGGCGCGAGGCTGGGACAGCCGTACCTTTTGCAACTGTTCGCATCGCCGACGGCGTCGTCATCGGCTCGACGCGGTTCTTCGATATCGAGCGCTTCGCTTGGCCAGCAGGCCATCCCCGCCACGGCCGTGAGCTCCCCGACGTCTGCGAGATAGGCTACACGTGGCTGGCGCACGCGGCCCTCCGCACCGCAGCGAACACCGAGGCGAAGCTGCTCATGCTCACGCATGCCTTTGAGGCGTGGCAGATGCTGCGCGTCTGCCTGCACACTGACGCACGCAACAAGCGCTCGCAGGCGGCCATCGAGCGCATCGGCGCTAAATTCGAGGGTGTTCTTCGCGCGCACAAGATAGCCGCGGATTTCACCGTGCGCGACTCCTGGCGCTATTCGATTCTTGCGGCGGAATGGCCCGAGGCGAAGGCTCGCCTTGCGGAACGCCTGCGGCCGGCGTAAGGCGCAGCCGGTGTCTTCGGGTCGCTCACACGCTCGCGGGAGTTTATCGCGCAGACCTGAAGCTACAGCGGTTCCGCAGTTACGGTGTCCCGAAGCCTTAAACGCCACGTGGATTCTATCTGAAGGACTTCCGTCGCCGCCATGATGGACCGGGCCGGGGCCGTTTTGACGCCGCAGTTTTCGAACCCAGTATGGTAGGGATAGACGCGGCTGACTGGGTAGTGTTTTAGGGCCACGAGGAGGTAGTTCTCGCAATGGCGACCACTTGGGACAAACACGACTCCGTGCAAAGAGAGTTCGCCTCCGCACGGAAGCCTCAGGAAGAGACGCTGGAGAGCCACCGTCATCTGCTTGGCGAGGAGCATCCAGACACACTGACAGCGATGGCCGGACTGGCCCGGACGCTGTATAGGCAAGGCGATTGGGCGGGAGCAAGAAAGCTTCAGGAGCAGGTACTAGCGACCCGCCGTCGCTTGTTAGGTGAGGAACATCCGGACACTCTGAGGGCGGCAAGCGATCTCGCTGTGGTGCTTGCCGAGCAGGGCAATCTGGCGGAAGCGCGGAAACTTCAAGAACACGAGCTGGAGGAGAATCGTCGTGTGCAGGGCGAGGGACATCCCCAAACGCTGACGGCGATGAGCAATCTCGCCGCTACGCTGTATTTGCAGGGCGATCTGAAAGGAGCGAGGGAACTTCAAGAACAAGTGCTGGAGGAGAGTCGTCGTGTGCAGGGCGAGGAACATCCTCACACACTGACGGCGATGAACAATCTCGCTGCGACGCTGAAGGGCCTCGGCGACTTGGCCGCAACGCGCAAGCTCCAGGAACAGGTGCTGGAGACTCGCCGCCGCCTGCTGGGTGAGGAGCATCCGGACACGCTGACAGCGATGACAAGTCTCGCCGGAACGCTGTCCTCGCAGAGGGATCTGGCGGGAGCGCGAGAACTTCAGGAACAGGCGCTGGTGGCATGCCTTCGTCTGCTTGGCGAAGAACATCCAAGCAGCTTGACGGCAATGAACAATCTGGCCGCGACGCTGTACTCGCAGGGTGATCGGTCGGGAGCGCGGAAGCTTGAGGAACAAGTGCTGGTGACCCGCTGTCGTCTGCTGGGTGAGGAGCACCCGGACACGCTGACGGCGAAGAACAACTTGGCTCGGATGAAACCGAGAACCTTGAGGCACTGGCTGCAGCTAATGTTCAGGCCGAAGTGATGCCGCAAATAGAATCCACCCTGCACCAGAGCGGGCGACGCCTACATCAACTGCGGAACCGCTCGAAACACCCGCCTGAACCACCCCAGCTTGCGTTCGCAATAAGGCGACCGTTGGCGCTTCGAGTGCAGGTGATAGTCCCTGCATCGCTGGCAGTCCCCGTGCCGCGGACAATCCCGCTTGGGGCACGTGCACACCGGCGGCCGCTCGCCGACGATTGCAAAAACCTTCGCCCCGGCTTTCATGACGCTTCGAGAGCGGGTTTCCCGTTCTCGTCCATCTTGCCGAAGATCATCTTGCCACTGGCGGTCTGCAGCACGCT
>JBEKAJ010000006.1:0-27100 GCA_050018295.1 Occallatibacter sp. | reverse complement strand
TCGCGGGGCAATCCGGGGCCGGCGGGGTACGGGGCGGTGATCGAGGACCCGGAGGGCCGGGTGCTGGCGAAATTGAGCGAATACCTGGGCCGACAGACCAATAATTTCGCCGAGTACAAGGGTCTGCTGGCGGTGCTGGACTGGGCTCTTGCGAACGGGGCGAGGCGGCTGAGGGTGGTTTCGGACTCGGAATTGATGGTGCGGCAGATGAAGGGCCGGTACAAGGTGAAAAGCCCGGGGCTGCGGCCACTGTGGGAGGAGGCGCAACGGCAGGCGCACAAGCTGGATGGGTTCGAGATGCGGCATACGCTGCGGGGCGGGAACAAGGAAGCCGACCAGCTGGCGAATGAGGCGATGGACGAAGGGATGAAGAAGCGGGGTTAGCGGAGTTGGCGGAGTTAGCGGGGTTGGTGGAGTTGGTAGATCGTGAGGGCTAGGACGCCGCAATGACCGCCGGTCTTCCACCCCAACGATGAGGATCGGTCGTTAGGAGCTCTGGTCTAGCTCTACAGCTATCGTCAGGCTTTGCGGCCGAGGTCGTTGCGCCAGGAGTGGCCGGTGCTTTCGAGCAGGTGGTCGGCACACTCGGGGCCCCAGGATCCAGCGAAGTAATTGGGAAACACCTCCGGTGTCTTACTTTTCCAGGCATCCAGAACTGGGGTATAGAGAGCCCAGGTGGTTTCGACGCCGTCGCGGTGCGAGAAGAGAGTCTGGTCGCCGAGCATGGCGTCGAGGAGCAGACGCTCATAGCCGTTGGCGCTGGATTTGCCGAAGGCGGCTTCGTAATCGAAATCCATATTGACGGGGCAGACGGTCATCTCGGGTGTGGTGGGCACCTTGGCACCGAAGCGCAGGGAGATGCCTTCGTCGGGCTGGATGCGGATGGTGAGCAGGTTGGGCTGAATCTCGGAACACGGGCCGGAGAGCGCCATGCGATTGAAAATGAGCAGCGGCGGCTGCTTGAACTGGATGCTGATCTCGGTGGCGCGCTTCTTCATGCGCTTGCCGGCGCGGAGAAAGAAGGGGACACCGGCCCAGCGCCAGTTCTCAACGGTGAGGCGGAGCGCGGCGTAGGTTTCGGTGCCGGACTCCGGATTGACACGGTCTTCGTCACGGTAGCCGACAACGTGCTCGCCGGCGACGATGCCGGGGCCGTATTGTCCGCGAACGGTGCTGAGGATGGGAATGGAAGGGATGGCCTGCCACACCTTGAGTTTTTCGCGGCGCACGCTTTCGGCTTCGAAGCTGGATGGCGGCTCGAGGGCGACGAGCGCGAGCAGCTCCATCATGTGGTTCTGGACGACGTCGCGCAGAGCGCCGGCCTTCTCGTAGAAGGGGCCGCGGCCCTCGACGCCGAGCGTTTCGGCCACGGTGATCTGCACGTGGTCAATGTAGTTGCGTTTCCAGATCGGCTCAAAGATGCCGTTGGCGAAGCGGAAGACGAGGAGGTTCTGGACGGTTTCCTTGCCAAGGTAGTGATCGATGCGGAAGACCTGGTTCTCGTGGAAGACTGCATTGACCTGATGGTTGAGCTGGCGGGCCGAGTCGAGGTCGTGGCCGAAGGGCTTTTCGATGACGATGGCGATGCGGCCTTTTTCAGGCTGGGCCATGCCTTGCGCGCCGAGATTCTCAATGATGCCGGTGAAGAATTCGGGCGCGGTGGCGAGATAGAAGAGGCGGTCGGGGCCGATTCCCTTCTCTTTGGCGATGCGGTCAAGCTCGGTTTTTAGGCCTGCGTAGCTGGCCGGATCGTCGAAGTTGAGGGGAAAGTAGCTGATGTTGGAAACGAAGCCGTCGAGCTTGGGATCGTTGGCGTCGATGCCGCCGAATTCCACAATGCCGGAGCGCATGTCGGCGGCAAATTCGTCGCCGAGCGGGCGGCGCGCGACACCGACAATGGCAAACTTCTGGGGCAGAAGGTTGGATTGCCAGAGATGAAAGAGCGCCGGAAGCAGCTTGCGCTTGGTGAGGTCGCCGGAAGCGCCAAAGATGACGAGGATGCCTGGGTCGGGGATGCGCTCAGCGCCCTTGGGGAGTTGGGAGAGATCCTCGGGGCGCACTGTCATTTGCATGGTGGCCATTGCGAAATAACCTCCGGCGTGGAAAGACAGCTTCCAGCTGCTAGCTACTAGCTCGCTGTGCGAGAAATCAGTCCCTCAACGAAGCGCTGAACGGCTGAAGGCTAGAGGCCAGGAGCTAGCGGCTGCTTTTATCCTTTGGCTTTGGCAAAGCGCTTGTTGACTTCGGCCCAATTGACGACGTTCCACCAGGCAGCGAGGTAGTCGGGGCGGCGGTTCTGGTACTTGAGATAGTAGGCGTGCTCCCAGACGTCGTTGCCGAGGATGGGATAAAGGCCCTGGGAGAGCGGCGAGTCCTGATTGGCGCTGGTGATGACTTTGAGTTTGCCGCCGGCGAAGACGAGCCAGCCCCAGCCGGAGCCGAATTGCTTGGCCGTGGTCTCGTTGAAGGTCTTTTTGAAGGCCTCGAAGTCGCCGAAGTCGGCGGAGATCTGCTTGGCGATGTCGCCGGAGGGGTTGCCGCCGATGCCGGGCGCGTTGGACGGACCCATGATGGTCCAGAACATCGAGTGGTTGGAGTGGCCTCCGCCGTTGTTGCGCACGATGCCGCGGATGTCTTCAGGAACCGCATTGAGATCGCTGATGAGGTCGTCGACCGATTTGGCGGCGAGCGTGGGGTGATTGGCCAGCGCTGCATTCACGTTGGTGATGTAGGCCTGGTGATGCTTGTCGTGGTGGAGCTTCATGGTTTCGATGTCGATGAACGGCTCAAGCGCCGAGTATTCGTAGGGAAGCGGTGGTAACTCGTATGCCATTGGGGAAAGTCTCCTTCGTTCGGATTGTACTTTGTGGGTTGGGCCCGGATGAAGTGTGGGTTGGTCAAATTCAGCGGCCGGGCGGGAAAGGCATCTACCTTGATGGATGCGGAAACAGGCGACCGGGGTTCGGGAAAGTTCACAGAGTGAGATGCATAGCGAGGAAATGGGCGGTTTCTGGGGCTGACCGGCGGTGTGAGGGCGTGGATCGGAGGGATTGGAAGAATCGGAAAGCCGGTGCTCAACCGCGGGGTCGCCCATCGTTCTATCACTCTCAGATTCCAGGACAACGAGTGCACACAAGGATCATCTTCTTCGACACGGTCGCTGAAGATCTTCTACAATTTCACGCTAACCGGCCCCTTGTGCGCCGATGAACCGCTCTGGTGCCCGCGGCCGGCTATGGCAGTTGTGGATGCGGAGTGAAGGGAATGGAGGGCACGATTTCGATGGAAGCTAAGCGGGTGAGGCAAAACTATCTGGCGATCGTGGTTGCCGCGGTGGCGTGTTTCCTTTTGGAGGCGGCCTGGTACTCGTTTTTCCTGCAGGGCTGGCTTGACGGAATTGGGCGCACGCAAGCCTGGCTGATGAGCCAGGGAGTGAATCCAGCGTTGCAATACGGTACTGCGCTGATTTCAGCGGCCTTAATTGCTACAGCGATCTCGTGCGTGACGCAACTGACCGGGCCACAGACGGCGCTGCGTGGCATGAAGGCGGCCGCATTGCTGTGGCTGGGCTTCGTACTGACGACATGGGCGACCGAGTATGTCTTCGAGGTACGGACCTACGCATTGTTCGCCATCAACACAGGGTTCTGGCTGGTCGGAATGGTGGTGATGGGCGCGATTGTGGGGGCGTGGAAAAAACCGGGACTAAAGGAACAAGGGACCGAGAGGACAAAAAGCTGAACGAACACGAAAGAGAAAGCCTCTTGCTTTCATGGCTTAACTTCGACTGAGAGTTCCCAAGTGCGTGCTCGGCTCGCGGAGGGCCTGCAGCCGCAATCTCCCTTAGTCGGGTGGGGGATAGAAGGGCAGCTTGTCGTTTTTGGCGTTGGCGCGGCGGACGGTGGCATCGTCAAAGAGCAACGCCGGAGCGAGGACGGTGGTGGGTGGGTCTCCGAAATAGTTGGCGACCCAGAGATCACTGCCTGCGGCTTCAATGCTGGAACGAAGTGCGCGCTCGTCGATGTCGGCGAGCACTGCGCCGCGCACCAGTTCGCGCTTGCCGTCCGGGCCGACGCGGTAGAGCAGCCGCGGAGTGCGATTGGGGCCCATTGTTTGCACGAAATAAACGCTGGAGAGGCCGCGATCCTTCGCCATATCCAGAAGCTTCTGGTTGAGCTCGTCGGTTGAGAGGCCATTGTCCGCGGTGATTTTGAGGACGCCGATCGTGGGGCGCGCAGGACCGGTAATGCTCGCGCGGCCATGGCCGTTCGACTCGGGGAAATCGCGGACGGGCTGGCGGCCGATGAGGTAATTGTCGAGGCGGCCCGCATCGACGAGCTTGACGGCCTGCGCGGGAACGCCCTCGTCGTCGACGCCGTAGGCGCCGAGGAGGCCTTTGCCGCTGAAGGTGGTCAAGCTGGGATCGTCGATAACGTCCATGAAGTCGGGCATGACGCGCGCGTGGTAGCTGGAGGCGAATGGGCCGTTGGTGCGAGCTTCAGTACCGAGAGCGGGGCGCGTGGCCGTGACAGCGGAGGCGAGAAGGCCGTGCAGCGTGTCAGCAGCGGCGTCGGCCGAGAAGAGCAGCAGGCCGTGGTACTCCTCTCCGACAAGCGGCACCTTGCGGAGTTCGGCGAGAGAGGTGAGCTCGTCGACCGCGTGCTGATTGAAGACGGCCTCGGAGTCGAGATCGGCGGGCGAAGTTCCGGAGGATCCGTAGGAGCGGTCGAGGCGCATGCCATCCGGGGCCTGCGTGCCCGCGGCGAAGGATTCCTGATACTCGACGGAGGACTTGCGGACGATGGTTCCTTCGCTGTTGACAAGCCAGGCTGTAGTGGTGCGGGCGCGGAAACTGGCGGAGGAGTACTGGATGTCGCACTCCTTCCACCCCGCGGACGAGGACCTGTCCGCAGGGACCCCGGCCTGATTGGCGCTGACCGATGCGCCGGTGCGGTAGAGGCCGCTGGCGCGGGCGACTCGATCGGCCCAGGCGTTCTCGTCCACTAGAAGGACGATGGGATCGGCGAGAGAGACGATGGGCTTCTCCTGGCTGAAGTCGTCGGCCTGCGGCGGAGTTTGCACCTGCTTCAACTCCGCTTGCTTTTGCGCGTAGGCGGAGAGCGCATTCTTGTACGCCTGGTCGGTGGCGGTCCAGAGCGAGGTACGCAGGGCGATGCGGTCGTCGTCGAGAGCGGTCATTTCGAGCGCGCCGTCGCCGCGCGCGCCGGAGCTGTCGGTCTTGTAGTCGCCGACGCGCACCGTGACGCGCACGACGCGCTGGTGAGCGTGGTCAGAGCCTTCGCTTGAGCCGAATTCGGCGCTGGTCTGAAAGTCATTGACCTCTTCGATGCGGTACTGGATGAAAAACGGCTTGGCAAAGCCGGTCAACTGGAGCTGGCTCATGCTGCGGTCAAGCTCAGTGAGCATGGCTTTGAGGACGGGGTCCTTTTCGGCGTCAGCGCGGGTGGGCTGCGCAGTCGCGGTGGCTGCGAAGAGAAGAGATACGGCCGCGATCGTTGTCGCCGCGACGGTTCGTGCGAGGATCGAACGCCGCACCCACCCTAAAGCTCGCCGCTGCGCGTCGAACTTTAGGATGGGGCACCCGTTCATTGTCGTCATCAAATTCGGCGGATTCAATGGGCCCCCTCCGTTTCGGGCGCTTGCGTTTCCGCGCCGGGGATAGGCAGGATCGGCGGCCGCGCGGTGCCTTGCGGCTGTCGCTGCGTCTCGATGGTGCTGAGTAGCATTGCGGGAGCGACGGCGCTTACGGGGATGGTGCCCGATTCCGCACCGCACTCGCCGTTAAAGACTTCGCTCTTGTCGCCGGTGGCGATGATGCTTTTCATGGCGGCGAGCGGCGTGCCAACGATGCTGACGCCGCGGACCAGCTCGTCGGGGCGGCCGTCGACGTAGACGCGCCAGACGACGAGAGGAATGACCTGAAACGCCTGCGGCGAGCTGCGCTGGGTGACGGCGAAGCCGGAAGAGATGTCTTCAAAGTAGAGGCCGTAGGGCTTGCCCTGTTTTTTGGCTTCGTCGATGAGCCGCTGGCGGAGCTCGGAGTCAGGGACGCTTTTGGTGGAGGTGACGATGAGATTGCCCTGGCGGCCGGTGGGCACGTGGCCGGATTCAGCGCGGCCGTGACCGTTGGATGCGCTGAAGCTGGCGATGGGCAAGCGCGACATGAGGAAAGTTCTGAGCACGCCGTCCTGGATGAGGTCGACGCGCTCGGCTTTCTGGCCTTCGTCGTCGTACTGGTAACCGCCGCTGAGCCAGGTGCTGCCGAAGGTGTTGACCGTGGGGTCATCGGCGACGGAGAGGAAGTCAGGAAGAATCGGCTTGCCGACGTCCTTGGTGAAGGTCTGGCCTTCTTCGTCACCGCGCTGGCGCTGGCCCTCGAGGCGATGGCCGAGCACTTCGTGGAAGAAAACCGCGGCGGCGCGGCCGGAGAGAATAGCGGGGCCGTCGAAGGGCTCAGTGACCGGAGCTTTGCGCAGCGCTTCGAGACTCTTGCCCAGGTCGCGCATGGCGGATGCGAGAACGGCTTGCGTGGGAAGGCCGTCGACGGTTTCGGCCTCGAAGGTCTGCTCGCGGAAGAGGTCCATTCCATCGTCTGCGCGGGTGACGGCGACGGCGACGATCCGCGCCTGCAGATGGGGCACAACGATTTGCGAGCCCTCCGAGGAGGCGAAGTAGTCGGTCTCGTTCTGCACGGTAAGAAAGACCATGTTTTCGTACACGTCGGGATAGTCGCGGAAGATGCGGGACAGTTCCCTCACCCGCTCCTCCCACGGGGCGCGGTCGATGACGATGCTCGGAGCGACGGCACCGATGTGCTTCTGCGGGACCTGCTGGCTGAAATCGGGTGAAGTGTCTTCCTCCTTCGCGCGGACCTCGGCTTCGGTCTGGACGCGCAGGTAGTTGTCGAGAGCATTGCCGTAGCCGGTATTGGTGGCCAGCCAAAGGGAACGCGCAAGAGCCTCGCGATCGTCGCCGAGCGGGAGCTGCAGGCTATTGACGGCTGAGCCGCGATGCGTGCCATGGGTGTTGTCGAGTTTGGGATCGCCGACACGCACTTGAACGTCGGCCGAGCGCGTGCGGCCAGCAGAACTTTCGGCAAGTGCGCCGTAGAGCGCGCGAATAGAGACGAAGCTCGTGTCGCGGACGGTGTAACTGAGGAAATAGGGCGGCAATGGCTTGTCGGCGGAAGGGGCCGATACGGCATCCGAGACCGGCACTGCAGAAGGCGCCGGCGACGACGCTGGTGATGTTGCAATGGAGGACTTGCCCAGCGAGGTGAAGGCGCGATGCATCTCGGTGGTCATGGCGTCGAGAACGGCGGGGACAGGCTGCTGGGTTTGCGCCGCAGCCGGGAGGGGGAGCAGCGGGAGGAAGATTGCCGGGATGGCAGAGCGGAGGAGTGAAAC
Source organism: Occallatibacter sp. (assembly GCA_050018295.1). GTDB lineage: Bacteria > Acidobacteriota > Terriglobia > Terriglobales > Acidobacteriaceae > Telmatobacter. The sequence continues at coordinate 19,673 of JBEKAJ010000006.1, read as the reverse complement.
GATTTGCCGCCATGATCGGCCTTTAGAATAGATGGGCGTGAGAGCTCGAGATTTTGGCGAAAGCATCTGTTTGTTCGATTCTCGCAGAATTGGCGGGCAAAAGGAGAATGGGATTGAGAATTAGACGCACGGCGCGGGTAGTGGTCTGTTCGTTAGTGTTCTTGGCCGGAGTTTTTCCGCAGGTGCTAGAGGCGCAGACCACGGCAACACCGGCAGCGCCGGCCCCGCTGGCCGTGGCCGCGCAGGCGCCTGCGAATCCGCAGGCGTACACGCTGCCGCCGGACAAGCTGGCCAAGGCAATCGCCATCAGCCGCATCCGAGACATCCTGACCATTACGGGATCGGTCTGGGGCATTGTTTTTGTCTCGCTGCTGCTGACGACGCGCGCATGGGCGGGGCTCGAGAGCTGGGTGCAGAGAATCTCGGCGCGACGTTGGGTACAGGGCTTGGTATTCTTTACCGCGTTCTTTGTGATTTCCACACTGGCCGGACTGCCGCTGGATTGGATCGGCCAGCACTACGAGCGCGCTTACGGGATTGACGTCCAGGGATGGGCAGGCTGGTCCTGGGACGCAACCAAGGCGATGGGGTTGACGCTGCTGCTTGGGGTTCCGATTCTGTTGCTCTTCAATTGGATCGTGCGGCGATGGCCGCGGCGCTACTGGGTCGGCGTTTGGGTGGTGACACTGCCGATTCTGGCGTTGCTCACATTTGTTGAGCCGCTGGTTGTGCCGCTCTTCTTCAAGCAGGAGCCGCTCGCGAAGAATCACGCGGCGCTCGTGGCAAAGCTCGAGACAGTGGTTGCGCGGACAGGGATCGACATTCCCCCTGACCGCATGTATCTGCTGAAAGCGCGCGCAAAATACACGGGGATCAATGCCTTCGTGGCTGGGATCGGCGCGACCAAGCGGTACGTGATGTGGGATACGGCGACGGACCAACTACCGGATGACGAAGTGCTGTTTGTCTTCGGGCACGAGAGCGGGCATTACGTGCTGCATCACATTCCGAAAGGATTCGCATTGTCCGCCGTGGGCTTGTTCTTTGTGTACTGGGGGTGCGCGGCGTTTGCGGCGCGGCTGGTGCAGCGGTATGGGGCGCGCTGGGGTGTAACAGAGCTGTCATCGAGGACCGGATTGGTGGTGCTGATGTTCTCGATCTCGTTCGCGATTTTTCTTCTGGAGCCGGTGAGCAATGCCGTCAGCCGCCATTTCGAGCACCAGGCCGATGCCTACGGGCAGGAGGCGATCCACGGCATTGTGCCCGACCCGCAAAAGACCGCGGTCGCGGCATTCAGCGCCCTGGGTGAATCGTGGCTCGAGGATCCGAATCCCAATCCGATCATTGAATTCTGGCTGGACAGCCATCCCAGCGTGCAGCATCGAGCCACCTTCGCCCTGCACTACGATCCGTGGGCGAACGGAGGGCATGGGGAGTTCTTCAAGAACTAGGTTCCAGGTACCAGGTGCCTGGGATCGACAACTGAGCGCTTGCAGTTCAATCGAGCAGCTCAAAGATGCCCGCTGCGCCCATGCCGCCGCCGACGCACATGGTAACCATTCCGTATCGGGCCTTCCGGGCTTTCAACTCTCGGAGCAGAGTTGCGGTGAGTTTTGCGCCGGTGCAGCCAAGCGGGTGACCAAGTGCGATGGCTCCGCCATTGACGTTGATGCGCGCGGGATCGAGCGAGAGCTCGCGGATGATGGCTAGGACCTGCGAGGCGAAGGCTTCGTTCAATTCGATGAGGTCGATGTCGCCAAGAGTGAGGCCCGCGAGGGCAAGCGCTTTGGGGATGGCGGTGATGGGGCCGATGCCCATCTCTTCAGGTAGACAACCTGTGACGGCGTAAGAGACAAGCCGCGCGAGCGGCTGAATGCCGAGCTCGCGCGCGCGGCCAGCTTCCATGAGGACAGCGACGGCGGCTCCGTCAGAAGTTTGCGAGGAGTTGCCTGCGGTAACGGTGCCCTGCACGTGAAAGACGGGCTTGAGCTGAGCGAGGGCCTCGGCGGAAGTGTCGGCGCGAGGGCCTTCGTCGGCGCTGAATTCCGTTTCCTGGACGTGAGGCTTTTTCGGAGGGATGTCCAGCGTTGCGGTTGTGACTTTGACCGGAACGAGTTCCTCAGCGAAGCGGCCGGCGGCTTGTGCGGCGAGGGCCTTCTGGTGGCTACGGAGGGCGTAGTCGTCCTGGTCGATACGCGAAATACAGTAATGGCGAGCGACGCGCTCGGCGGTAAGGCCCATGGTGAGCATGGACGCTGGATAGTTGGCGGCGAGCCAGGGATTGGGGCTGGGCTTGTTGCCGCCCATGGGAATGAGGCTCATGGATTCGGCGCCGCCTGCGATGATGACGCTCGCGGCGCCGGAGCGGATGCGGTGATCGGCGATTGCGATGGCCTCGAGACCGGAGGCACAAAGACGATTGACGGTTGCGCCGGGGATTTCGACAGGAAGGCCAGCGCGGAGGGCGGCCATGCGGGCGATGTTCCAACCCTGCTCGCCTTCGGGCTGCGCGCAGCCGAGGATGACGTCGTCGACAGCGGATTTTTCGAGGGCGGGGACGCGGTCGAGCGCGCCGGTGATTGCCGTTGCCGCGAGATCGTCGGGGCGCGTGGTGGAAAGCGCACCTTTGGGGGCACGGCCAACGGGCGTGCGGACGGCGGCGACGAAGACGGCTTCGGGCATGGGGTGTCGCTCCTACACGATTCTAAGGCGCGGAAGGCCTCTTATCGTGATTCAGTCCTGCATCTCCAGCACAATCCACGCACTCTTCAGATAGAAGTGGTAGACGGTGTGGCGATCGACGAGCGTATCGGCGAGGGCGTCGTGGTCAACGCGTGATGGCGGACGGCGCATGCCGAGCTGCGCTTCGTGGACCTGCTCCGGCGATGCGGGGTCGATGGCCCAATTGAAGCCGAGGACGCCGCTGGGATCGTGCGTCTGCAGGCGCTCGGTTTCGGGGGCAGAGGCCAGCGTGAAAGGCAGGCTTGAGCCGCTGCCAAAGAAGACCAGCAGAGAGACCGTTCCCTGCGCGGAGCAGAGAACGGCCCAGTCGGAAGAACCCGGCCGCTCAAGGCTTGCATGGACGACGTTTTCAGGATGATGGGCCTCGTAGGTTTGTGGAATGAGACAGCCGCGAAGGTCGAGCTGCTCCTGTATTGCGGCCGGCAGGTCGGGGAACGAGCTGATTGGCAGATGGCGAATTATGTAGGGAGTTGGGTGGCCGTCAACGATGATGTGGCCGGACTCGACGAGCGGCTCTGTACCTCGGCCTTCGATTGAGAAAGTGTCCTGTGCAAGCGCCGGAATGCGTGCAAGGGCGAGAGATGCAGTCGTGAAAAGAATCAGCAGGACAGACTTCATGGTCAATTCCGCAGCGGTTTGCCGGTCTTGAGGGTGAACGCAATGCGCTCCTGCGTCTTGCGCTCGCCGCAGAGCGACAGGAATGCCTCGCGCTCGAGATCGAGAAAATATTGCTCGCTGACGAGAGTGCCGGGCGTGACGCGGCCGCCGGCAAGAATGTACGCGACCCAGCGAGCGACCTTCTGATCGTGCTCTGAGGCGTAGCCGGCTTCGCCCATCAAATAGATACCGGTCTCCATGGTTGCGAGAGCGGCGAGGCCGGGAGCGGGGATTTGCAGGCGTGGTTGCGGCGGAGCGTAGCCGGGATCGGCGAGCGCGGCGGCCTGAGCTTTGGCGTCGAGAAGCAGTCGGTCGCGATTCATGGTGATGCGGTCGGCGGGTGCGAGCAGGCCGAGGGAGCGCGCTTCAGCGGCAGAGGTTGAGGCCTTAGCCATAGCGATTGTTTCGAGAGCGCGCTTCAGGGCCGTGGCAACCTCAGCGGATTGGGCGAAGCGCGACGGCGGTTCGCGAGGTTCGGGCGGGGCGAGCGCAGCGGCTGCGTCGAGCGCGCGGAGAAGCCTTTCCTTTGTGCCGCCTCCGGCGGGGACGAGGCCGACGCCGGCTTCGACAAGGCCCATGTAGGTTTCAGCGTGGGGCTGGCGGCGCGCGGCGTGGAGACAGATTTCGGCGCCGCCACCGAGAGTAAGGCCGAAGGGTGCGGCGACGACGGGGCGCGGACAGAATTTGATGGCCGCGGTCATCTGCTGGAAGCTGTGAATCACGCGGGCGAGCTCGTCCCACTCTCCCTCCTGCGCGGTCAGCAGGAGCTGCATGAGGTTGGCGCCAACGGAAAAGTTATCGCCGTCGCCGGAGATCACGAAGGCTGCAAAATCGCGGACCGCATCGGAGGATGGGTTCAGGACGGCGGAGATGAGAGAAAGAACGTCGCCGCCGATGGCGTTCTTGAGCGAGTGCAACTCGATGCAGGCGATGCCGTCGCCGAGGTCGACGAGCGACGCGCCGGGGTTCGTGCGAATCGGAGCGCGCGAACGGCGGAAATCGGCGACGCGAGCGTGGCCGGGAACGGCGGGGATGGGAATGAGTTGATTGGTGGCGGGCTGGAAGCAGGCGTCGCGATCGGGTGAGTACCAAGCGGTGCGCGATGCTGCGAGAAGAGCCTCGACGGGAGCGCTGACGGGAAGGCCGAGCGACTTCATGCGGGCGACGGTTTCGGCGACTCCGGCGGCATCCCACATTTCAAACGGGCCCAGCTCCCAATTGAAACCGGCGCGCATGGCTTCATCAATGGAAGGGGCGTCATCGGCGACTTCGCCGATGCGATCGGCAGCGAAGTTCCAGAGCGAAGAGAGAAAGGGCCAGAGGAAAGCCGCGGCTTTGTCTTTGGCGGGATTGTTGGCGAGGATCAGACGCAGGCGCTCTCGGAGTGTGGCGGCATTCTTCGCCATTTCGAGCGTGGGAAGAGCGGGCTTGGCGAAGGGACGGTATTCGAAGGTGGAGAGATCGAGGATGAAACGCTCGTCTTTGCCATCGGCGCCGCGAGTCTTTTTGTAGAAACCCTGTCCGGATTTATCGCCGAGCCAGCCGCGCTTGAGGAGTTCTTCGAGGATTGGGGAAAACCTGCCACCGGTGACGCCTTGAGGAAAGTTCGCAGCGACGTGGGCGAGGATATCGATGCCGACGAGGTCGGCGAGGCGAAAGGTCCCGGTGCGCGGCCATCCAATGGCGGGGCCGGTGAGCACGTCGACCTCCTCGATGGAGAGCCGTTGCTCGAGCATGAGGTTGGCGGCGTTGAACATGACCGCGATTCCGATGCGATTGGCGATGAAGTTGGGGGTGTCGTGCGCGAAGACGACCTGCTTGCCGAGGTGGAGATCGGCGAAGGCGGAAAAGGCTGCGACGGCGGCGGGATCGGAATCGGCGGTGTGGATGACTTCGAGGAGGCGCATGTAGCGCGGGGGATTGAAAAAGTGCGTGCCGAAAAAGCGGCCGCGGACGGTGGGAATCGTGGCAGCGATGCGCGCGATGGGCAAGCCGGAGGTGTTGGTGGTGAGAAGCGCATGCGCGGCGAGATGGGGAATGACGCCAGCGAGAAGAGCTGTCTTTATATCGAGGTTCTCGGCGACGGCTTCGATGATCCAATCGCACTGCGCGAGTTTGGGCAGGTCGTCGTCGAACGTGCCGGGAGTGATGAGCGCAGCGCGCGACGAGTCGAAAAAAGCTGCAGGCTTGGATTTCGAGAGCGCTTCGAGGGCCCGCTCCGCGGTTTGATCTTTTGGAGGAAGATCGAGGAGAAGAACGGGGATTCCGGCGTTGGCCAGATGAGCGGCGATGCGGGCGCCCATGGTTCCCGCACCGAGGACGGCGGCGCGGCGAACGAGGAGCGGCTTGGAGCCGATGTTCGGAGCGGGAGTTGCGGCCGTGGCAGCGGTGCTCATGCGGGCTCTCCCCTTGCGGCGTGTGTTCAGATGCTCTGCGCCATGCGTAAACGCTCGCAGCATACGCAAGGCAGCGGCACGGGGTCAAGGATGGGGCGCCACGCATATAGAATTGCGGCGTTAGTACACGATCTTGTTGGGCACCGCAATCCAGGTGGCAAAGCTGGCCCAGGCTTCGTCGGCGAGCAATTGCGTCGCGTGGAGTTTGCGCTGGCTCGAGTCCTTTCGGAGCTCGGCGTAGAGAAAGGCGTCGTCGAAGCCTGCACGAGCTGCGTCGGCGGCGCTGGCTCCGTAGTAGACGGCGTCGAGGCGCGCCCAGTAAGCCGCAGAGAGGCACATGGGGCAGGGCTCGCAACTCGTATAGAGCACGCAGCCGGCGAGAGAGAAGGTTCCCAGAGCCTTGGCTGTGGCACGGATGGCGTTGACCTCAGCGTGCGCTGTGGGATCGTTGGTCGAGGTGACGGTGTTGGCGCCTTCACCCACAATTTTGCCATCGCGCACGACGACCGCGGCGAACGGGCCGCCCGTTGCGGTGAGAACATTCCGCGTGGCCAGCGCGATGGCGCGGCGCAGGAACTCCGGGTTGGGTTGGGACGGCATTGGTGTGATTCCGGTTCCTGAGGGAAGGCGAAGACAGATTCAGTATGGCACAGGGTGCACGGCAAACAGATGCGGCGTGAACTGACGGTGTTCACGCCGCTGCGGCTGATGCAATTGAGGTGAATGGAAGCAACGTTCAGGCGGCCGCCGAGGCCTCAAGAACCTTAAGGAAGCGGGCAAGCCAGACTGGGTGCGCAGGCCAGGCCGGGCCAGTGACGAGATTGCCGTCGACGACGGCGTCCGTCATATCGACAGAGACGTAGGTTCCTCCGGCAAGCTCGACTTCGGGAGCGCAGGCAGGATACGCGTTGATCTTGCGGCCCTTGATAACGCCAGCGGCGGCGAGCAGTTGCGGGCCATGGCAGAGCGCGGCGATGGGCTTGTTAGCCTTGGCAAAGTGACGGATGATATCGAGAACTTTGGGGTTGAGGCGAAGATACTCCGGTGCGCGGCCACCGGGGATGACGAGGCCGTCGTATTGCGCGGGGTCGATCTCGTCGAAGGTGGCGTTGAGCGTGAAGTTGTGGCCGCGTTTTTCAGTGTAGGTTTGATCGCCCTCGAAGTCGTGAATTGCGGTGCGGACCTGATCGCCCTTCTTCTTGCCGGGACAGACGGCGTGGACGGTGTGGCCGACCATTTGCAGGGCCTGAAAAGGAACCATGATCTCGTAGTCCTCAACAAAATCTCCGGCGAGAAGCAATAGCTTTGCGGATTTCATCGTGCCAATTCCTCCCCACCAAGTTTGCCATAAGCTCCTGCCTCCGCGCCGTAGAATCTCCTCATGGCCGAGGCCGCAACTCTTGCTGCTTTGAATGCGCGGATCGTTGCGTGCGAACTTTGTCCGCGATTGCGCGCGCATTGCGCGGAGGTGGCGCTCAAGCGGCGGCGGGCCTATGCGGAGTGGGAGTATTGGGGCCGGCCGGTGCCGTCGTTTGGCGACCCGAAGGCGCGCGTGATGGCGCTGGGCCTGGCGCCGGGAGCGCATGGATCGAATCGCACGGGGCGGCCGTTCACGGGTGATGGTTCTGGCAACTTTCTGTATCCGGTGCTGCACGAAGCGGGGTTTGCCTCGCAGCCCAGGGCCGTTTCGCGTAACGATGGAATGAAGCTCAGTGGGCTTTGGATTACGGCAGTGGCGCGATGCGCGCCGCCGGGTAACAAACCTACACCGGAGGAACTGCGCAACTGCGCGCCGTGGCTTGACCGGGAGATAAGTCTGCTCCCGGATTTGCGCGTGGTGGTATGTTTGGGGCACATCGCGTTCGATGGTTTACTGGGGCACGCGGTAAGAACGGGAATGATGAAAACACGCGCGGGGTTTGCATTTGCGCACGGAGCGGAGCACAAACTGCCGGGCGGCCTGATCGCGATCGCCGGCTATCATCCGTCGCTGCAAAATACAAACACTGGCAAGCTGACGCGGGCGATGCTACTGAATGTCTTCAAGCGGGCGCGGAAGCTGGCGGAACTGTGAAGGGCGGGGACGGCTGGAAGTTTTCGGAGGCTGAAGGAGAAGAGATGGGTTTGCAGGCGAAAGAGATTTTGAAAGATGTGAATCTGGACGAAGTGGGTCAAAAGCCGCGCGGGCCGAAGAATCCGGTGGATCATTGGTCACCGGCAGTTTTGCTGGAGCGCGCGGCCTACCTGCGCAAGCTGGCCAGGCACGGGGATGGCTCGGCTTCGGAGACGCTAAAGGAGTATCCGCAGCACTGCGCGATACTTTCGTTCCGGAGCCGCGACGGCGAAGCGGAGGTGCACGAGAGGTTCGCGGATCTGTTCTGCGTTTTGTCAGGCAAGGCGACGCTGGTTACAGGTGGAGTGGTGAACGGGGCGCGGACAGTTGCGCCAGGGGAGACGCGCGGAGTGTCGATCGAGGGCGGTGCGCGGCAGACGTTGCGGGCGGGGGATTTTGCGCATGTGCCGGCGGGAACACCGCATCAGATGCTGGTTAAGGCGGAGGACACGATCACATGTCTGGTGATGAAGGTGCAGGAAGTCGTATAGGAGCGGCCTGGGCGAAAACGGCAAGCTTGAAGAGAAATTGGAGCGGGAGACCGGGATCGAACCGGCGACATTCAGCTTGGGAAGCTGACGTTCTGCCACTGAACTACTCCCGCCGGGCGGGCAGAGCCAACGTGAAGAAGTATATATCAATTCGCGGCGGCGATAGAGCCAGCGGCGTGCCTGGGTGGTGGGGTCTTTGTGTGGATACGCTGACTTGTGAACACACTGCGGGGTCCGGGGGGCCAGCCCCCGAACCCCTTCAGCGATTCCTCATAAAATCCTGTACTGGAACTACGCCAGCGAGCCGCTGATGTTGCTGAACACGTTGTTTACGGCTGTCGCGACGGTCTTAATGCTGGTGATGAGAGCCAGTGCGATCAAGGAGCACAGCAATGCATATTCGACCAGATCCTGACCTCGCTCGCTATTCGTCAGCTTCTGGAAACTGACATACAGCTTTAGAAACAGGTTATTCATTTTGACCTCTCTCGGAATCGAATTTTAAGGTTCTGCTAATAATGCGGCCACTGATTCGAGAATCGTAAGATGAATTTTGGTTTACCTTGGTTCACCTGTCAACATCGCTTTGGTGACGTTGAAACCGGTTACCTTTGCCGATCCAGTGAAACTTCGGCGTCATCAAAAGGCACTTCAACACCGCTACCCGCATCTACGCGCAGCTCTCACGGCGGCGGCGATCCAAGACTGTAATTGCTCCAGCGAATGTAGCGCGAAAAGGCCGCCGGGGCTACGCAGGACGCAAAACTGATGCCAGCCTGGCGAGCGAGGCGCGCTCAGTATACGGCCATACGCGGCCGATTTGGATCTGGAAGCTCATAGGTGACGGGAATGCAGTCGAACAGCCGCGAATCCGAGACGGGCTCCCGGGTCTTCTGAAACGGATGCGCTGCGTAGAGGTACGACAATAATTGAGGAGGGAACTCAAGCGAATAGGCAGTCGCCAAATCGAATGAGCTTTGCACAGTGCCGAGGCCGGAGATGGGGTTGCGAATTGTTCTTTCCGAGCGCTCATCGTTCATACTTCTGGTGTGCGCAGAATCCTTCGGTTGATTGCCTTAGCGGCAACATGCGGAGCAGTGAGCGCGTTTTGCCAAACGGGCGCTCCAACGTGGCAAAGCGCAGTTGAGCGCGCGGCGCGCGAGGCTCCTGAGGTAAGGATTATTGTGCTCGACATCGCCAGCGGACGTTTGCTGGTGGCGCACCAGTTGAATGACGCCGCACGAACGCTGGCTGCGCCGGGATCAACGCTCAAGCCGCTGGTTCTGTATGGCCTGGTGAGCACAGGCCGGTGGAACCCCGCGAGCCGCGTCGCTTGCAACCGGCGACTCGTGATCGCCGGCCACCGACTGGCTTGCACGCATCCGCTCGCTCCGCCCTTCGATGCTCGCGAGGCGCTGACCTGGTCGTGCAACACCTACTTTGCCGTCGTGGCGCGCTCGCTGCACCCAGGCGAGTTGGGGCAATTGCTGCGGCCCACAGGTTTGCTCGGCGTGACGGGCCATGCGCACGATGAAGCGGCGGCTGAGTATCGCGAGCCGGATTCCGTTGATGCGGAGCAGTTGGCGCTTTTGGGAGTGGAGGGCGTGCGCGTGACGCCGCTGGAGCTGGCTGCAGCTTATCGCTGGCTGGCGCTGGAGCTGGCCGCACATCCAGGTTCCGATGCTGCGCAAGTGGTGCGCGAGGGGCTTGAGGACTCGGCCAGCTTCGGCATGGCCGAACAGGCGAGCCTGGGCGGCGTCACGGTGATGGGTAAGACAGGAACGGCGGAGGGTGAGGAATCGAGCCGAACTCATGGCTGGTTTGTGGGCTTGGCGCCCGCGGAGAAACCCAAGGTTGTGATTGTCGTGTATCTGCCCGCGGGCCGGGGAGCGGATACGGCCCACGTAGCCGGGGAGATTCTGGCCGACGCGCCTTTGGAGCGGCCGTGAATCAAAAGTGGATGGCGCGATCGCTGCTGAGCCTGCTGGCGGCAAGCGGCGTGGCGTGGAGCGGGATGCAGCCTGCGCAGCAGGCCGCGGTGAACGCCGGTGTATCGTCGTCTGGTGCGCGCGAGACGCTGCGAGTTGGAATGTGGACGCTGTGGCACGACCGCGAGGTAGCGCTCGCGCCCTCCGGGCCGGATCACAAAGTCATGCTGCGAACTTGCGCCGAGTGCGCCACGCTCACGTTCACTGAACCGGCCAACATTCGCGCGGAAGGAGATGCGCTGTCGCTGACCGCGGCGGGCAGAAGAGGAAATGCGCCGCGCATCTGGCTTGCTGGGCCAGTCACACTCACAGCGCACGGCGAGACCGTGACGCTGCGCGATCCTGTGGCGATCACGGCGCGCGCGGGAGCTCTGGTCATCGTGGTGACACTGCCCGTGGAGAGTTATGTGGAGCGGGTGGTCGCGAGCGAAAGCGGCGCAGCGGACAGCGCGGAGTCTCTGAAGGCTCTGGCGATTGTGGTGCGGAGTTTCGCGCTGCACGAGGCGCGCGGGCACGCGGATTACGACCTATGCGACTCGACGCATTGCCAGCTTCTGCATTGGGGCGGCAACGGCGAGCGTGGGGCTCAAGCGCACGCGGCCACGCTGGAGACGGGCGGCGAGACGCTGTGGTTTCACGATCAGCGTGCGCTGGCTTACTTTGGAAAGGACTGCGGCGGGCGGACTGCTTCGCCGGACGAGATTTGGCCTCACGCTAAACCGGTTCCCTATCTGCCGTCGCAGCCCGATCGATTCTGCACGGCGGATGGCGGCAGGGAGTGGGCGTCGGAGATCTCGCGCACTGAGCTTACGGCTGCCTTGGCGAAGCATGGGCTCGCCGCTCCCGGCTGGCAGAACATCGCCGTCGCGCGGAGAGGCGAGTCGGGCCGCGCGGTGACGATCAAGATCGACGGGGCTGAGATCGACGCCGATGAGTTGCGGCTGGCGGTAGGTGAGTCGCTGGGATGGAACCGAATTCCCAGCACATGGTTCGAGGTAAACCGTCAGGGCGATGGATTCGCGTTCCATGGGCGGGGATGGGGTCACGGCGTGGGCCTGTGCCAGAAGGGCGCGTCGGTGATGGCGCAACAGGGACGCTCTGCGCAGGAGATTCTGGCGCAGTATTTTCCGGGGACGCGAGTGGCCGACGAATCGACTGGACGCGAGTGGCGGAGGCTTGCGGGCGACGGATTTGTTCTCGAATCTCTCGATGCAGACGATGCAGCGTTTATGCCGGATCTGAACCGGGTGCGTGCGGAGGCGACCGAGCGATCTGGATTACACGCGACAGCGTCATTCACGGTGCGCGTTTTTGCGTCCACGACGGCATTTCGCGCGCTGACGATCGCGCCCGGCTGGGTGGCGGCGTTCACTGAGGGGGACTGGATTGGAACGCAGCCGTTGCGGACGCTTGCGGGGCGGCGGCTTTTGGCGGATACGATGCGCCATGAGTTTTTGCATGCGTTGGTGGAGCAACAGGCAGGACCGCGCGCGCCGCTGTGGCTGCGGGAGGGGTTGGTGGAGGTTTGGAGCAAGGCGAACGGCGGGGCGGGTTTGCCGCGCGCGCCTAAGTCAGGAGCCGCGCCCTTGCTCACTCCCAATGAAGACAACGATGCGTTGGCCCATGCGGCAACCGCTGCGGAATCAGCAGCCGCGCATCGCGCGGCCGAGCGGTACGCAGCGCAAGTGCTCGCACGCTATGGGCGCGCGCAGGTGCTCGAGTGGCTCAGGTCAGGCGTTCCCGCCGGAATTGCCGTCACCCTCGGGCAGCGGTAGCTTGACGGAGTCTTCGCTGAGCGGGCCTGCCCCCACGGGAGCGGGCACGAGCGAATCGTCCGCAGGCTTCTCTGCGGCGGGCGCACTGCGGCCCAACAGCACTGCGCACCACGCGAGGAGAAGAACCCAACAAACAATCGCAAGCAAATAAGTTCCCGCAAGTTTGAGCACGACGGCCGAGACCTGATGCGATACCGTTCCTTGCGGCTCGCTAGTGAAGAAATGACTGGGCCACTCCACAGCCAGGAGCGCCGCCGCGATGACCGCCAGCCACCAGCGCCAGTTCAGCAATAAGCGGATGATTTTGCGCCAGGGCAACCGCCAGCCCCACTGAGCCGAGGACATGGCATAGGGAATTACCTTCGCGGGCAGCGCAATCCACCGAAAAACCCAGACTAGGAATACGAGCCAGTTTTGAATGTGGTCGTACGTGAGTAGCGTTGCGCGCAGGTGAGCCGAGGCGCGCGAGTTCAGATAGCCCGCCCAGTCGGGAATCTGATTGTCGCACCAGTCGAGGATTGTCCACACGGCCCATACAACTGCGACCCAGACCAAAAGCGTGAGCACGCCCAGGACCAAGTGCACGCGCCTCTGCTCATCGTGGAGAAGCTTGCGCATGGTTCCGGCCTGGAGCAGCAAGGCCGCGGCAAGCAGAACGAATGGCACCAGCAAGGAGAGCACCACTTGCCATGCATAACGATCGGGTAGGCGCGTCCAGGCTGCAACGGCGAGAACGAGCAGCAGCGTGGCCCAAAACTGGGCCGCAACCCACGCGAGGCTCGCGCGGAGGCGATGAAACAGGTCGTTCAAAGTGTTGGTGGCTGCAACATCACTCACGGCTGTACCTCCAGCGTTGCGGGATCGGTGGTGGTCTGGACGTTCGATTGGTACATGGGTCCGGCCTGCGCGGGGCTGATCTGGAAAAGGCCGGAATTATCAGCCTGAATCAGGTAGACGTACACGCTACGCGGCCCGAAATCTGTATTGAAGAATGCTGCGCGGTCGTCGCGGAACTCCTCACGTGTAAACAATTCGGACCACCAATCGGGCTTGTTGTTCAGCGTGTAGAGCCCGGGGTCTGAGAGGAACTCCGTGCCGGCCGGAATGGGATCCTGCGCCTGCATGTACTTCCAATCGGTCCCGTTGAGGGCCAGCCTGACGGCAATGATGTCACCAATATGGACGGGGCCTTTCAATGGAACCAAGTCATAGGTGATGGGATCGGTTGGCTTGTCCTGTTTCTTCTGCAACAGGTAGTAGTCGCGCGTAATGTTGAGCGCGAGCTGACCCTGTTGGAAGGATTTGCGATCGGCGGAGTACCAACTGTTCGCAGTGGACCAGTAGGTAATGCCGTTGCCGCTCTTGCGGATGGTGACCTGGCCGCCACTGGTGGCTTGCGCCGCGGGAACTTTAATCTGCCAGGGCGCAGCGAAGGCATCGTCGGGGCCAAAGTGTCGTTTGCCTACGCTTGTGCCATTCACCAGAATCTCGACGTCGGAAGTGTTGGCGAGCTCGCCGCTCAGGGCAAAGTAATCGGTAAGCCCCTGGATCACCATCGAGGTCTGCTTTGTCGAAAACCAGTAATCGCCATCGAGATGCTTGGCGAGCCAGCGCGCTGCCTTGGGCATCAGGCCGCTGGAGCGATCCTGGCGGATGAGTAGCTTGAGCGCGAAGGCCGTGGTCTCCTGAGAAGTGTCATCCCAGAAATCCATCATGCCGTCGTAGTTGCCCTCCCAGTAGGCATCGACGTCGGTCGCGTGGGCCTTCTTTTCGAGAAGTTCGGCAGCCTGGTGGGCTCGCGCATCGCCCGCCGCATCGAGGGCGAGCCCGGTCAGCGCAAGCCCCTCGTCACTGAGTTTGTCCTGGCTGCTCCACGCTTTGTCGAGCGCGTCTTTTGGCGCGCCGCCCGTGGTGGCTAAGGCATAAATGGTGTAGGCGCGCAGGTCGGGAATCATATCGGGATGCGCTGCCAGCGTCTTGAGCAGCCAGTTGCGGGCGTTGTTGAGCCGGTCGTCGTCGATGGTGTAGCCAGCTTCTTTCGCCTGGCCCAACCCACTCACAACGTAGGCGGTCATGAAGACGAGGCTGGGATCATCCTGCCACCAGCCCCAACCGCCATCGTCGTGTTGATAGCTTGAGAGCCGCTCCAGCCCCGCGCTGACTTCGTCGTTGAGTGTCTTTCGATCAATCGGCGACTTCAGATGCAGCTTATCGACAGCCTGGGCCACAATCAGGTCGGGCAGGAAACTTGACATCGTTTGCTCGGTGCAGCCCCATGGATAACTTGTGAGGTAGTCGAGCGCTTCGAAGACGGTTCCGGCGACGGATGGAGCGACCGTGACGGCAAGTGAGCGCGAGCCCGGATCCGATGTGGCCGGATAGCTGAAGGCCAACTGGTTCTGTCCCGCGCCCGAATAAACCACGCCCGTGCCTGAGGCGGTCTGCTGGACACCGAACGGCAGAACGGGCAGCGTCGTCTGGAGCGCGTCAGATTCCTCGTTGGTGAGCGCCTTGGCGGTGAGAACGGCGTTGCCGATGACGCGCGCCGTCACGCGCCAATCCACGTAGCTCTCGGCGTTGGCGGGAATGGTTACTTTCTGTGTTTGGCCGCTGAGGACGTCCACGCCGCTCACATCCAGGGCAAAGGTCACGTCTTTGGCCGTTGCTAGGTAGTTGTGCGCAATGACGCGGAGCACGGTCTCGTCGCCCTGGCGGAAGAAACGCGGCGAGGCGAGGCGCACGATGAGGTTTTTGCGCACCAGCACGCGCGTGACAACGCCGCCGGCTTTTCCATCGTCGGTCATGGCGCGGATGGTGGTGCGCCACGTGGTAAGGGCGTCAGGGAAGTTGAATGCGACACGAGCGTGGCCGTCGGCGCCGGTGTGCACGTTCGGGCTCCAGTAGGCCGTATCGGGAAATGCCTTGCGCATCTTGGGAACGACAAGGTCTGAGCCCGGCTTTACCTGCGCCATGCGCGGATGGTAAAGGCCGTTGGCCAAATCAGCCAGCAGTGGGCTTTTGGTGCCTGCCTCTCCGGAGAAGTAAAAATCAAAGGACGTCTGCGGCTCGAGGTAGACATATCGTTGCGGGTAGAACGACCCAACAATGTCGGGAGTCGTGTCGGGCCGCACAGAGTAGAGAGCCTCGTCGACGACGCCAAAGCTCAGGTCGGTCTGGACCGGCTTGCCCGCGGAATCGACCGCAAGTACGTCGAAGCTGGCTGCTTCTTCAGGCTCGTATTGGCTCTTGTTCGGTGTGGCCGTGATGGTGAGCGTGCGCTCGACGAGCGGAACCTTAAGGCTCTTCTGCGCCGTCATCAATTGATCGTCGTGGACGATGACGGCGTTGACAATAAGGTTAGGCTGGGCCTTCTGTGTGATCGGAACATCAAAGGGGGCGCTCGCGCCGGTCAAGTGGATGAGTTGCCGCGACTGCACGCTGTCGCCCTCGGTCGTTACCACCGCCCAGGATTCGGGTAAGCCTGTGACCAGCAAGAGGTGCGCTGTATCGCCCACGCTGTAGGATTTCTTGTCGGCGACGATTTGCGCCTGCGCGTTGGACTGATACCACGTGCCCGCGCCGTTCCAAACCCAGACATAGGTTGAGTCTTCGACAGTCCGACTCTCCGGAGTCTGGGCTGTGGCCTTCACTTCGAAGTCGCCGCTGCCGCTAATGGGCAAATCGACGAGGACCGTTCCGTCCGGGCCGGTCACAGCATCCTTGCTGGCGGCAGCAGTGTCCGTGCGCTCGCGGGTAACGGAATCCCAAGTCTCAAGCGCAACCGCGATGTGGACCCGAGTCTGCACCGGTTTGTTGTCGTAATCCTGAGCGGTCACTTTGACGCGCACGGGCTGGCCGGCCTGGACGACGTAGTTCGTCGGCTCCACGCTCACCCGGAACGAACCGTAAGTGGCCAGCACGCTGGAGTGGCCCGCGACCTCACGATTGGCAACGTCTGTGACGCGCGCCTCGATGCGATAGTCCTGGTCAGTGTGCTTGGCGTCGGCCTGAGTGGGCAGCGTGACTGTCAGTTGACCGTTCGCATCGAGCACGCCCTGATGCTCCTGCTGTTCGGTCTGGTCGTACGTATCATCAGACTCGTCGGAATTGTCCGAATCACTGGAACTGGCGTCGGCGTCCGCGCCGTTGTCGTCGCCCTCGTCCTGATCCCACCAATAATGTGTGGACGTATGCACGACGTAAGTGACCTTGGCGCCTGCAACCGGCTCGCCGAAGAAGTAGCGCGCATTAATCGTGGCCTGAATCGAATTGCCCTGCAGCACGCGCGTCACAGCCGACTTCACAGTGACCTGGTACTCAGGCTTCTTGTAATCCTCCACGTAGAAGCTACCGGTGCCGCCGATGTTTTGCTCGGCAAACTCGACGTAGTAATAGCCCAGCGCCGCATCGGTTCCGAGGTCGAGGTCCAGAGCGACCGTTCCATGCGGCGAGAGGGTCAACTGTTTTCTCAGAACCTCCTTGTTATCGGGGCCGCGAACGGTGAGCGTGACCGTCTGTGGCCCGGGAAGCACGAGGGTGTCGTTCTGTTCATGGCGCATGATGCCCTTGATGTGCACTGCATCGCCTGGCCGGTAGACGGGCCTGTCCGTATAGATATAAGAACGTTCCGATTGCGTTCCATTGTCCTGGAAGTTGTAGCCCCAGGGAGTGACCAGCGCAGCATCGGCTCCGTGGTTCGCCAGAATCCAAACGTTTTCCGGCTCCGCACCCTGCGCGCCGCCGCGAATCGTCATCGTGAGCGAGGCCATGCCGTCGCTGCTGGTCTTGCCGGATGACTGGAGCTGCCCGTTCGCCCAGAGGACAACGCCGGCATCGCCGATGGGCGCGCCGGATTTGCGATCGGCTACATAAAGATCGGCCCGCGCGCCTTCTGTCCGCTCCACTACCGCCATGGAGGTGACAATGGCGACGGTGTATGCCTTGTACGTGCCGTCAGTGGCCTCGATCAGGTAGACTCCCGCGCCCAGCCCGTCGATGGGCAACTGCTGCGTGTCGCTGACGAGGGCAGGCGGTGTTTCGAGCCTCCAGCGCGCCACAAGCTGGCTGGCGTTGAGCAGAGGAATCTGCGCGAACTGCGCCGCGCCCACGACCTGGCTGCGCTTGCCCAGCTTGCCCTGCTGCTCGCGGAAGCTGTCGCGCGCTTCGTCGGTGAATTGGCCGCGGAAGAAGTGCCGGATGAGAAACCAGAGATGGGCCTTGAAGTCGTGCAGACGCTCAACGAACGTCTCTTGATCAATCTGTTCCTCCGGCGCGTAATTCTGTATGCCGAAGCTATGCGCATCCTTGAGGCCGGCGAAGAATTTCCCCGCATCGCGTACCTTGTAGACGCGGAATTCGAGTTCGGGCACGTTGTGGGCGATGAGCTGGATCTTGACGCTCTCGCCGGGCGCGAAGGTCCGTGTGGTGGAAAGCGAAAAGGAGCGCGGCGCGTCGTTTGCCGAGGCGGGGACCGTGGCTGCGGCCAAGAGAAGCAGGAGAGCTGTCAGCAGTGGCTTAGGAAGCGTCGGTTTCCGATGGGTCAATTTCCGGTAGATCATGGATTCCCTCGCAGAATGTTCCAGCGGTAGACGCCGAGAAAGTTGGGATTGCCGGCGAGCGGCCGCCATTGAGGCTGAGGATGGTCAAGAAGCTCAGAGAGAAGAACGCGACGAATTTCTCCTGGCTTACCGCGATCGGGCCCAGTGTCGTAGACGATTTCAGCGGCAGCGTCGGAACGGACTACGATCATCGAATGCCATGGCGACGACTGGCCGAATTGGCGATAGAAGAGCAAGTCGCCGGGCAGCGCCGCGCGCACATCGCGGCTGACAAGGTACGCGTTGTGCTCGACCAGCGTGCGTGCGTCGGCAAACTGGGCGAAGGAACCGTTTGAAAGGTCGTCAGGCTGAAAAGCGCCAGGCTGCACACGAAAGAGCGCCGTGCCGAGCGGCGTATGGGGGTAGCTCCAGGTGCGAATCTCGCCCGGCGGGGCCGGAACCTTGATTCCGCTGGTCTGGAACCAGCCTTCATCGTGGCGTTTGAGAGCCTCGCGATAGGAGTAGCGAAGGAGGCCGGCGCAGTCGCCGATCTCGGAAGGTACGTCGGCCGGGGGGCGTACCGTCTGGTACTCAGCGATGAGCGTGAACCAGCGGCGGAAGGCGGCTTGATCGGCCGGATCGCTCAGGCGGAGAAAGTCGGGTGTGCCGTCGCCGAAGCGGTCGCCCCAGAGCTGCGCCGGCCACGAACGGTCCAGAGCGGCTGGGATTGCCTGGGCGCGGGCCTGAGGCTCGGAATGAAGAATACGCCAGGCAGCCGGGCCTGCCCGGCAGAGGCACAAAATAAGGATGCCCAGCATTGCCAGGGTCACGAACGCAATCAGGGTTCCGCTTCGGCGGGTCATGGCCGCCGGGCTGGCACCGGGTGGTCTGCCGTGAGCGTTCACTTAAGGGTGAGAAAGTGAGCCGCCCCCATCCTACGTCATTCCTGCCAAATATGCCCACTTTTCGCATAGGAAACCCAGCCTCTTGTTTCGGGCGGAGGGTTTTGTTACCATCTCTTTACACATGGTTTGTGCATCCCCAAACCGCTCTTGTTGTCGCCTGTCGAACATCTTCGACGGGTGTCCCCGCTAGTCTCTGATCTCCTGCACAATCGATCCTGAAGACGCACCCGTTGCTGAATGCCGGGTTTGTCTTTGCGCGCACCGGCCTTCAGCGTTCCCAATGAAGAGAGGTCACAATGCCGGTCGCCGAAAGTGAATCAGTCCAAACATTGCCGCGAACGCCAATTGTCACAACCCCGCGGCTGAACCATCTGCGCCTTCTTGAAGCGGAGAGCATTCATATCCTGCGCGAGGTGTCGTCGGAGTTCGAGCGGCCGGTGATGCTCTACTCCATCGGCAAGGACTCCTCGGTGATGCTGAGGCTGGCGCAGAAGGCCTTCTACCCCGGCCCGATTCCCTTCCCGCTGCTTCACATCGATACCGGATTCAAATTTGCCGAGATGCTTACCTTCCGCGACGAGATGGCGCGCCGGGTTGGAGCGGAGCTGCTGGTGTGGCGGAACGAACCGGCCATCGCCGCGGGAACGAATCCCATTGTGCTCGATACCAAGCGCTGCTGCGGGCTGCTCAAGACGCAGGCGCTGCTGGATGCGCTGCGCCACTACAACTTCGATGCGGCATTCGGCGGCGCGCGCCGAGACGAGGAGAAGTCGCGGGCGAAAGAGCGGATCTATTCCTTCCGCGACACGGCGGGGCAGTGGGACCCCAAGAATCAGCGTCCGGAACTCTGGAACCTGTACAACGCGCGCATCCATCCCGGCGAGAGCATTCGCGCATTTCCGCTTTCGAACTGGACAGAGATGGACGTGTGGCAGTACATCCACGAGGAAAACATTCCCGTCGTCGATCTCTACTTTGCCAAGGAGCGGCCGATGTATGTGCGCCCAATCGGCGCGGGTCAGGAAGCGCTGCTGCCCATCGAGCAGGATTTTGTGGCGCGGCCGGGCGA
>JBEKAJ010000005.1:0-28771 GCA_050018295.1 Occallatibacter sp. | reverse complement strand
AAAGAACTTCGATCCGCTCGAATTCCTGGACAAGAAGGAAGCGCGCAAGATGGGGCGCTTCATCCACTACGCCTTTGGCGCAACCCAGGAGGCGATGGAGCAGTCGGGCCTGAAGGTGACGGAAGAGAACGCCGAACGCGTGGGCGTATTCATCGGTTCGGGGATCGGCGGATTCGAGGTAATTGAGCGCGAACACTCGAATTTGCTGCAGGGCGGCCCGCGCAAGATGTCACCGTTCTTCATTCCCGCGGCGATCGTGAACATGGCCGCGGGGCAGATCAGCATTCGGTATGGCGCGCAGGGCCCGATTTCGGCGACGGCCACGGCTTGCGCCACCAGCGCCAATTCCATCGGCGACTCGGTGCGCATGATTCTGCACGGCGATGCGGACGCGATGATCGCAGGCGGCGCCGAGGCGGCGGTGACGCCGATGTCGGTGGGCGGATTCGCGGCCATGCGGGCGCTTTCCACGCGCAACGACGATCCCATACACGCCAGCCGGCCCTTCGACAAGGACCGCGACGGATTTGTGATCGGCGAGGGCGCCGGCATTCTGATTCTCGAGGAGCTGGAGTTTGCGAAGGCACGCGGAGCGAAGATTCTGGCCGAGGTGATCGGCTACGGGATGAGCGCCGACGCCTATCACATGACGGCCATCGCGCCTGAGGGCGCGGGCGCGCAACGCAGCATGCGGGCCGCGCTCAAAGACGCCGGCATCCGCCCAGAAGAGGTGGGCTACGTGAACGCGCATGCGACGGCCACGCCGGCGGGAGACGGCAATGAGTCGCGCGCGATCGAGGTGGTGTTTGGCGAGCACGCGTTGAGCCACCGGCTCAAGATCAGCGGGACGAAGTCGATGACAGGGCATCTGCTGGGCGGCGCGGGCGGACTGGAAGCCGGCATCACTGTGCTGGCGCTGGTGAATCAGCAGATACCGCCGACCATGAATCTCGAAAACACCGATCCCGAGTGCAGGTTGGACTACGTGCCCAACAAGGCCATCGCGCATTCGTTCGACATTGCGCTGTCGAATTCGTTCGGGTTTGGCGGCATCAACGCGACGCTGATCATGCGGCGTTGGACGGAATAAGAAAGGGAGTAGGGAATAGGGAGTAGACAGCAGGCCCGGCGAGAGCCGGGCCTTTGCTCGTTTTGTGGCCAGTGGAGCGAGACGTGTCTTCGTCAACTGAGCGCGAGCGAAGGATCGGCGGTAAGGTCGGGCGGGGCGAAGTCCTGCGCGAGCAAGCGCGGCCAGGCGGCAGCCGCGATCATGGCGGCGTTGTCTGTTGAAAGCGCGAGCGTGGGGAAGGCGATGCGCAGGCCACGCTGCCCGGCCTCGGATTTAAAGCGGGCGCGCAGCTCGCGGTTAGCGGCCACTCCGCCGGTAACGAGGATGCGCTTGGCGTTGAGCGATTCGGCAGCGGCGAAGGTCTTCTTCATCAGGTCGCCGACGACCGCGTGCTGAAAGCTGGCGATAAGATTGAGCGTGGGCTGCGGGCAGAGTGCGAGAGCCTCCTCGCGGGTTTGCGGTGGGCGGAAGTTGGCCAGCACGCGGGCGACGCGGGCTTTTGCTTCGGCTCGAAGGCCGTGCAGCTCAACGTAGCGCAGCACGGCGGTCTTGATTCCTGAAAACGAGAAGAGAAAATGCGGGTCGAGGCGCGCGATGGGGGCGGTCCTGGCGGCCTTGGTGCGCGGGGGCTTGCCGCCGAGATGAGCTTTTGTTTTGATTTGCGCGAAGGAAAAGGGCACGGCGTGCGGGTTGCCGTATTTGGCGAGCGCGTCGATCCATGGACCGCCGGGATAGCCGAGGCCGAGAAGTTTGGCGACCTTGTCGAAGGCTTCGCCAGCGGCGTCGTCGACCGTGCGGCCGATGAGGGTGTAGGCCCATGTGCCGTCGGCGGGGCGTGCGAGATAGAGGTGGGTGTGGCCACCGGACACGACGAGAGCGAGGGCCTGTGCGTCCGGAGAGGCGGAAGCGGATTGCGCGGACTCGCGCTCCTGGAGGAGTACGGCGTGAATGTGGCCTTCGAGGTGGTTGACGGCGATGAGGGGAAGGTTGTGTGCGAAGGCGAGGGCCTTGGCGTAGGTGATGCCGACCAGCAGTGCTCCGGCGAGGCCGGGACCGGAAGTGACGGCGATGGCGTCAAGATCGGCGAGGGTCAAGCGGGCTTCAGCGAGCGCGGCGCGGACGACCGGAACGATGGCGCGAAGATGCTCGCGGCTGGCGAGTTCCGGAACGACGCCGCCGTAGCGGGCGTGGGTAGCGATTTGCGAGGCGACAACGGAAGAAAGCGTGCGCGCTCCGCGCTCGACGACGGCCGCGGCGGTTTCGTCGCAGGAGGTCTCGATGCCGAGGATGAGGCCAGAGCCGGGCATGAGTCTAGTTTAGTGGCAGCGAGTAAGCGCGGCGCTGCGTGGTGAGTGAGCGAGGTTAGCTGTTCTATTGTTGAGAGCGGAGAGAGAATAGAGACATCGACGATGGCGGGAAGCGAACAATTCGAAGCGGCGCTGAAGATTGTGGAGACGCTGCGTGCGCGTGGGTACGAGACGTATTTCGCGGGCGGATGCGTGCGCGATCTGCTGCTGGGGCGCGAGCCGGCGGATTACGACTTGGCCACGAGCGCGACGCCGGAGGTGGTGCTGGATTTGTTTCCGCGGACGTTTGCCGTGGGAGCGCATTTTGGAGTGGTGCTCGTCGCCACCTGCGGTGGGGCAGACGGCGCTGGCGCGCCACAGGCCTCACTGGAGGCTCCAACGGAGGAATTGACGGGCGGGAAACCCGTGATTGAAGTCGCGACATTTCGTTCGGACCTGGCGTATTCCGATGGGCGGCATCCCGATGGGGTGCGGTACACAAAGACCGCAGAGGAGGATGTGAGGCGGAGAGATTTCACGATCAACGGACTGCTGCTGGATCCGCTGAAGGCTTTCCCTCAGGGGCTAAAGCTCGGCGCTTCTTGGGTAGCCAGTGACGTACGGGCTGAAGCCCGTACCCTTCAGCACGAGAACGAACTTCGCGGGGCCGTGCTTGATTATGTCGGCGGGCTGGCGGATCTGGATGCGGGCGTAGTCCGCGCGATCGGGCGGGCGGATCAGCGATTTGAAGAAGACCATCTACGCATGCTGCGCGGAGTCCGGTTCGCGGCGCGGTTTGGGTTCGAGCTGGAAGCGGAGACAAAGCGAGCAATTCGTTCACTGGCTTCACGAATCGGTGCCGTGAGCCGTGAACGCGTGCGCGACGAGTTGACGAAGATGCTGACCGAGGGTCATGCGCGGCAGGCATTCGAGTTGCTCGACGAGACGGGGCTGCTGAACGAAGTGCTGGCGGAGGTGGCGCGCATGAAGGGCGTGGAGCAGCCGCCGCAGTTCCATCCCGAGGGCGATGTGTGGGTGCACACGCTGATGCTGTTGGAGCAACTGGAGCCGGGATGTTCGGAGACGCTAGCGTGGGGAGCGCTGCTGCACGACGTGGGCAAGCCGCCGACGTTCAAGCGGGCTCCGGATCGGATCCGCTTTGATGGGCACGTAGAAATTGGCGTGGCGATGGGTGCGGAGATTTGCCGGCGATTTCGATTTTCAAACGAAGAGACGCGGCAAGTGCTGGCGCTGATTGAGAATCACATGCGGTTCATGGATGCGCAGCGGATGAAGGAATCGACACTGAAGCGGTTCTTCAGGCTGGAGCGATTCGAGGAGCACCTGGCGCTACACAAGATGGATTGCCTGGCCGCGAGCGGCAGCCTGGATCATTGGGAGTTTGTGCGCGATCGTCTTTCTGCGATGCCGGAGGAGGTAGTGAGGCCAGCACCGTTGATCACGGGACGGGAGCTGATTGCGGCGGGCTACCCGCCGGGCGCGCGGTTCCGCGAGATGCTGCGCGCGGCCGAAGATGCGCAGTTGGAGGGCACGGTTGCGACGGCGGAGGAAGCGCTGAAGCTGGTGCGGGAGAGATTTCCATTGGGAGAGAAACCGAATGTTGAGGCCGCGAAGAGCGGAGATAGAGGACGAAGATGAGTTCTATGAAATGGATCGCGATGATGGGAGTCCTATTTTGCGCGCAGGCTGCGTGGGCCAATAGCAACAGGATTCGCGTGGCGATTTTAGATGGTGACAGCGTAATTCAATACCACAACTGGCACCTGACAACGCCTGTTCTGAGGAAGGAGTTGGAAGAGACTGGGCTGTTCGACGTGACCGTGATAACGGCGCCGGCTTCGGATGGTGATTTCACGAATTTCAAACCGGAGCTCGAGAAGTATCAGGCCATCGTGATGAATTACGACGGACCGAGTTGGCCAGTGGAGATGCAAGCTCAATTTGAGAAGTTCATTGCCGGCGGAGGGGGGCTGGTGATAGTGCACGCGGCCGACAATGCGTTTCCCGATTGGGCTGCGTATAACGAAATGACCGGCGTGGGGGGCTGGCGTCACCGCAACGAGAACGCAGGGCCGCATTGGTTTTGGCAAGACGGCAAGGTGGTTTCCGATAGGACGCTGGGAGCGGCGGGGCAACAC
Organism: Occallatibacter sp.; assembly: GCA_050018295.1. Taxonomy (GTDB): domain Bacteria; phylum Acidobacteriota; class Terriglobia; order Terriglobales; family Acidobacteriaceae; genus Telmatobacter. The sequence continues at coordinate 24,257 of JBEKAJ010000005.1, read as the reverse complement.
GGGCTGCGCCTGCCGATCCAGATGACGTCGCGCGATCCAGAGCACCCGATTATGAAGGGACTGCCGCGGGTGTGGATGCACGCTAGCGACGAACTGTACGCCGGACTGCGCGGGCCGGGAAAGAACATGACGGTGCTGGCCACTGCGCACTCCGATACGAAGAACAAGGGCACGGGGCTCGACGAGCCCATGCTGATGGTTTTGCGCTACGGGAAGGGAAGAATCTTTCATACCACGCTGGGACACGATGTGTTTGCGCTGAGCTGCGTGGGATTCATGACGACGTTTCAGCGCGGCACGGAGTGGGTGGCCACAGGACGCGTGACACAGAAGGTTCCGGCAGACTTTCCGACAGCGACGACTGTGAGCTATCGCGTGGACATCGCTGAGATGGATCCGGCTTTCCTGGGCGAGGCTTCAGAGGTTGTGCTGGTGAGGTGAACGGTGGACGGCGGCCGAACCCGAACCTCCGCTCGTCATCATTTCAAGCTGCTTTAGATTTCTGGGCCGACGAGCAGGTGCGTGCACGCGATCAAAAGCGCATGCGCATGCCGATTTCAATCTGCCGCTCACGGTAGAAATCCGTGGCGTTGATGTTAAGCGGCTGGCCAAAGGCGGCGATGGGAGTTCCTGAGCCGGTGATGGTGGTGGTGCCGCAACTCGCGCTGCCGACGGTATTGATGGTGAGGTAGCAAAGCGTGGGGGGAGTGCCTGAAGAGCCGCTGTTCTCGATGGAGTAGCCGGTGGTCTCGAGGCCAGTGACGTTCTGGTGGTTGAAAAGATTGAAGGTTTCAGCGATCAGCTCCAATTGGCGCCTCTCGCCAATGTCGAAGCGCTTGGCGAGCCGGAGATCGGCCTTCCATGTGTTGGGATAGCGGAAGGTGTTACGGCCGATATTGTAGGCGCGACCGTCGTTCCCGAGTCCGTAGACGCGGTTGTCCCCGCCGGATCCGTTCATGCCGGGGCCCAGGCCCGTGATGGCGTTGCCGATTGTGTCAAACTCCTCAGGCAGCGAGCCTGAGGTGCGCATGGTGTATGGCAGGCCACTGCGAAACTGCCCGATGCCGGAGAGCATCCACCCGTTGCCGATGCGGCCTGCAAAATCGCGCAGCTTCCAGGGCGGCGCATAGATGGCCATGATGGAGGCGGAGTGGCGCACATCGAGGTTACTCGTGCCGTATTCCTGACTGAAGTTGGCGGGATCGAGCACATCGCTGCCGGCGATGAGCGTGGTCTCGTTGGGATTCCAATCCATAGCGTGCGCGTAGGTGTAATTCGCGTGGAAGCTCAAGCCGCTCCGGGCGTAGCGCGCAATTCTGACTATCGCAGCTTCGTAAGTGGAGTTGGCGCGGCTCCTGATCTGGGCGATCTGCTGGTAATCGGCGAAGCGCCGGCCGCACTGACTGGCGGGATTCAACGGTGAGCCTGCGGGACACTCGGTGAATGGCCAGGAAGCGTAGAAGGGGACGGTGATTTGCGCGGACTTGATGGGTCCAGTGCCCGTTGGGTCTTTCACGGCATAGGTGATCCCTGGATTGGCCGTTGTGATCGTGCCGGGATTCACGGAGGGATTGAAATTGGTATCGACGGAAATGGGCAGACGGCGGCCGAGGCTGAGCATGGCGCCAGCGGTCAGCATGACGCGGCCGGGCAGCGGCTGTTCGATGGAAGCAATGGCCTGATGGACTTCAGGATTGTGGAAGCTGGACGCGAAGCCGACCGCTCCAGGCGCGACGAGGCTTGTTGGCTGGCCAACGAGGACATAAGGAAACGGCGGCGCACCTCCCGTGCAGTGTTGGCAATCGTCGGAGGGGCGCATGAAAAAGCTCAGGTCGCCCTTGAGCGATCCAGTCTGCGTGAGCGCGGTCTCGATGGTGGCGTTTTCGGTGCGGCCGTAGTACAAGCCGTAGCCCAGGCGCAGCACCGGCCAGTGGTCATGAGCTTTTCCGATGGCGAGGCTGAAGCGCGGCCCCCAGTTGTTGCCAAGGCTGGGAAGATTTGCGGAAAGCGGTGGCTGGGGATTGGTCTGCGTTGCGCCGGTCAGCTCGGGGTTGGCAAGCGAGGCGATGGGCGGCGCCATTTGCTCGCGGTCCCAGCGCAGGCCGGCGGAGAGGACGGCCAACTTGCTCAGTTGCCACTGCGCGGTCGCGTAACCGGCGAAATCGTTGGTGCTCAAGTGCCAGTTGGTGGGTCCTATGGTTTGCGAATAGTAGGAATAGCAGGGCTGGCTGCCGAATTTTGTATTGGTGACGCCGCAATTGTGAGGGTTGTGCGAGTCGAGGGCGTCACCAAGACCGAACTTCTGAAAGGCCAGCGCGTCTGAGATAAAGCTGGCGACGGTGGAATAGGAGTATGTGCCGGTCTGATTGCGCAGCTGCGTAACCGCATCGGAGTTGTGGTCGAGCTCAAAGCCGGCCTTGAGCAGCAGCTTATTGTGGACCCAGTCGAGCATCTCCTGGCCGTGGTAGGGGCGCTCGTCAGGGTAGCTGCCTGGACCAAAGCGCGAGGGATTGCCGATGGTGAATCCATAGCGCGAGTCAACGACGATCTGCGGCAACTGGCCCCAGGAGTTACCGCCGAGGAACGATTGCTCGAAGGCTGATGGCGCATCGGGCCGTGCGCTGAGAATGGCGCGTCCAGCGGAGGCCTGCGTGACCGCGAGCAAATTCGGCGTGATATACGCTTCCCAACGAGCGAGGAGCCACTGCTGGCTGGCCTGGCTGGAGCCAAAGCTGTGGCTGCCATAAGTTTCCGAGACGCGGGTGAGACCGCCGCCGGGAGCGTTCGAATTGGCGCCGATGCCTTCGAGCGTGAAGTGATGACGCTCGGCCGCCTGCCAATCGATGCGGGCAAAGCCGAGCCACTGCGCGGAGGTGCGCGGCGCGGGCCCGAGGAGCGCGGCTAACTGTTCGAGGCCTGCCGGCGCATAGCCGGATGCGGCGACACCGAGGTAATCGCTATAGGCCTGATTCTGGCTTTCGCCGAGTTGCGCGCTGAGCAGCGTGACCGACGCGCTGGTCTGCTCAGGCGGAGTAAAGAACTCGGCAGGATTCCTGACTGTAGAGAGGCCGGGGTCGTTGCGCCGATTGCTGTCGAGAGCCGCAAACCAGAAGAGCTTGTTGCGCCGGATGTCGCTGCCTAGGCCGAGCCCCCAAACAATCTCGTGATCGGGCGGGGTGAAGGGAACGCCTGCGAAGTTGGGAGCTGACGCGGATCCTGTGTTCTCGATCCACTGCGTAAAAGGATTCCGGGCGCCCCACGTGTTTTGGCGGTCGAAGAGGAAGCCCTGGCCGTGAAGAGCGTTAGCGCCGCTTTCGGTGCGGATTGATGTCCGCCCGCCGGCGGAGCGCATGCCTTCGGCCTCCACGTTGCCAGCGGCGGTGGTCGCCTCGTGGATGGCGGCTTCGCTGACTCCGAGGCCACGCCCACCGGTCCAGGATTGGTTTCCCGATTGACTGGTCGAGCGTTGCGGGTCCGTGGCCTCGCCAGAGGAAATGGAGCCCGCGGCAACGCCGAAGGCAAGGCTGGTATTGGCGCCGTCGATCGTGACCTCGGCGGATTGCTGGGAGCCACGGTAGGAGGCTTGCGACGAGTCAGCCGAGGCGCCGGCGGCAGGCGTGTCAAGCAGGAACTGCTGCCAGCGGCGTCCGCTTGCGGGCAGGGCCTGCAACTGCGTAGCAGTGATGGTGGTGGCGACGGCAGGCGTGACGGGGTCTGAAGGTTGTGGAGCGGCCACGGTCGCCGCGACAACAGGTGGATTGAGCAATGCCGCCTGCACGAGGCTGGGCGGCACCGCAGTGGCAGCGAGAGAAGGTGCGGAGGCGGTCTTGAGCGGAAACACGCGTGGAGGCGCGGAGGCGAGCGCGAGTTCCACGACAGCGGATCGCGTTTCAAGCGCGGCGCGCATCGGCAGGGCGAGGACGTGAGCCTGGGGTTGAGCGCGCTGTGGGGCGAATGGCGCGGGCGTCGCAGGCGGCAAGGCGATGATGGGGGATTTGGTTGGGGCTGCGGGCGGAGGCGCGACGGGCGGCGCAACTCGCGTTGGAACCGCGGACTGCGCAGAAGGCCTGATGGCGTCCGCGCCGGTCGAGATTCTTAGAGGAAGGCGACTCAGTGCTTCGTCCGCGACGGGGGCGATGGAGGCGACCAGCTGGGGGCTGGATGTGGCTGGAGCGGGCCGTGGAGCGGCAGGCGGAGTAATTGGTGCGACCGTTGCCGGGCTCGGCGAGGGTGACGGCAGCGGCAAGGGCGGCACGGAGGCTGCCGACAAGATGGCCCCTGGTGGCATAGACGGAGGCACTGTTGGGGGACCTGCAGTCTGTGGCGGCGCGGCGGCCTCGAGCAACGCGGGGGCGACAGGTTCGAAGCGAATCGCGGCCTGCACGCGGGATTCGGTGCCTCCGGTGACGAGAATCCCTTCGAGGCGGCCGTGACCGAGTTGGGCCGCGTCGGCATCAAGCGCGTAATCGCCCGCGTCGAGAGAAGCAAAGCGGAAGGCGCCGTTCTTCGCGGTGGTGGTGCGGGCCTCAGCGCCAGTGGCCTGGTTGCGCAGGACGATGGAGACGCCGGCGAGCGGGGCCGAATGCAGATCGGTGAGGCGACCGGCAAGGGAACCTGATTGAGGAGATTGAATCTGAACGAAGTTCGACGGGAGGGGATCGGCCGGGCCCGATTGGGCAAAAATCACCGCGTGAGCACTCAGGCAGAGCGCTCCCAACACCAAACCCTGAATCCCGTTCCACCTTATCTCTGCCATTGCCAGCGCTGCCCGGGCAGATGCTGGGAGAAAGGACTGGAAGAAGGACAAACAAGTGAGCCGGTCCGCTCTGGCGGCGGGTCCGGTGCGGGCGGGGCGAAATCTGTATTTGTTCGCCGCCCTGAAAGGGTCTGATCGAAGTTTGGGAGCGATTCTATGCCTCAAGATCGCCGTTGGAAAGTAGTCTGCATCACAAATGCATGTTTTTTCGGCAAAGTGGCTGAGTTTGCGGCGGGCCTATGCGGGCTGAGTGGTTCGGTAGACTGAGAAGACGGCGGTTAGACCATGTTCGCGTCTGTGTCAGCGCGTAAGGGTCGGAGTGGCCGGCAAGACCATGTTCATTGATGAAGCCAAAATTCGAGTGAAGGCCGGAGACGGCGGCAACGGCTGCATGGCTTTCCGGCGGGAGAAATTTGTGCCGCGCGGGGGACCGTCGGGCGGCGATGGCGGGCGTGGCGGCGACGTCGTTATGGAGTCGAGCCAGCGGCATAATACGCTGATTCACTTCCGTTATAACCCAGAGCACAAGGCGCAGCGCGGCGAGCATGGCATGGGCTCGAACTGCACGGGGCTGGATGGCCGGTCGATCACGCTGCAGGTACCGGTGGGGACTTCGCTCTACGATGGCGAAACGGGCGAGCTGATTCACGACTTCAAGGAGCCGGACGAGCGCCTTGTGATCGCCAAGGGCGGGCGCGGCGGACGCGGCAACCAACACTTTGCGACGAGCACGCACCAGGCTCCGCGCGAGCACGAGTTGGGAAGAGCGGGCGAGGAGCGCAGCTACCGTCTGGAACTGAAGCTGTTGGCCGACGTGGGATTGGTCGGCCTTCCGAACGCAGGCAAGTCCACGTTGATTTCGCGCATCTCGGCGGCACGGCCGAAGATTGCCGATTATCCGTTCACAACGCTCGAGCCAAACCTGGGCGTAGTAACGGTGGGCGAGGAGCCAGATCTCGAATCCTTTGTGGTGGCAGATATGCCGGGGCTCATCGAGGGTGCGCACCAGGGATCGGGGTTGGGCGTTCAGTTCCTGCGCCACATCGAGCGTACGCGGTTGCTGGTTCACCTGGTGGATGTGTCGGACGCATCGGGAAGGCCCGATCCCGTGGAGGATTTCAAGGTGATCAATAACGAGCTGGCCAGCTTTAGCTCGAAGGGGCAGGGCGCTGACGAGCATCCGCTGGCGGAGAAGCCGATGATCGTGGTGGCGACCAAGATCGACGCCGCGAATCCCGAGAAGCTGAAGAAGTTGGCCGCGCACGCCAAGCGGAAGAAGCTCGAGTTTCACGCCGTCTCGGCGGTGACGGGCGAGGGAATCGAAGAGCTGAAGTGGGCGCTGGCCCGGCGCGTGCGGCCGGCAGTCGGGGCTTGATGCCCGAGCTTACCTTTTTACCCAAGCAGGCAATTTTTCCTTCATTTAGCCGAGCAGTTTTTTTGCTGCGTGGCTCTGCGGACCGGATCTAGTGGCATGAAGGCTGATCCTGAAACGCGTGACTTTCCGTCATGGATACAAAGTTTCGCGCGCAACTCAGAATCTGATCTTCAAGAGGGCCGCTGTGGAAGGTGTCCGGCGATATGAACGCGGCCTGCTTGCGGGCCGCGACGTACTGTTCACTCAGCGTTTGCATATTGTTGAATTCGGCTGAGAGCAGCGGGAACGCGCTGCGGTCGTCGTCAGTCGATGCGGCGGCGGAGGCGAGAGCCAGGTTCTTCTCTGCCAGCCGATGCTGTGTGGAAACCCAGTCTTCCGACACCGGAGCGTTGTTCAGGACCGCGTTCACGATGGCGATTCGCCATTCGCGGATCACGCCCATCTCTTCAATGCCTGCCTCGGTGAAAGCTCTCGAGAACCCCGCCTTTGCAGGGGGCGTGGATGCCTGCTCAATTGCATTCGAGGGGGGAAGCGTGAGGATCGTTTGGTTGGCTTTGAACGAAAGGGTTCCTTGCGTCAAACGCGCAAGTGTCTCGATTTCGACATACGACTTTCCATTGACCTGAAGAAGCTGGGCTTCGCCTGCGTGTCCCGCGATCGTGAAGGTGGAACCGTTTTTTGGCGCTTGCGCGCTGGCATTTACGGGCAGCATAAGAAGAGCGGTCAACATGGTCGCGGAGACAATCAGGGCGACGATCATTTTCATAGGATTTTCCTCGAGCATCACCTCTTAGTTTCTTAGTACCCGGCTCAGCATACTGTTCAATCTTGGGCACACTGCGATTGGGAGAAGGGAGATGGAGGGTCGAGGTTCGTGGGTTCCCGGGTCTGAAAAGCCAGACCCTTCGGCGAGCTCAGGGCGGGCCCTGGGGCACCCGGCCGGATTGGGACAACATGGCTTCAGATTTCGAATTGGAATCTGCGTCCGAGCGAAATATGGATTATTCATCGACGAATGAAAGCCAGAATCTTATTGTGAATGCAGCCGATTATTCAATTGGGGTGCGTTGATGCCTGCGCAAGAGGTCTTCTTTGATCGCACGATTGGGGATCAGCGGTTTCAGATCCTGAAAACCTATGACACGGCCTTTGCCCGGGAGGCGTTTGCTGAGATGAACCCGGCTGCATTGGATCACCTTGCCACGTCCCTCGCTGTCGAAAGTGGCTTGGACATTGAGGGAGCGCCCGGCTCCTCTCAGGAATACGTTGACATTCTATGGGATCGATTGGTTGAGTCCGCGCGGGAGGACGGTCAGAAATGCTCATTCTTTGTGGTGAGCCGGTCATCAAAAACAAGAAGGTCGTTTCTTTACGTTTCTGGGGATTGGCCGAGTGCAGAGGGCTTTGTACGGAGGCTTTTCCCCGCTTAATCGGCATTTTGTCGGGGATTTTCTCGGAGGAACTTTAGCAGTCGCTGTTCCGTGCGCTCAGAGTTCTTGATTTCGCATTCCCAGATCACTAAGACGCGCCAGCCTAATGACTTCAACCTACGAAGATTCGCCTCGTCCCTTGAAATGTTCCGGGCGATCTTTGTGCGCCAATAGTTTGTGTTGGTCTTGGGAAGTCGAGCTCCTCTCGGGCAGCCGTGCCCGTGCCAGAAACAGCCATGCACAAAAATGGCGCAAGCCAGGCCGGCGGGAGGCTGCCTTGGCCGCCGATGGCTGCTAAGATTTGATCGAATTGAATGCGGGGGAACGTCATGCGAGATGAAGCTGTTGGACTGTTGGATGCAATCGACGCCTATAACCTAGCTCACGAAGGAGACTCTGACGACGCGGAGATCGACGCAGCGTTTGCAATGGAAAATGCTGCTCTTTGTTTGTTGCGGAGGGTGGCCGCGGCCGATCCTGATGTGGCGAAAAGACTGGCAGATTTTGAAGCGGCGCTTGGATCTGGTAGGGCGGAAACTTACACCGGTTCCAGGACCGATAATACGCAGGGTTGAGATTCGTGTTCTCCCGGATCTCAGAATCGAGGTGTGCGGCACCCATTGCTGTGGTGGATTTCCATTTCCCGAATGAGCGGGTGGTCCATGTCGCCTCGTCTTCTTGCTGGTTCTTTCGGTGGTTCAGATGCGTGTCAGCCACGAAATCTGGATCGACACCCGCTCCGTTCTCGTAAATAGGAGTCTGCCCGCGAGCGGATTAGGGAAAATCTCGTGGCGGGGAGTCTTTTGAAAATCTTTTACGACGAAGAGGAAGAAGCGATCTTGGAGTTTGGTCGCGGCGGAATGTTCCCTGGGTGTAAGCGCAATGCTTCCGGCCTGCCCTCGCAGACCCTTTACTTCAACGGCAATGAAGGCATCGTCCTGCTTTTTGAGCATCCTGAAGTCGTATCCACACCCCAGCTGAGTCGTGTTTTCCATTGCGTACCCCTGGAACTCCGGGATCGTCGAATGAACGGACTCAAAATATCGCTCTGCTGCTAGGCCTGTGATGAGCCTCTTAGCGAACGCAGTGCTGCTTTCTTCTTGCTCCTCCTCCACCGTCTCGCTCCACGTGTTCTCCTTATATCCCGCGAAGGACTTGATCAGCGCGCTGAAGGAGTCGAGGTCCAGCCTTTCGTACTCGTCTAATACCTTCTTGCAATACGCCCTGATTTCACGTTTGTGCCATCCCTTTCTGGCGTTCGGAAATAGCGGGTCGAATTCGTCCCTGTAGTTCTTGATTGAAGACGGGCGGGAGCCGAGCGCGTAGCCGACGACGTTGTACGCCTCTGCGTAGGTCTTAAAGCCGAGTCTCTTGAGCCCTTGGGGACCGAACCTGGAGAGATAGATTCCCGTGAGGATCAGCTTTTCGCGGGTTGCGATTCGCGCAGGGTCGAGATTCATGCGGTCGCGATTCCTCGGTTCGCATGGACGCCGCCCCCGGCGAAGAATTCGTAGTATTCCATGCGAACTTTTTTAGATGATTTCAAGCGCCCTGCCTGCAGGTATTGAGGTAATGATAGGTCAAGAATTCCTCAATTGGGAGAGGTGGAAAACCTTCCCGGAATCTGGGTGGCCAATCCTGCAGGCACCCTTGCGGGGTTCGGCTTCGATGTGCCCTATATTTCGGTAGCCAATCCTGCAGGCGTTTGGAGTCGGCGAGGATTTAGGCTGAGGCTGTTCCGAAGAAGACCGCGGGCGATACGTTGAAGCGGCGGCTCAGGCGCGCGATATGGTCGCGGTTCAGATGACGCTTGCCGGAGAGAACCAGCGAGACGGTGCTTTCGCTGCCGAGTTCAGGAGCGATGTCGCGTTGCGAGAGGCCGTTGTGTTCAAGCAAGAACCGCAGGACGTCGGCGGGCTCGGCAGGAGGGATCGGTTAGCGCTCCTGCTCATAGCGCTCGACAAGCAGGGTCATTAACTCGATCGCTTCCTCTTCTTCCGGCGTGGGATCGGGCTTTGCGGTGAGCGCAAAGAGAGCCTGCGTGTATTCCTCAAGCTCTTCGTCATTGTGAATCAGGCGAGGCGCGCCCTGCCGAATCATCTCCGTTGGATTGGCCAGCGTCGTGCTCATCGTTTCACCCCTACGAGTATCCAGTTTAGCTTCCGAAGGCTTGCGGGCGTGCTAGCCCGCCCTAACCGCAAGAACAAGCATGCGCCGACAGTGGGGCTGCCGGGTCATTGATGCATCGTTCCGCCGATGATGCCGGCGATGTTGCCGCTGAGCGTGGCGCCGTTTTCAAGGGAATAGACGCCGGAGGCGGACATGCCGATGGAAGTGCCGGGCTGCGGCAGGCTAATGGGACCGGTGTCGAGTTTTCCGGCGGAGACCTTCGCCGATAGTTCGGAACTGACGAATACGTCGGAGACGGTGCCGCCCTGCCCGAGGGTGACGCCGACGCCCGCCTGGGCGGAGAGAGAAGCTTTGGGCGTCATGGAGCCCAGCATTGGTGCGTCGACCCCGACAGAGGCGCCCGCGCCCACTCCGGCCCAAAGCGTGGTGGAGTGAGTGGAGAAATTGCGGCTCGCCTTAAACTTGAGCGCCTCTCCTCCTTCGATGGAAGCGGAATCGCAACCCAGGTGGACAGAAACAACGAGAAGCCCGAAGCCTATACCATTTCCCAGGGGGCAGCCCGGCGGTTTTTCCTTCGGCAAGTCGGGTGGAGCGGCTTGCTCCTCGGTTTGCTTGGGGGGCGGAGGCACACACGTCAAGCCCTTGTAGGCGTCGCCCGCTTTGACCAGCCCGGCGGCTCCGCCTGCCAGGGGATTGTAGAGGGAATAGACCATGGTTTCGCGCTGCAGCGAGAGGAAATCGTAGAGTGCCGGCACCCAAACCTTCTTCAGGATTGGATCGGTGAAGGCGTAGAGATCGGCGGAAGCAGGGCGGAAGTCATCCCACTGTGTCTTCCAGAGTTTGTAGCGTGGCAGGTACGTAGCGTCGATCCCCTGCTTGGCGTGCAGGCACATCTGATAACCAACCTGATCCAACTGTTGCTTTACCTTAGCCAGGCAAGCTTCATCCATGCCGCAGGCCGCCATCTGTTCATCGAGTCGAAGGATTTGCTGCGTGTCGTTGCCCACGATGGCCGCGGAGGTTTGCGCGTTGGCGTTCATGGCCTGGGTGACCTCTTTATTGACCTGGTCCACATTGCGGAAACGAGCATAGTAGGAGAGGTTGACCACTTCTTTGAATTCGAAGAGCTCGGCCTCGAAAGTAAGCGGCAGGTTGATGACACTATCACCCTGCTGCTGAAAACGCTGGTTGATGGCGGCGACACGCTGGCCCGCAGCCATAAGCTGGTTCCCCAGGTCGACGAATCGGGATTGGGCATTCTGCTGGAGCTGAGTCAGGGCGGCCGCGAAATCCGGGGAATACTGGAGCTGCTCGGGCACTTTCAGGTCGGGAATCATGGAATCGGCATTCGGGGGCGGTTCCGATTCCGGTGGAGACCAGCCGGTATCGGTAGCCGAGCCGGACTCTGATTGCAGCGCCTGCTGCGTCGCCACAAGGCCGACGGCACCTGCAGTGGAATAGCCCTTCTTCAGTGATGAGCCGAGCAGGGTATTGGCCGACCTCATATCGCCCTGGCAGCCGGCAATCAGGCCCTGACCTTCCTCGGGAGCGGCCATATCGGGTCCAAGGCCCTGGGCGTGCACGAACTGCTTTTTTGCAGCGGCGGAGGAACCGGCATTGAAATCAACCCAGGCCAGATTGACGGCGGCGAGCGGCGATTGCGGGCGCAACGAAGTGAGATAAAGAAGCACGCGGGCCGCATCAGGGTAATCGTTGGCCTGGTCGAGGCTGACGCCGAGATTGTTTGCGGCATTCACGTCGAGTGGGTTGCGCCGGGCGGCAACGGCGCCCGCGTAGACAGCTTCATTGATGGCTCCAGCGGGAACCAGTAGCGCGGGCAGGGAGCCGGCGTTGGCGCCGGCCTGCGTGAGGGCGCCATCAATCCCGATGCGGGTTTGGACGTCGAGCTTTGCGCCATATCGCGCGGCCAGACTCTGGACAAGAGCGAGGTATTCACTGGCGGTGGGCGCCGTGGAGGGCATTGCGACGCTCGAGGGCTTTGGGCAGAGCTGCGTAAAAGAGATTTTGCCGTTGGAGGCCTCTCCTTGCAGAAGCGAGCCAAACGAGCCGGGCGAGCCGGGCGATTGGGACGCGCCACCGGTTTGAGCACCAGAGGGCGACATGCCGTTGGCCATCGATTGGCCCCACTGCTGGAGCCGCTGCTGCTCCTGCGGAGTGGGGACGCCTCCGGCACTGAGCTTGTTCATGATGGCCTGCACGTCGGGGGGAATCGATGGCGGGGCTTGGGTGTGTCCGGGGATCGTAAGCAGTTCTGCCAGTAAAAGGGCGGCACAGATGAGGTGGGATCGTTTTCTCCGAGCGGCAGAAAGCATGACCGCTCCTTTCTGCGGCCAACGTGCGGACCGCAACTGCGGCCTTATGGAGTGTGCGAGGCGCGACAGCAAAGTGCGGCTCGGGACTCCAACGAATCGGAAGATGCAAAGTGAAGATTGCGAGACAGTATCTGCTGCTCGGCGCCGGATGTCAACGCCGGGACGGCTGTGGGAAGGGGAACGCGATTCGTAGGGTGCGCGGAGCTGTTTGAATTGCAAGTCCTTCAACCGGGGTCGCCGCATTAGCACGCGGCGACCCCAGCCCGGGATGACGACAACGGGTAGTCGCTATTCTTCCTCTTCGTCGACGGGGCGTTTGGCGTTGGCGAGGATTTTGTCGGCGACCAATTGAGGGACGATGTCGTAGTGGTCGACTTCCATGCGGTAGCTGCCCTTGCCCTGGGTCATGGCGGTGAGCTGGGCACCATAGGTGAGCATCTCGGCCATGGGAACTTCGGCGTTGATGATCGTAGTTCGGCCCTTGGTCTCCATGCCCTGCACGCGGCCGCGGCGGGAGTTGAGATCGCCCATGAGAGTTCCGGCAAAGTCGTCGGGGGCTTCGATTTCGACCTTCATGACGGGCTCGAGAAGGCAGGCCTTGGCTTGCTCCATGCATTTGCGAAACGCAATGCGCCCAGCCATCTTGAAGGAGAGCTCGTTGGAATCGACTTCGTGGTAGCTGCCGTCGTAAAGGATGACCTTGAAGTCGACCACGGGATAGCCGGCGAGATAGCCGCGTGCGGCTGACTCGACGATGCCTTTTTCGACCGCTGGGATGTAGTTGCGCGGAATGGCTCCGCCGAAGATGTCGTTAACAAACTCGAAGCCCGCGCCGCGCGGCAGAGGCTCCAACTTGATCTTGCAGTCTCCAAACTGGCCGTGGCCGCCGGTCTGCTTTTTGTGGCGGCCCTGCGCGTCGGCTTTGCCGCGGATGGTCTCGCGGTAGGGGACCTTCGGCGCCTTGAGCGTGACTTCGGCGTGGTAGCGCTTTTTGAGGCGGCTGACGATGGCCTCGATGTGGGGCTGGCCTGCGCCGGCGATGAGAAACTCGTTGGTTTGGGGATCGCGGAAAAAGCGGATGAGCAGGTCCTCTTCCATGAGCTTGTGGATGGCGGGGGCGAGCTTGTCCTCGTCGGCGCGTGATTTGGGCTCAATGGCGTAGGTCATGGCGGGCTCGGGAGGCGCGGCCATATCCACCTGGAAGTCGGCGCCCTTTTGGCCGAGGGTGTCGCCGGTGAGGGTGTCGCGGAGCTTGGCCACGGCGCCGAGGTCGCCGGCGTGGAGCTCGGGAACTTCGAAGGCCTTGCGGCCCTGCATGACGCTGAGGTGCGAGAGCTTTTCCTGACCGCGGCGCGTGTAGTTCTCAAGCGTGGCGTCGTTTTTGACGACGCCGCTGACGACCTTGAAGAAGGTGATGCGGCCGGCGAAGGGATCGGACATGGTTTTGAAGACCACGGTGCCGGTGGGCTCGGCGTCGTCGATTTTGCGGACGACGGCGGGAGCGTCGTCGTCGGCGCCGGGCGTTTTGCCGGCGATGGGCGTGCGCTCAGTGGGCGCGGGTGTGTAGGCCTTGACGAAGTCGAGAAGATGATCGAGGGCCATGTTGGAGAGGCCGCTGGAAAAGAGTACGGGGAAGATGCGGTCTTCGCGGATGGCCTCGTGGAGCGCGGCGATAAGGTGATCTTCGGGGATGGTGCCCTTCTCGAAGTACTCTTCCATCAGCTCGTCCTTGCCTTCGGCGACGAGCTCGACGAGAGCTTCGTGGCGGGCCTTGGCATCGGCAGCAAGCGAGGCGGGAATTTCAGCGGAGACTTTGCCACGGCCATCGCCGCCGGGCGTGTAGGTGTAAGCCTCCATGGTGACGAGATCGACGACGCCGTGAAAGCCGTCGGCGTCAGAGATGGGCAACTGGACGGGAACACAGTTGCGGCCCCAGCGGTCGTTGAGGTCGTCCATGAGGGCGCTCAGGCCGCCGCCGCCGCCGGCTTTGGGGTGGTCCATTTGATTGACGAGAACGATGCGGGGAACGTTGGCCTCTTCAGCGTAGCGCCAGACGCGCTCGGTGACAGGCTCGACGCCGGATTGGGCGTTAATTACGACGATTGCGGATTCAACGGGGAAGAGTGCGGCGCGGGCTTCGTGCGTGAACATGTGGAAGCCGGGCGTATCGACGAGATTGATCTTGATGCCCTGCCACTCGGCGAAAGCGACGGCGTTCTGCATGGTGATGCCGCGGGCGACTTCTTCTTCGTCGTAGGCGGTGGCGGCCGAGCCGTCTTCAACGCGGCCCTGGGTGGGAGTCATTTTGGCGGCATGCAGCAGAGCGGCAATGAGGGTGGTTTTGCCGCAGTGAGCATGCCCCACTACAGCGACATTGCGGATCTCACTTCCCTGGTACGTTTTCATGGGCTTCTCCTTCGCAAGGCGCGCTTTCGGCGGGGGTTACGACGGGAAAACCGTGGTCCAGCGTGCGCCTTCTTGTCGAAAGACGGATGCTATCACAGCGAGAGTGTGAACGTCCTGTGACTGAACACACAGGCATAAGGGAGTAGGGAGCAGGGAATAAACGTTCGATGTCATTGTTGGCGGCGGGGGCGGCTGAGCAAATGACACCCTATTGCGGTAAAGTGGATGGCGGTCGAATGCGTGTGACGAGAAAGGGCATTGCGATGAAAGTGCGGATTTGGAGTTGCGTCGTTGCGGTGGGGATTTTGATTTTGGCGGCGGGTGGGTTGAGGGCGCAGGCAACGGGTGCGACTGCGAACGGCGCTCCGGCAGCTGCTCCGGCTCAGGCGCCTGCGGCCGCGCAGGCACCTCCGGCCATGCCGGGATGGATGATGCCGGCGCCGCACGAGAACGCACCGCTGGGGAAGTTCGAGCGCTTCGCGGGGGACGGCGAGGGCGCATACAAGACGGGACACTATAGAGACTTGTTTGCCGAGCAGGGGCATACGGCGGCGGAGACGCGCGCCAAGATCGAGAAGGCATTCCAGCAACTGTTCCACGGCGACGGGCAGGAAGAGCGAATCTACTTTGAGACCGGAGCCAACGAGAACGGAACGCTGGCGTACGTGACCGACTGGGCGAACAACGACGCGCGCACCGAGGGCATGAGCTACGGCATGATCATCTGCGTGGAGCTCAACAAGAAGCGCGAGTTCGACGCAATCTGGAACTGGGCGCACACGTATATGTTGATCACCGACCCGAAGGATCCGTCGGTGGGGTACTTTGCGTGGTCGATGAATACGGATGGAACGCCCCGGTCAACGGGGGCGGCGCCGGATGGGGAAGAGTACTTCACCATGGCGCTTTATTTTGCCGCGCATCGCTGGGGGAATGGGAAAGGCATTTACAACTATCAAGCGGAGGCGGACCGGATTCTGCGCGGGATGCGGCATCATCCAGTGCTGACGGGGACGGGGCCGTTCCGGATTCATCCTGACGATCCGCCGTTCGTCGAGCCGGATCATCCGTGGCCGAGCCCGAATACACACCGGATGGAGGCAGAAGCGAAGGCGAATGGACGGCCGTGGCCGCCGGTTTTTCGATTTCCGCGCGGGCCGCAACAGGAAAGCATCGGGCCGATGGTGGATGAGAGCCACTTCATGATCAAGTTTGTGCCCAACTGGCCGGGAGGGACGACAGACGCGTCCTATCACCTGCCGGCGTTTTACGAGCTGTGGGCGCGGTGGGGGCCAGTGGAGGATCGCGTGTTCTGGGCGACGGCGGCGGATGTGAGCCGCGACTTGTTCAATCGCGTGACGGGACCGGAGACGGGATTGACGCCGGACCGGAGCAACTTTGACGGAACGCCGGTGGTGGGGCGCGATGGAACGCCGGTGCCGTTCATGGCCGACTCGTGGCGCAGCGTGAGCAACTGGAGCGTGGATTATTCGTGGTGGCACAAAGACGCGCGCGAGACTGTGCTGAGCGATCGCTTGCAGAAGTTTTTGTCGAGCCAGGGCATCGACACGTTTGTGAACCGGTACACGCTGGACGGGAAGCCGTTGTCGACGACGCACTCGACGGGAATGTTGGCGACAGCGGCAGTGGGCAGCCTGGCGGCCGATGGGCCGGAATCGAAGACGTTTGTGGATGCGCTGTGGAACACGCCGGTGCCGTCGGGAGAGTACAGATATTACGACGGGCTGCTCTATTTGATGAGCATGATGCACTGCAGCGGGGAGTTCAGGATTATCGAGAAGACAGCCACTGGCCGCTAGCTGTTAGCCGGGATGGGTTTCAACCGCAAATTGAAATCTGTCGGTGGAGGGCGGTGACAGATGATCAAGTTCACTCAGCGCATCAAAAAGTATCTGCTTTGGGGGGTCGCATTAACTATTTCAGGTTGCGCGATTATTGTATTTGAATACTTCCCTGAGTCGACATTCGAATTGGCGAGTGAGTCGAGGCTGCCAAAGTGGATTACCCTCCCACCTGGACATACACGCGCTGACGTTTCGATTACGATGAATTACTACGCTAATTTATGGGGAAGAAGCGCGACATTTATATTGCGAGATAAGGATGGGAAAATACTTGCAAAGGTGAACGGCAAACAGAAAGGTTTAAAGCCTTTGCAATTAAAGAATCCTCCTAAGGGATTTGATCCTGGCTATCCATCCTACGAAGTAATCACCGTGAACGGCATAACTGAAATTATCGAACATAGAAAGATGGAGCCGATATTTTATGTGACGGATGACCCTGCCGTAAGGGAAGAACTTCTGGCGGGCGGCGCAGGTTAGCCAAAGCGCACCCACGTTTCGAGATTGTGATCGATGAGCTTCTGGCGCGGGCTGTGGTACATTGTGCTCACGGTTTCCTTTTCTTCATTCCCCTAATTTTTTGCTGAAAACTGCGATCCGCACGAGGTAAGCGTCCATGGCCGCTGCCGGTTCCGCGCACGGGGTGTATGCGACGACGGGAACGCCGGCCGAGGAGGCGGCGCGCCTGAACCGGATCGGCGAATCGGCAATTCGGAAGGCGAGTCTGCGGCTGCTTCCGGTGATTGCGGTCGGATACGGCCTCGCCTACATGGACCGCATCAACATCAGCTTTGCCTCGCTGCAAATGAACCGGGACCTGCACTTCAGCGCTTCGGTCTACGGGTTTGGCGCGGGACTGTTTTTTATCGGGTATGCGCTGTGCGAAGTGCCGTCGAACCTGCTGCTGCTGCGCTTCGGCGCCAAGCGCTGGCTGGCGCGAATCATGTTCACTTGGGGATTGCTGGCGGCAGCGACGATGTTCGTGCGAACGCCGCTCGAGTTCAACGCGTTGCGATTCCTGCTGGGCATGGCGGAGGCCGGGTTCTATCCAGGCGTCGTCTATTACCTGACGCTGTGGTTTCCGGCGCGCATGAGAGCCCGGGCAGTGAGCCGGTTCTATGTCTCCCTGCCGTTGAGCTCGGTGTTGATGGGCTCGGTGGCGGGGTGGCTGCTGGGACTGGGCGGAAAACTGGGGCTCTCGGGCTGGCAATGGCTGTTTCTGGTGGAGGGTTTGCCGACAGCGGTATTCAGCCTGGTGATTCTGAAGATGCTGCCAGACAATCCGGCCAAAGCGGCGTGGCTGACGACGGAAGAAAAGGCTTGGCTGGAGGGTCAGCTCAAAGCCGATGGCGAGAAGGCACACCTGGGGCATAGCGCCGGAGTGATGAAGGCGCTGCTGGAGCCGAAGGTGTGGATGATCGGCGCGTATTTCTTTTTCGCGCTGATCACCAGCTACGCTTATAGTTTTTCCGCGCCGGCGATTTTGCAGGGAGTGACGGGCTGGAGCGTCAAGAATGTTGGGTTTCTGGTGGCGTGCATTGGATTGGCGGGGGCGGCGGGGATGCTCTTGAACAGCGCGCACTCCGATCGCAAAGGCGAGCGGGCGATGCATTGCATCGTTCCCTGCGCGGTGATGGCTGCCGGGTTTTTGACCGCGAGTTATGCGAAGGAGCCGTGGCTGGTGGTGGCTGCGCTGGCCGCAAGTTTCACCGCGTTCATGTCGATGCTGGGACCGGCCAATGCGGTTCCCATGCGGTTTCTGGCGGGGCGCGCGGCGGCCGCAGGCATTGCGGCCATGAATACGATCACCATGTTCAGCGGATTCATAGGTCCGTATTGGATGGGCGTGATGAAGGACTATACGGGGAACTATGAAGTGGGATTGAGAGGGCTGGTGTTGCCTTGCCTGCTTGCGGCGGGAATGATGTTCGCATTGACGCGAAGCCTGGCGCGGCGGCCTATCGGAGCCGGGGCGGAACTGGCGGAAGAAGCGGTGTGACGGGTCGGTGGTTCAGCAGCCTGGAATGCTGCTGAGAGGCGCGGCTAAGTCGTTACCGCGGCGGGCAGGATGTCTTCGACGTCGACCCACTGCGTGGGGTAGTTGCCGGTGTAGCAGGCGGTGCAGTAACCGGTTTTGTGTTCGTCGCGCACGGAGGCGAGCAGGCCTTCGAGCGAAAGATACGCGAGCGAGTCGGCCTCGATGAATTGGCGAATCCCTTCGACAGAGTGATTGGCGGCGATGAGCTCGCTCTTAGAGGGCGTGTCGACGCCGTAATAGCACGGCGAGATGGTGGGCGGACAACTGATGCGGAGATGAACTTCGGTTGCGCCTGCGCCGCGCACCATGCGCACAATTTTCCGGCTTGTCGTCCCGCGGATGATGGAGTCGTCGATGAGGATGACGCGCTTGCCGGCGAGGAGATTGTGCACCGGGTTGAGCTTGAGGCGGACGCCAAAGTCGCGCACGCGCTGCTCGGGCTCGATAAATGTACGGCCGACGTAGTGGTTGCGGATAAGGCCGAAGCGGAAAGGCAGGCGCGCCTCTTCTGCGTACCCCAAAGCTGCGGTAACACCAGAATCGGGGACGGGAACGACGACGTCGGCGGAAACGCCCGACTCGCGGGCGAGCTGGCGGCCCATCTGGTCGCGCGACTCCTGCACCCAGCGGCCGAAGATGCGCGAGTCAGGGCGCGCGAAGTAAACGTGCTCGAAGACGCAGCTCGATTGCGGCACGCCGCTCGCGTACTGGCGGCTGGTGACGCCGTCTTGAGAGACCATGACCAGCTCGCCAGGAAGAACGTCGCGGATGAATTCGGCGCGAAGCAGATCGAAGGCGCAGGATTCACTGGCGAAGACGATCGAGTCGGGGCCTTCTGCGTTTTTCATGCGGCCCATGGAGAGCGGACGGAAGCCGCGCGGATCGCGGGCGGCGAAGATGCGGTCGCGCGTCATCATGACGATGGAGAATGCACCCTCGACCTGAGAGAGCGAGTCGGCGATGGCGTCGACGAGTGTGCCGGAACTGGAGTGGGCGATGAGCTGGACGATGATTTCGGAGTCGGAGGTGGTCTGGAAGTAGGCGCCGTCTCGCTCGAGGCTCGCGCGGAGATTGCCGAGGTTGACCAGGTTGCCGTTGTGCGCGATGGCGATGAGGCCCTTGGTGGAGTCGACGCGAATGGGCTGCGCGTTAAGAAGCGCCGAGTCGCCGGTGGTGGAGTAGCGCGTGTGCCCGATGGCAAGGTGGCCGGGGAGTTTTGCGAGAACGTCGTCGGTAAAGATTTCGGAGACCAGACCCATGCCCTTGATGTTGGCAAGATGTGCGCCGTCGGCGGTGGCGATACCAGCGGATTCCTGGCCGCGGTGCTGGAGAGCGTAGAGCGCAAGATAGGCTTCGCGCGCGGCGTGGGGATGGCCGTAGATGGCGACGACGCCGCATTCTTCGTGGAGCTTGTCAGCTTCGCGAGGAGTGGTCAGTGGACAGTGGTCAGTGATCAGTGACTCGACGCGGAGGGATTCGGAAAGGTCGGGTTCACCGCGGACTCCCTGAAAGAGCAACCGGCTCATGCGAAGACCTCGCCGTGGAGATTTGCTTCCAGGGCGGAGGCCCAGAGAGTGCGAAGCTCAGCGAGTGGTGCAGAGATGAAGGACTCGCCGTCGACGGAGATTTCGAGGCGGCTGCCACCGGTGGTGCCGATGCGGGCGGAGAAGAAATTGTGTTGGCCAGCGATGGCGTCGATCTCGGAGAGATTTTTGGGATCGGTGGTGACGAGGATGGTGGAGGCGGGTTCGGCAAATAGGCCGAAGAGCGGATGAGCGAGGAGCGACGAGTCCTGCTCAACGGTAGCGCCGATGCCTTTGGTGAATGCTGCTTGCGCGAGAGCGACGGCGATGCCGCCGTCGGAGATGTCGCGCGCTGAGCGAATGAGTTTGCGCCACGAAAGGATGGCGAGAAGATCGTGCAGGCTGGCCTCGGCATCGAGATCGAGTGCGGGCGGCGTGCCCCAGAGGCTGCCGAGAACGACCTTGGCGAACTCAGAGGAGCCGAAAGCAGTGAGATTTGCTGCGACCTCGGCGTCGGATGCGTCGGCTTCCGCGCGTCCTCTCGGTTCGCGCTCAAGCGCGGGCATCGGATACTGGCTGATGGGCGGAGGATTCAGCGGAACCTTGAGTGTGGGGTCTGGCTCCTCGCCGCGGGGAACCGGCCACAGCAGAACAATGGCGTCCTTCTCGCGCTGGAAATGCGCTGGGACGGCTTTGGTGACGTCGTCGAGAATGCCGACGATGCCGAGGACAGGCGTGGGATAGATGCCTTCGCCGCGCGTCTCGTTATAGAGAGACACGTTGCCGCCGGTGATGGGTGTGCCGAGAGCGGTGCAGGCTTCGGCGATGCCGTCGATGGCGGCCGAAAGCTGGGCCATGATCTCGGGTTTTTCGGGATTGCCGAAGTTAAGGCAGTTGGTAGCGGCGACGGGCGTTGCGCCAGTCATCGCCACTTTGCGAGCGGCTTCAGCGGCGGCGTGCATGGCGCCGAGTTTGGGATCGAGATAGGTCCAGCGGCCGTTGCCATCGAGGGCCATGGCGAGGCCGATCTCTCTATTCGGGCCGTCTGCGCCGCCGGGTTTGCCGGTTCCCTTGATGCGCATCACGCCGGCTTCGCCGCCCGGGCCTTGCGCGGTGTTGGTCTGCACCATGGAGTCGTACTGCTCGTGGACCCAGCGCTTGGAGCAAACGCTGGCGCTCGCGAGGAGCGTCTTCAGGTCGGCGGTGTAATCGCGGTCTTTGGCTAGCTCGGCGAGAGCTTCGGCGGGAGGGTCGAGCGGGACGGGAGCTTTCCACGTGCCGACCGTTCGGTGGTAGAGCGGCGCATCGTCAGTGAGCGACTTGTTGGGAATGTCGGCAACGAGCTCGCCGTGATGGCGAATGCGAAGACGCGGCTCAGGCTCTACGGTGCCGACGATGACCGCGTCGAGACCCCACTTCGAGAAGACGCGCAGCACTTCGTCTTCGCGGCCTTTTTCGGCGACGAGCAACATGCGCTCTTGGCTCTCGGAGAGCATGATTTCGTAGGCACTCATGCCGGTTTCGCGCTGCGGCACGCGGTCGAGCTCGACATCGAGGCCAACGCCGCCGCGCGCGCCCATCTCGCAGGTGGAGCAGGTGAGGCCGGCAGCCCCCATGTCCTGAATGCCGACGATGGCGCCGGTCTGCATGGCTTCA
This sequence comes from Occallatibacter sp., assembly GCA_050018295.1. Classification (GTDB taxonomy): domain Bacteria; phylum Acidobacteriota; class Terriglobia; order Terriglobales; family Acidobacteriaceae; genus Telmatobacter. Next base: position 2,745 of record JBEKAJ010000005.1, on the reverse strand, counting down.
AGGCAGGCTTCAAGAAGAAGCTTCTCCATGAATGGGTCGCCGACCTGGACGTTAGGCCTTTTTTGTTCTGACCCTTCCTTGAATTCTTCCGAGGCCATGGTGGCGCCGTGAATGCCGTCGCGGCCAGTCTTAGCGCCAACGTAGATGACGGGATTGCCGGTGCCGCTGGCCTTCGCGTAGAAGATTTCATCTTTGCGGACGAGGCCGAGGGCGAAGGCGTTCACGAGCGGGTTGCCGCTGTAGCACGGCTCGAATTTGGTTTCGCCGCCGAGATTGGGCACGCCAAAACAGTTGCCGTAACTGGCGATGCCGCTGACTACGCCCTCGAGAATGGAGTGATTCTTGTGGACGGTTTCGCGGTCGGATTCACCTGGCTCGATGGGGCCGAAGCGAAGGGAGTCCATGACGGCGAGCGGACGCGCGCCCATGGTGAAGATATCGCGCAGAATGCCGCCCACGCCGGTGGCCGCGCCCTGATGAGGCTCAATGTAGCTGGGGTGGTTGTGCGATTCGATTTTGAAGGCGCAGGCCCAGCCGTCGCCCACGTCAATGATGCCGGCGTTTTCTCCGGGCCCCTGAACGACGCGATCGCTCTTTGTGGGCAGGCGCTTGAGGTGCACGCGGCTGGATTTGTACGAGCAGTGCTCGCTCCACATCACGCTGTAAATGCCGAGCTCAGTGAGCGAGGGCGTGCGGCCGATCGCCGCGAGAATGCGCTCGTACTCCTCCGCGGTGATGCTGTGTTGCGCAAGCATCTGCGGAGTGATGGTGATTGGCTCAGGAACGACGGCGGCGGAGGAGCTGGTCATCGTTGATGCCTTCATTCTCGCACAGGGGTTCGAGCGCGGGCCGCCGGACAAATGTGGAAAGGCCGGCACCTGCGGTGGTGCGGATGCCTTCCGCCGAGTCGCGCCAGAGGGAAGGCGCGGCGCTGGCTGCCGAGGAATCCGTCTGCGGTGCGACGGGCGCGGCGGTTCTGGCGAATCATGCAAAGGCTATGCGATACTTTGGGAGCAGATCCCCCTCCCAAGGCCGGGATGGCGGAATTGGCAGACGCAGCAGACTCAAAATCTGCCGGCCCTTGTGGTCATGGGGGTTCGACCCCCCCTCCCGGCACCAAAGTGTTTATTATCAATAGTTCAAGAGATATTACGCCCTCCTGTTTTTGTGGGGTACGCGTAGCTCAATCAAAAGCCGCAATCAAGAATCCTAAGCGCTCATGAGTCTTGGGCACATCCTTTTGCCGAGAACCCTGGAAGTCATTACAGGTGAGTCCAACCCTCGCGAATGAGTGTGAGAGACCCCAATGCAACAAATACCCGGCCGCTGCCGGCAAGGATCAGCCCAATGAAGAATATGCTCTTTGATACGTCGCTTGGTTGTTCCCTTTGCTCCGGCGGTTGATCCAGTCGGTGGAGGCTAACTAGCACACGCGGTTGGTCTATGTGCGCGGTCAGGCTACCTTGTCACACGTGGGGAGCTGGCATCTCACTGGTGGTCAGTTCAATCGCAATCTCCGGCGGCATCAAGAGGGTGTTATGCACCAGGCAGTGATGAACGGAGCGCATCAGGCCCTCCGTCTGTTCTTCCGTGAGAGAGATGAGGCACGCAACATGCACGCGGAAGTTGCCAACGCGGGCAGGCTGTTTCAACTTCTCGGCGGTGACTGTGACCTCCACGCCTGTCTCCGCGAGATTGCGGGTCTTCAGATACTGCACGGCATAGAAGGCCGCGCAAGAGCCCAGCGACGCGAGCAGCAATTCCGGGGGCGTCATGCCGCAGTCTTCCCCGCCATTTTCCGTGGGTTGGTCGCAAAGAATTGTGTGGGACCGCGACTGAATGGCAAACTTCGCTCGATCGAGATGCGTGATCTTCACTTCCATAGTGGTTTTCCTCTTACATAAGAAGAAAGCCACAAAAGCGGCAATTCGTTACATGATGGCGAGAGCATTTTTGTCGACGGGGATCGCCAGCATGCGCAGGTATTCCCTGGTGAGGATGGCGCGCAGACGCGGTGCGACGGCCGAGTCGCAAGGAATCTCCAACGATCGGCAACGATCGATGGCGGTGCGCAGGTCGCGCAGAAACGCCACGCAGGACGGGCATGCTTCAATGTGTTCGCGCATCTGTTCACAGGTCAGTGGTTCCACGCGGCCGTCGAGATACTCGGAGAGATTGGCGAACAGATCGCGGCATTCAGCCGGGCGTTGAGGGCCATTGGCTCGGGCGCGCTGGTGCTTGCTCGCGGAGGGTCTGGCTCGTTTGGGTAGCTCGGGAATGACCTTGAGTAGCTTACTCATCTCCTTGCGCACGCTGAGACGCGCCCGATGGAGGCGAATCCGTACCGTTCCCTGCTGAAGCGAGAGAACCTGCGCAACCTGCTCGGTGGTTAGCTCTTCCATATCGTGGAGCACGAGAACGATGCGCAATGTGGCCGGGACGTGGAGGATTGCTTGATGCAGCAGGTGGTGCTGCTCGGCGGCGAGGATGTTCCTTTCCGGGTCTGCCGCGGCATCCTCAAGCAGCCTGCCCAGTTCGTCACTGTCGGGCATCAGCTCATCAAGCCGGAGAAGGTGTGCCGGGGCGTGTGCAGGCTTGCGGCGCATGCGCCAGCAGCGGTTTCTGGTCACGGTGTAAAGCCAGACGGCCATCTGCTGCGGAGTCTGGATCCTGGCAAGGTGTCCGATGGAACGGGAGAGCACCTCCTGCATGGTGTCTTCGGCATCTTCAGGATGGCCACAGATC
>JBEKAJ010000004.1:0-29356 GCA_050018295.1 Occallatibacter sp. | reverse complement strand
ACGAGACCGACGATCTTACCCATGGCATTCCAGAGTAAAACGACAGCGTGTTCGAGCGTTTGCGCTTGCGTTGTGGGAAACGGGGCGAAGTTGTGGAAAGCGGTTGTGAGCGGTCGGCGGCGCTGGGGAGCAACTCGTTGGGGTGAAACAGGTTTGAGCAAGAGTGTCCGGTGAGGGCCGGAGGGGCAGAAAAATACGCTTGCGGTGGAAAACTAACCATAGGTGGGTCTGGTTTATCGTGGGCAGCGGGGTGGGTTCCATTTTGGGCCTTGGCCCGAACTGAACCGGTGAATGTTCCACGTGGAACGCCGGGGCTTTGGAGGATCGGGAAGGGCGGTTGGCTCCTCGATGTTCCACGTGGAACAAAACGGCAGAGAAAGCAGCGAATTGGCCAATTAGCAAAAGAATGGACTGATTTTCAGCTCAAAGCGAGCAATTTTCAGCGATTTCTGCAACGATTCATTTTCGGCGATTTTTGGGGATTTTTCAGCGATTTTCGGAGATCGGTTTTTGGCGATCAATTTGCGGCTATCCGTTTTATGTTGAGCTATTTGGGATCGAATTCACGGTCTTTCATTCTCCGTTCCACAGTTTCACAGTTTCACAGTTTCACAAAATGGCATGGGGGGGCCGGAAGCAGCTTTCAATCGTAGTGCCGCGACTGCGGCTCTCGTTGTTTCCTGGGTCTCGAAGCCTGCCCTAAGCTTTTGCTCTTCGATCATGGAACGAGTATGCGCCGGAAGGCGGAAATGATCGGCAAACTTCGGGGATCTTTTTGCGGAGTGTTTTCAGGGGGTTGAGACGGGAACGTGGAGGCTGGGGCCTTGACTCAAGCGGGATCACGAACTTGGGACGGCTGGGAGTAAACTCTGGTTGGAATCCAGAAAGAGGCGAGAATGGATCTCCCAAACGTCTTCATCGGCAAAATCACCCCTCCCACAGACAAAGAAGTCGCCGCCAAGCTCGGGCCGGCCTCAACAATCTGGGAGGAGCTGATCACCTGGCTCGCCGGGCAGGGAATCGCCTGCGGGGAATGGAAATCGGTTTCTCCGGCGAAATACGGCTGGGCTCTTCGCCCAGCGGTCAAGAAGCGCACGATCCTCTACCTCAGCCCATGCGAGGGTTGTTTCCGCGTTAGCTTCGTTCTTGGCGATAAGGCTGTAACCGCAGCGCGCGCCAGCGGCCTGCCGAAAGGCCTTTTGAGGGAGATCACCGAAGCCAAGCGCTACGCGGAGGGGACCGGGGTTCGGCTCATGATTCGGAAACCTGGAGACCTGGCTTCGGTCCGTAGGCTCGTCGAAATTAAGCTTGCGAACTGATTTTCCGGCCCAGAGCGAGAATTCTGGCCTCGCTGCCGGGCAGACGGACGGGCTGCTCCCAGCGGAACTGCTCGCCGGCGGCCAACTGAAGCTCGGCGAGTCCCGAGTCTGTGGTCATGAGCGCCAGCCAACCGTCGGGCGCAACGAGCTTGACTGCGGCGGCAACGGCCAGGGGCATTCGCTCGACCGCCCGCAAAACCACACAGTCAAAGAGGGTGCGGAGCGATTCGGCGCGATCGGCATGGACCTTTGCCGGAATTCCCAGGACGCGCACAGCTTCCTGGAGGAATGCGGCTTTCTTGACCTTCGACTCGGCCAGCGTGACGGCGATCGAGTCTCGAAAGGCGGGGGGCCGACAGAGGGCGATGGGGATCCCGGGCAGGCCGCCACCTGAACCGAAATCGAGCAGCGTGGCGATCCCCTGCGGCAGTTGGCGAGCAACAGCAATCGATTCAATGATATGGCGCGATAGAATGCCTTCTTCGTCGCGAACGGAACTGAGGTTGATCCGGTTGTTCCAGCGAACAAAGAGCGAAAGATAGACCTCGAATTGGCCGGCTGTCTGGTCGTCCACCGGCTCCAAACCTGCTTTTCGAAGCAAATCGTTGAGCCGCGCCCCCGAGCTCATCTTTCAGTTCCCTCTTGCCACGCGCCGACGGCCTGAACAAACGCGGAAAAAATCGCGCGAGAAAATTCGCTTTGCTCGCAGGTGCGCTCAGGGTGCCACTGCACGCCAACGACAAAGTGATCGGGCGCATCGAGCTCAACCGCTTCGATCACGCCGTCGCTCGGCGAGACAGCAGTGACGCGCAGATTGTCGCCGGGATTGCGAATTGCCTGATGATGGCTCGAATTCACCTGCGCGTTCGACTCGCCGGCGTCCGCCAGAATTGCCGTCAATCGCGAGCCTCGTACAAGTTGGACCGGGTGCGCCTCGACCACTTCGCGGCCGGGCCGGTGGTTCACGGGAGTTTTCAAATCCTGAATGAGCGATCCGCCGCGCCACACATTCAGCGTTTGCGCGCCGTGGCAAATGGCGAGGATAGGCTTGCGAAGGTTGAATGCGTCCTGCAAGAGCAGTTCGTCGGCCGCAGCGCGAACGGGATCGTCCTCTGCGCACTCCGGGGCGCGGGCTTCGCCATAGCGCGCGGGATCCACGTCATGGCCGCTGCCCGGCAGAAGAACGCCCTGCACGCTTGCGAGCAGTTTGGCGATGCGGTCTTGAGTCTCGTGCACCGGCACGATGACAGGCTGAGCACCTGCGGCCTTGACCGCGGCAATGTACTGCGGCAATGCGCGCTGGTTGTATTCCGGATCGTCGCTTGTGGGCTCGGGAATAGCGATGCGCACGGCCATGGACCCAGTGTAAAGCCCGCGCGAACTTACCAGCGGGCGATGTTACCAACGAATGAGGCCTTCCGGATCGTCAACGAGGACGACGTCATACTTCTCGATCATCGGCATCAAGACCTGCTCCAGTTCGCTTTTCCAAAGCTCGCCTTCGTAGAACTTTGCCTTCATTGGCTCACGAGAGGCGAGATCGGGAAATCCGCGCATGATGAAGAATGTGTCGGGATCTTCAATCGAGAGCCAGGGCCCTAGAATCTTCATTCCGATTTCCGCGTGGGCCGGCACAGACCTGGTGCGGAAGATTTCAAGGAATTCCGGGCGCTTGCCTGGCTTGACCTTGTAGGTGCGCATTTCGATGATCATTGCGGTGCCTCCGGCGGCATCTTAGCTTTGGACGCTTAACAGCGCAACCGCGGCACAGCAAAATTCGATCGCGCTTTTACGCAACGGGTGCGGGCGTTTCCGCGTGAGCTTCTTCGGGCTGGACCAGCATCTGTTCAATCGCTGCGCGAAGCCGGTCGGTCAACTCGCCGTTCTGGCGCACGGTCATGCCCTTGGTCTCGATCGGTTCGCCGACATGGACGGTGAGTTTCGAGGGATAGAAGTGTTTGGTGTGAATAGGCAAGAGATCGTAGACGCCACTGAGCGCGATGGGAACGAGCGGCACCTGGGCACGGATGGCGAGGTAAGCTGCGCCGGGGAGGAATGGCCGCAATGCGCCGGTCGACGTGCGGCCGCCTTCAGGAAAAACAAAGAGCGGCATGCCGGCGCGTAACGCTTTCACTGCTCCGCCGAGCGAGGAGAGTGTCGCGTGCGGATTTTCGAGGTCGATGGGCATTTGGCCCGAGCGGCCCAGATACCAGCCGATCATCGGCCACTGCCAGAGATCTTTTTTTGCCAGGATGCGGAACTGGAAGGGTAGGGAGCCGAAGATGACCGGCGTGTCCATGTAGGAGGTGTGGTTGGAGACGTAGACCGCGACGGGAAACTTGTGGAAGTTTTCTGCGCCTTCGATTTTCAGCCTGGAAAGCGAAAGGCGCACAAAGTTGCGCCCCCAGAAATGCGCGATGCGATGCTGCATGCGGCCCTTCTTGTCGACCACAGAGACGAGAAACGCAGTGGATGCACAAACCGCCGTGAGCAGCAGCATGAGCGGCCCCTGCAATCCATAGGTGAGCCAGACGTAGAAGCGAGGCAGCGGGTTGGGGCGCGGGCTCATGACGATTCGCTTTTCCCGGATAACAGTTTGCCGCGCGCCTCGCCCACAAGGTAGACCGATCCAGAGACGACAGCCACGCCGCCGGCTGCACGCTCTGCTGCCATGCGCAGAGCGTCGGCGACGGAATCGGCTGAGACCGCCGGTGTCCCTGTTGCCGCGGCTGCAGCAAGCAGATCGTCGATGGCTGCGGCGCGCGCGGTGTGGATGGGCGCAACGATGACTTCGTCGAAAAGAGGAAAGAGAATTTGAGCCATTTCGTCGAGAGGCTTGTCGCGCAGGCAACTGAAGACCAGCACGCGCGGCTTGTGGGCTTCAAGGATGTCGCGAATGCCTGCGCGCAAGGCCCATGCACCGGCGGGATTGTGCGCAACATCGAGGATCCAGTCGATCCCATTCTTTCTCATTCGTTCCTGCCGTCCGGGCCAGCGCGTGCGGCGAATTCCGTTTTCGATTGCAGCGGGCGGGATTGAAAAACCGTGGTGGGCAGCAAGCTCGACCGCAGCGGCAATGGCCAGGGCAACGTTCCGCTGCTGGTGGGCCCCTGCCAGCGGCGAATCTACATTGATCGTGGCGCCTAATGCATCCACTGTGAACGGGCCGGTTGTCCCAGCTGCGGGCATATAGGGAACCGCGCTGACGCCACGCACGCCCAGGTCAGTTGCGATATGGCCAAGGACCTGGTTAGCCTCAGGATGCTGCGGCAGCGTGATCATGCTTCCACTGTGGCGAAGGATTCCGGCCTTTTCGCGCGCGATGGCAGAGATGGTGGGGCCAAGCCACTCCATGTGGTCGAGAGAAATGTCGGTGACGATCGAGAGCAGCGGGTTAACTACGTTGGTGGCATCGAGGCGTCCGCCCATACCCACTTCGAGAACGGCTACTTCCACTTTGTTTTCGGCAAAATAAAGGAAGGCCAAAGCGGTGAGGATCTCAAAGTAGCTCGGCAGTTGCGGCAGACGGCCGACGAGAAGCTGCTGCTGGCCTGCGTCGTGCACGCGGAAGTAGAGGCGGGCGAAGTCTGCGTCTGCGATCTCCCGGTGGCCAATGCGGATCCGTTCATTGGGCCTCTCGAGGTGCGGCGAGGTGTAGAGGCCGGTTCGGCATCCGGACTCCGCGAGAATGGATGCGAGTGTTGAGGCTGTCGAGCCTTTGCCGTTGGTGCCCGCGATGAGCACAGCAGGGAATTGCGTCTGCGGGTCGCCGAGCGCACCGAGCAGTACTCGAACCTCATCCAACGAGAACTTGCGCCGCGGCTGGCCTGGACGTGTGTAGAGCTCCGGCGCGAGAGAATTCAGTTGGTCGATGGCTGCTGTGTAGGACATGGCCGCTTCGCAGGGCATGAAAGGTTAAGTATAAGAGGCGAGCGAGAGGCTCGTCGCGTGGCTCGATCGGCATTGGTCGAAAGCCGGCCACTGTGCAATACGCGCCCGCTGCAATCCGCTGGGTTGTTTGGTCTTGGCGCGAGCATTCACACAAGCTCAATGCATTCCACTGGCAGTTTGGAAGCCGCTGTGGGAGGCGTGGGAAAGAGGTGCGCTATTTGGATCAAGCGAGCTTGTTTTCCTGGTTGTCCGATTTGGCGCGCCGTGATTTAGGAAACCTGGCCGGTGCCCAACTCGCTTCGCTTAAGGTACATTGCTTGGATTCCCACTTTTCCGAACACAACTACGGGTACTACTAGTTTATTTGTATCTGTTCTTATCCCGTAGCCCCTCCCGGTAGAGGCGAAACTTAAGTAGCGAGGAACTCACCCGGGTTATGCGGCGAGCCAAAGGCCCAGATGGCGACTCGCGAAACGACAGCCAGCTCGCGGAATTCACAGAATTAGCCCGGTTTTCCACGCGCACATCTATCGCAGGATGACTACAATCGGGATGAAGAAAAGCGGCTGCTTCCGATGACCCGCAAGTTGTTATAGAGTGAGGGCATAGGGCGCGGCTCTCTAGAGCAGAGGTGGGGTATGCCGAGTGCCGAAGCTGAAGTCGACAGTCTAGCCGGGCGATCAGCGGTCGAGGGGGCAGCGATGGAAATTACGGTAAGCCGCCAGGATCTGGTGAAGGAACTTACAGCGACGCAGAGCGTCGTGGAGCGAAAAACCACAATTCCGATTCTCTCCAACTTTCTCCTCGAGGCCGACGAGGATCGCCTGAATATTACTGCCACTGATCTAGATCAGGCTATCCGCACCAGCGCCGCAGTGAAGGTGAAGAAAGCCGGCGCGTGCACTATTCCCGCGCGCAAGCTTTATGACTACATCAAGCTGCTGCCGGACGGCGACATCTCAATCAAGCTTCTGGAGAATCACTGGGTGCAGATCAGGAGCGGCCGCTCAAATACGAAGATGGTTGGCATGGCGCGCGCCAACTATCCACAGGTGCCCGAGTTTCCAACTGTCGCATCGACCAGTATCTCTCTTGTGTCGCTGCGGACCCTGATTGCGCGCACAATTTTCGCGATCTCGAACGAGGAGTCGCGCTACACACTCAACGGAGCGCTGCTGGTCTTGAAGGCCGAGTCGCTGGCTATGGTCGCGACCGATGGCCACCGGCTCTCATTCGTTGAGAAACCAGGCGAGACACTCCAGGGCATCAGCGGCGAAAAGCGAGTGCTCATTCCGCGCAAGGCGCTGCAGGAGCTGCAGCAGTTGCTGGCCAACTCCGAAGCAGAGAGGGTGGAATTTGCCGACGACGAACACACGCTCTTCTTCCGCGTGGGCCATCGCACGCTGAGCAGCCGGAAGCTGACCGGGCAGTTCCCGAACTTTGAGGCGGTCATGCCGCGCGACAACACAAAGTTTGCCGTGGTGCGCTCGAGTGAGCTGTCGGCAGCGATTCAGCGCGTGGCGCAGTTTGCGGACGAGCGGTCGGGAGCGATACGAATGCGGCTCGAGGACAACGAGCTCAAAGTGAGCGCGAATTCGACAGAGTCAGGCGAGAGCGAAGACACCATCGACACGCCGTACTCGTCAGAGGCGATCACGGTCGGCTTCAACTCCGGCTACATTCTTGACTTCCTCAAGGCGCTCGACAACGCGGGCGAGGTTCGGCTGGAGTTTAAGGACGCGCAGTCTGCCGGCCAGATGCGGCCCGAAGATCCGGACGCCGAGTACAAGTACCGCTACGTGCTGATGCCGATGCGCATCTGACAAGGCAGAGCGTCGACCCTTCACTCTCGTTCGCCGCACAAAGGCGATCAGGGAGATAAGCAATCAAAATTGAAAAAAGGAAGCGGTCGTTATGCCGCAGCCGGCGCCGCGAGGAAGTGCAGGGCGCGGATCAGGTAGGCCTTTAGAGCATGGCGATGCACGACGGCGTCGAGAAATCCCTTTTCGAGCAGGAACTCCGAGCGCTGGAAACCTTCGGGCAGCTTTTGCCGGATGGTCTGCTCAATGACGCGTGGTCCGGCGAAGCCGATCAGGGCACCGGGTTCGGCGATATTGAGGTCGCCCAGCATGGCGAAGCTGGCAGTGACGCCGCCGGTGGTGGGGTCAGTGAGCACGCAGATATACGGCACGCGCGCGTCGTCGAGTTGCGCCAGCGCGGTGGAGATTTTGGCCATCTGCATCAGGCTGACCACGCCCTCCATCATGCGCGCCCCGCCTGAAGCGGCCACAACAATCAGCGGCTTCCGCGTCTCTCTCGCGCGATCAACCGCGCGTGCGATGGTCTCGCCCACGACCGCTCCCATCGACCCGCCAATGAATGCGTACTCCATGGCGCTGAGCACCACTTCATGGGGACCCATCTGCCCGACGGCGTTCAGGATGGCATCATCGAGGCCCGTATCCTGGCGCGCCTTGCGCAGACGTTGCTTGTAGGGCTTCACGTCGGTGAAGTTCAGCGGATCGGTAGAGCGCAGGCCAGTATCAACCAGCGTGTAGCCGGGCTCCAGCAGCGTGTCGATGCGCTCCCGGGCGCTGAGCTTGAAGTGATGCTGGCACTTAGGGCAGACCAGCAGATTGACTTCAAGGTCCTGCTTATAGATGGGTTGGCGGCAACCTGGGCATTTCACCCACAGGCCCTCGGTGCGCACATTCTTCGCACCCGCTTCGGGTCCGTTGTCCGGTCCGGGCCCACCCGCTCCGGAAGAATACTCACCGTCCTCGCGCTTAAACCACGACATACCGAACCCAATTGTAAATGGATTGCCCGAATGCAACAGCTTAACTTTTCGCCGGCCCAGAAGCGGTTCCCCCGCGCAGATAAGCGTCGTCGCCGTCGATCCAGTCCTGCCGCGGCGGATTGAAGATGTCGAGCGCCACCGAGTCTTCGAGAGCGATGACTTCGTGCGGCAGGTGCGGCGGAATCGAGAGAATGTCGCCCGCGCGCACGGCGACTTCCTTGCCGTCGACGAGGAAATTCAACGCGCCTTCAACCACGTGACTGATCTGCTCGTGAACGTGGTGATGCATGGGCACGTGCGCGCCCTTCTTCAGCACGATGCGCGCGAGCATGATGTTCGTTCCCACCACATACTGCCGTGTGGTCAGCGCATTCAACGGTTCCGGCTTGATGTCGACCCGGCGATGGTGCTTGCTTTCCTGCATGGCGCCTCCTTCGTCGGTCAGTACTCGATCCCACGCTTGTCAATACTCGATTCCGCTCTGCTCAATATTCGATACCACGCTGCGCGAGGATGCCCTTCTGGTAAGCGTGCTTCACTTCGCGCATCTCCGTCACGGTATCGGCCAGCTCCACCAGCAGGGGGTGGGCGTTACGCCCGGTCAGGATGACGTGCACCATCTCCGGTTTTCCCTTCAGTGCCTCGGCGACCACTCCCGCATCCAGCATCCCGAAGCTGATGGCATAGTTAATCTCATCCAGCACCACCAGATCCCAAACGCCCGAGTCAATCGCTGCGCGTGCTTCCTCCCACGCCGCCTGCACCAGGCGAATGTCTTCGGGATCGGCTTCAGCGCCACCAACCTTCACAAACCCGCGTCCCATTTGTTTGAGGACGAAGTTCGATCCGAAGGCCGCGACTGCGTCCAGCTCACCGTAATGCCATGAACCTTTGATGAACTGCAGCACGAGCACCTTCATGCCGCACCCCACGGCGCGCAAGGCCGTGCCCAGCGCCGCGGTGGTCTTTCCCTTGCCGGGGCCGGTGTTAATCAGAATCAGTCCGCGTCGTGTTTCGGCCACTGTCAATGCCCCTTGTGGTACGGATGACCCGTGAGAATTGTACATGCGCGATAAAGCTGCTCAGCCATCACGAGTCGGGCAAGTTGGTGAGCTAGCGTCATCGGCCCCAGCGAGATCAGCCCGCCGCGCCGTTTCCCCTCAGCTCGGGCCTCTTCCGACCACCCATCCGCGGGCCCGATGGCGAAGACGACATGCTGCGTGCCTTCATTGCGGCGCGCGCCCAGCCAATCTGCCAGAGCCTCGGAGCTCATTTGCCGGCCGCGTCCATCCAGAAGCAGGAGCGCAGGCTCGGTACGGCCTTTTTTCGCTTTGAGCCAATCGAATAACGCCGCTTCGCTCTTGAATCCCTCGCTCTTACAGTGCGCAACCCCAACACAACGCTTGAGATAGTCGGTTACTGGCCCCTCGTACGGGTCCCGAGATCGTGACGAAGTGCCGATATGGGCGAGCGTAAGCTGCATCGTGAGGAGAATAGCGCACAACACCCCCTCCAGTGGAGCCCGTTGAGGCCTTCAACTCTCCCAGAATCTGAGTTTTGTGTCCAATTTCGGGAATATTGGCGCCAAGTTCTATGAAATTTCATATATGGGGTACATCGACTCAATCAAACAATGATAAACAACCCTTTTATTTTCTGTAAATTGACCCTTGATGTCCGCCCAGTCAAATATGGCACGCATCGTGCAGGGTCTCGCAGTGGAAATCCGTATCCAGTTGGCGAGCCGAAAAGGCTTTGCAAAAAAGATGAGCTGCTTGTTGAGAAGCCCTTTTGATTCTCACGATTCATGGAGCGGTTAGCGCCCAATAGACCAAGTCAACAAACGAGTATCCCGAAAGGGCTCAATACACCGCAGTTCACAGTGGAGGAACACAATGCGATTTTTCAAGTTGCACAGTGCGGCCCGTGCTTTAAAGCCGGCTCAGTCGTTCTGGCGCGGTATGGTCATCCTATCCACCATCGCAATGGCGTGCCTTTGCGCCAACGCCGCAAACGTCAACGGCCGTATCAGGGGTGTGGTCACCGATCCTCAGGGCGCGGTGGTTGCCGGGGCGAGCGTTACCGCTACGAACACCGCAACCGGCGTCAAGTATGTGGCTGTTTCAGGGCAGGATGGCGGCTATTACTTTGCTCAACTGCCGATCGGATCGTATACGGTCACTGCGACCATGCAGGGCTTCCAGACCTTCACTGCCACGGGAATCGTGCTGAATATCGACCAGGAGTACGTCGAGCCGATCCAGCTGAAAGTCGGTACCATCACCCAGGAAGTCAAGGTAAGCGAATCGTCTGTCCAGGTGGATACCACCGACAGCGAACTCAGTAACGTTGTCGACGCCCAACAGATGGTGGATCTTCCCCTGATCAACCGCAACTTTGCCAATCTGGAGCTGACTCTCCCCGGCGTGCAGGGCACCAGCTTCGGCGAACGGGTCGGCGGACCCTCAGTCAGCGGCGCCCAGGAGCAGCAGTCGGCATATATGATTAACGGCGCCGACACCAACGACATCGCCCTCAACACCCAAGTTATAACTCCCATCCTGGATGCGATGGCCGAGTTCAACATGATCGATGGCCCGTTGAACGCGGAATACGACCGTAACTCGGGAGGCATCGTCAGCGCGTCGATGAAATCCGGGACCAACCAGGTCCACGGCGATGCTTTCGATTATTACCGCGACACCTTCCTGAACACCAACGGCTACTTCCAGAAGCACGTCGATGGTACACCTGCCACGGTAAGCCCCTACCACCAGCACATTGTGGGTGGCACGGTGGGCGCACCGATCCTGAAGGACAAGCTCTTTATCTTCGGCGCCTTCCAGGCCGTCCCGGCGCGCACACCGCAGGGCGCCGGCTCTGTGACTGTTTATACGTCCAACAATCTTAACGGCAACTTCTCCCAGGATGTCGCCGGAACGGGACCTGCCGGAGTGCCGTTTAGCACGAACCCTATTCCGAGCACGATCACCATTCCGGGCTGTACAGCCGGTGAGACATGGAGCAAATGCCTCGGCGCGACCGGCTTGAATGGCATGGTGCCGACCTCCGCGTTTAATCCCGTCACCCTGGCGCTGGTGAAGAAGTACGTACCGCCACCCAACAATGGCACCACCGGCTATCAATTCAATGAGACAACCATACAAACTCTCTACCAGTACGACGGCCGCGTCGACTTTAACCCCGATACCAAGGATCAATTGAGCTTTATCGGGATTTATGGCTTTACCCAAACTGCCAACACCATCCCCTTCAGTGGCGCAACTGTGCCGGGCTTCGGCGATGGAAACGTAACTCACGTTCAGCAGTACACCTTTGAATATGTACGCCAATTCAGCTCGACAGCCGTGAACGACCTTGCTGCTCACTGGACGCGCCTCAACTTCAAGGCGAGTTTCCCTCAGCAGATTGTGCAGCCGTCAAGCGTAGGCTTCAGCATCACCCCGCAGGATAAAGCCGGCGCCACGGTTCCTCAACTTGGGGTAAGCGGCTTCTTCACGTTAGGTGGCACCAACAACGGGCCTCAGCCTCGCATCGACTCGAACTACCAGATCGAAGACAACTTCTCGAAGGTCTTCGGCCACCACACACTGAAATTCGGCTGGGACGGACGCCGCTTTGACGTCTGGAACCTTTTCGACGCCAGCAACAGCGGCGCCTACGCGTTCAATAATACGGGTAGCGCTTATGGCACCGGCGACCCGTCGCTCGATCTTCTGTTGGGCATACCTGCAACCTACTCTCAGGGGACCGGCTCCATTATTCAGGCGGAGGCTTTCCTGAGCTACTTCTACGGGCAAGACGCGTGGAAGGTCTCCGACACTCTGACCGTCAATTACGGCTTGGGTTACTCCCTCGATACGCCGATGTACAACCATCAGTTTGCTGGCCTGGGCGTGAGCTGCTTCATTCTCGGCGAGACGTCCAAAATCTTCCCCGGAGCACCGCAGAACCTTGTGTTTCCCGGAGACAAGGGTTGCACCGATGCTGGCCAGGCGACGAAGCACTATGACGAATTCGGACCGCGGCTGGGCTTCGCATGGTCGCCAAATCTCGGCCGCCTCTCCGGCGGCCCGGGCAAGTTGTCTATTCGCGGAGGCTTCGGCATCTACTACAACCGTACCGAGGAAGAGAGTTCACTGCAGACTCTGGGAACGCCTCCCTTTGGCTTTACCAGCGCCGGCGCGGCCGATCAAGGCGGTTCACCATCGCTCGTCAATCCGTTCGCGGACATCAATGGCGGTGCGGCACTGTCAGAGGGCAACCGCTTTCCATATGCGGAGCCAAAAGCGGGTGCCGTGATCGACTGGGTCGATAATTTGGAGCCGGTCTTCAACATCAGCAGCTTTGCTCCGAGTTTCCGTGCGCCCTATGCTGAGAACTTCCAGCTTTCGGTGGAGCGGGAGCTACCGTCGAAGGTCATTGCCCGTGTCAGCTATGTCGGATCGTTGGGAAGACGCAACCAGACCGCTTTTGAGGGGAACCCCGAGACGCCAGCAGGACACGCCGCTTGCCTGGCAAACCCGACTTGCATCGCAGACCGGAACACGCAAGGATTGAGCTTCCCCGCGAACAAGCTGGCCGGCGCTTATACGGGGATCGTCAACGAGGGCTTAGTCGGCTCCGAATCGTCTTCGCACTATGGCGCATTGCAGGCCAGCGTAACCAAGGGCGAGACTCATGGGCTCCTGTTCCAGTTGAGCTACACCTATGGTCACTCCCTGGATACGGGTTCCAGCTTCGAGGGCACCGGCTTCGGCAATGACGGCGAGCGCGGCTTCAACCAGTACCAGCCGTCGCTGAACTTCGGGGATTCATCGTTCGATGTTCGCCAGCGTCTTGTGTTCGCCCCGGTCTATACCGTTCCATTCAAGCAAGGCGGCAGCGCGTTCTCGCCGGCTAACCTGGCGTTTGCGGGCTGGTCGATCAGCGGCATAACGACGGTGGCTACCGGCTTCCCGTATGACATCTCATATGCCGGCACCACATCGCGGTCTCTGTATTGCGATGCCTCGTTGGCCTTCTATGCGTGCCCGGATGTTCCCCTTCAGACTGGTGCTGTGACATTTTCCAATCCGCGCACCCGGATTCCCGCTGGCCTCTCGCACTCCGGCGACAGCACTTGGTTCAGCGCCACCAGCTTCACCGCAGAGCCAATTGGTTCGTTCGGCAATGTCCACCGCAATCCCTTCCACGGCCCCGGGATCAACGACACAGACTTAACCCTCGCCAAAAACTTCTCGTTGGGCGGGGAGGGAACGCGCAGCCTGCGAATTGGTATGGCAAGCCAGAATGCTTTCAACCACACGCAGTTCAACAATCCCGTCAGCCAGTACGGAGCCGGCACATTCGGCCTGATTACTGGGGCAGCAAACGCTCGCGCAACGCAGCTTTTCGCAACGATTAACTTCTAACCATTCGCACAAACGGAAAGACCAAGAGGGGTGCCCGAGCGGGCGCCCCTCTTTTTATTTCGCCGATTGCGCTTCGCTCTTTTCGGTTCTGGATCTCAGCTTTGCCTTTTCCTTGTGCGCAGGAACGTCAGAGCGCCCCAATCGAGCTTGGCGGCCTGGAAATGCCGACCGTGGCAGGGACCAACAGGATCGGCGCAGTCAGGGGCTGCCAGTGAGCGACAGGTGAAGGCGGTTCGACGTGCCTCTTGATCCCGTTTTCGCAAGATTGTGGTCGCGCACTACTGATTTTCATATTCCATTAACACTTTCGTGGGAGCCAGCAGACAGCAATGTCATTTCTTTTCAATTTGTTGAGCATCTCTGGCCGTCCGGATTCAATTGGCACATGAATTGCCTTAAGAGCCCTAAAGATTTCTGCCAAGTTACTGGAGTCGCATCGAGCGAGCCGAGGCTTGCTTGGGTGATGTGTCGGACAGGAGCCTCCCGTTAAGGATGTTCTTCTGTTCGTTTTGATCAAGCTGCGGGATCGGACTTGCTCTCTTTGTTGAGCCACCGAAAGCGCACAACCTGGATGGCGGGGCCTTACCCCAGGGCTTTTCGATTCAGACCGAGTTTGGAGGAGTTTTATGAAGCTGTTTGCGTTGCATTCCGGGTTGAGTCTTCAGGCCGCTTCATCTCGCAGGTCTTTTGATCGTTTTAAATCACTTTCTTTCATCATTTTAGGTCTTTTCGCCGTCTTGGCTGTCTGCGGCGTCGTTGCATCGGCCCAGCTGGAAACTGGCCAGATCTCCGGAACCGTCCTGGACCAGTCGGGAGCCGCTATCCCGGGAGCATCCGTAGCGGTCAAGAACCTCGGCACGAACTCCGTGCGCAATACCGTTTCCTCTACCACGGGCGCTTATCAGGTCTCTGGGCTAGAACCGGCCATCTACCAGGTCATGGTCACCGCCGCTAGCTTCAAGCCTTACACTGCGACCGTCGAAGTGACCGTCGGCGGCCATGCAACCGTTGACGCGAAGCTCTCCGTCAGCGCGACCGTGACCGAAGTGCAGGTGGTTGGCGAAGGCGGCGCGCAGGTCAATACGCAGTCCCAGGAGCTTTCGCAGATTGTCGACTCTCAACAACTCGCTGCCCTGCCCAGCCTGACCCGCAACCCCTACGACTTCGTCTCGATCTCCGGCAATGTTTCGAGCGGCGACAACACGACGAATAGCTCGAATAGCGGCCAGAACCTCACGAACCGTGGCGTCGGCTACGCCATCAACGGCCAGCGCGAATCAGGAACGGAGATTCTGCTGGATGGTGCCGAGAACGTCTCCATCTTCAGCGTCGCCGTGGGTGAAGACATCCCCATGGACTCGGTGCAGGAATACAGCGTCCTGACCAACAACTACTCTGCCGAATACGGCCGCGCATCCGGAGGCGTGGTTAATGTCACGACCAGAGTCGGCACCAACTCCATCCACGGCTCCGCGTGGGAGTACAACCGCCTCTCCGCTTACACCGCCAACACTTACGCCAACGACGCGGCCAATTGGGCCGCAGGCCCCGGCAGCGACCTTCCGACTTGCGGGGGGCGCACCAGCGCTAATCCCTGCCCCGATCCCAAAGGCATTTACACCCGCAACCAGTTCGGCTACGCTGCGGGCGGTCCGATCATCAAGAACAAGCTCTTTATCTTCGAGAGCACGGAGTGGACACGCGTTCGTTCGGCGGCCACCGAGAGCGAGGAAATCTTCGATCCCGGTTTCATTGCATATTTGCCGGCCAATATCCAGAATTACTACAAGAGCTATGGCCAGACGACACTCAAGTCCGCAGGTACCGCCGCTACGGTGGGTGACATCGTAGCCACATGTGAATTTGGGTCGGCATCCACGACAGCTTGTGTGGACCCAACCCCGTTCCCGCTCGTCAATGGCAAAACGGCGATTCCGACGACGCAAGCAGTCTTCGACACAGTGAATTTCTCTGCCCCCTTCGATGCGGGCGGCGGCATTCCGGAAAATGCTTACGACCTTGTAGGCCGCGTCGACTTTAATCCCACCGACAAGACGCAGATGTTCTTCCGCGGCGCCCGTGAGAACGAGAACCAGTTCGTCGGCTCGGACGTCTACTCCGCCTACCCGCAATACGACGTGGGGACGGCCTTTGCGAATCAGAGTTATCTTTTTTCGCTGTCTCACACCTTCAGCCCCAGCGTGTTTCTCTCCGCGAAGGCGAGCTACACCCGCTTCAGTGATGTGAATTCGTTCGACACAGCCCTGACCGACACGCCCAACCTGATGTTCGTCTCACCCACCGACCCGGTGAGCGGCAATGTGATTCAGATGCCTGGATTGGAGAATTACAGCGAACCGGGCGAGGGTGGGCTGCCCTACGGCGGACCCCAGAACACGATTCAATATGAGCCCGATCTCTCCTGGACCAAGGGCAAGCACTCCATGCGCTTTGGCTGGCTGGGCACTTACATCCAGATGAACGTCGCGTACGGCGCCTACGCTCAGGCCGTCGAGCAGCTTGGAGCCGACTTTGTCGACAGTATGAGCGACATGGTCAACGCCATGCCATGCACGGCAACAACGCCCCCCGCAGACTGCGACAGCGCTGGCTATGTTATCGGTGGTGATCCCATCGGAGCAACGCTGGTCAGTTTCCAGGCTCGCGTCAACCCCCAGGGCAAGCTCCCCTGCGCCGTGGATATCTACGGAAACGAGCCCAACCCTGTACCCTCTTCCTGCCTGGTCCAGCCGCCCCTGAAATCGGCATCGTACGCCCGCAGCTACCGTTACAAAGATTGGGCGACCTATGCGCAGGATAGCTACAAGGTCACGCCCAAGTTGAATATCGATGTCGGCTTGCGTTACGAGCACTACGGCGTGCAGCACAACGACAACCAGGCTCTGGACTCGAACTTCTACTTTGGCTCCGGTAACGGAGTCGAGCAGCAGGTTGCCAGCGGAGGCGTCTTCACCACAGAGAACAGCCCCATCGGCGAGTTCTGGAAGCCGCGCTGGGGAACCCTTGCGCCACGCATCGGTTTTGCCTATGACGTCTTCGGCAACGGACGCGACAGCATTCGCGGCGGCTACGGCATCAGCTACGAGCGCAACTTTGGCAACGTGACCTTTAACGCCAGCTTCAACCCGCCGGCCAGCGCCGTCATCAGCGATGTGTGCTCGGCAGGGGATGTAAACTGCGCCTACGCGGTGACGAATCAAGACCTCGGACCTCTCGGCGTTGCCGGCGCGGCAGCCGCTATGCCACCGGTTGAGCTTCGCCATCTTGACCAGAATATCGAGGTGTCGCAAACCCAATTCTGGAGCCTTGCTGTCGAGCATCAGATCACCCACGGCACAGTGGTAGAGGTCAGCTACGGCGGAGCCAAGGGAGACCACCTCTACGATCTGGCCAACGTGAATCAGGCCGGCGCCGCTCAGGAATATCTCGGCGAGCCGCTGGTTGAAGGCTCTCTATGCTCCAATTCCGGCTACGTTGACAACAACACCGGGAATCCTGAGTGCCTGACCCGCCCAACGCAGCAATACACAAACATCAACATGCGCGGCAGCGGGGCGGGCAGTGACTACAGCGCGCTGAACGTCAAGTTTCAGACGCAAAACCTCCACGCCACAGGCCTGAGCATTGTCGGAAACTACACCTGGTCGCGTTCGCGCGACGACTTGAGCTCGACCTTTGGTGATAGTTTGCAGGGCGGCTCCGGTTATATCGGTTCCTTGGGCTACACGTCGTTGGCGAATCCGCACCTCGATTGGGGCCCGTCCGATTTCGATCAACCCCAACGCATCGCAGTAGCGCCCATTTGGGAAACCCCGTGGTTCAAGCACGGTACCGGCATTGAACGTGAGGCCTTCGGAGGCTGGAACATTTCCGGTATTTATACTGCACGCAGCGGTGTCCCGTTCTCAGTCTTTGACTACAGCAACGACGAAACTTACTACACGGTGCCTCGCCTGACGCCTGCCACACCTTTCACCAGCCACAACGTCAGCAAGAGCCCGAAGGTCGTCGGCCCCAACCTGTTTAACGGCCTGAATATTCCGCTTCCAGTGGTCAACTCTTCTCTGAGCCCGACACTGGGTATTTCTGACTTCGGTCCCTTCCCAGCCAACATGATGACCCGAAACGAGCTTCGCGGACCCGGCGGATGGAACGCGGACGCGGCGGTGCAGAAGGACTTCCCGATCACGGAGCGAGTCGGCTTGCAGTTCCGCGCCGAGGGCTTCGACTTTCTCAACCACCACGACTATTTCGTGAACACCACGACGCTGGCTTACTTTTCGGCCAACGCCGCAGCCCTTTTCGTGAATGAAGAGAAGGGCGGTCTCGGTTCGCTCGCTACCAACGGCAACCACGACCAGCGCCGTTTCGGGCAGTTCGCCTTGAAAATCACCTTCTAAACCATTACGCACAAGTAGAAACACAGAGGGCGCCTTTTCGAGGCGCCCTCTGTGTTGATGATCGACGGTTCAGCGGGGTGATCAGCGTTTCTTTCTGGCGGTCGCTTTGGCAGCGGGCTTCCGGGCGCGGGGTTTTGGGCTTGGGGCCTTACGGGCCTTTGAGGGCCGCGTTTTCTTTGCGGCAACTGGCTTTTTCGCGGCAGCCTTCGCGGTCTTTTTTCCGCGCACGGCGCGCGTCTTTTCTTTGAGCTCAGCCGTTAGCTCGGCGTCGAACTCTGCTGGGCTCAACGGCCGCGCCGACTTGCGTAGCCGCTCGATGTCGTAGAAAGCGCGGCGCTCCGCGAGAAACACGTGAATCACGAAGTCCACATAATCGAGCAGGATCCACTCGCCGTTGCGGCGCCCCTCCACGGAGTTCGGGAAAGCGCCGAAGTTGTGCTTGAGGCGCAGCTCAATCTTGTCGGCGATGGCGACTGCCTGCCGCTCGTTGCTGGCTGAGGTGACGAGGAAAAAGTCAGAAAGGCCAGAATCGACAGGATCGAGTTCGAGGATGCGGGTGTGCTGGCCCTTCTTTTCTTCACAAACCGCGGCTGCGGCTTGTACGAGGACGCGCGTCTGTTTCTGCGCCGGCGATGTTTTCATTCGTTGGGTGGCTTCTCCAAGCTCATGGTAGAGCAGGGACCGGGAGGAAGGGAATAGGGACCAGGGACTGCAGGACTCGGGACTACGGGACGTAGGGACTAGAAAACTGTTCAGCGATAGAGGCCATTCGCGCGAATGTACTCGGCGACCGCGACGGGGAGCATCGTTTGGACTGCCTCGGAACCGGGCGCACTCTTCGACGTCTCCAAGCCGGTTTTGCGGATTGCTTCGCGAATCGATTCTCGTATCTGGGACGCGCTGATCCCCACATCCAGGCCGGGCAGCACATAAAACGGCGCTCGTTCTCCGGCGGGATTCACGATAAGGAAGGCGCGGACGGCAATGTCGGACTCGTTGGCGCCGGATTCTTTCCGAGCGGGGTCCGGCGCAGGTTCAAGCGTGAGCCCAAGCGGGAGCGCAGATGTCAATTCGCTCAGCAGCTGACCCGGGCCGTCGAGCGGCTGACCGGGCCTGGAGGCAACGATGAGGGCCGCCGCGTAGGGAATTTCCGCGGCGCGATGCCATCGCCGCAGGCCGAAGAACGAGTCCGCTCCCATCAGGCAATAGAGCGCGCAGTCAAACTTGAAATCGGCGCGGAGACGCTCGAGCGTGTCGATTGTGTAGTTCGGGGTGTAGTTCGGCGGTCGCTGCGGCGAGCGATCGGACGAAGATTTCGGCGCGTCGGCAAGCGAAACCTCGAACCCAGGCTGGCCTTCAATCGCCAGCCGCGTCATGGCCAGGCGATCCTCAAAGCTCGCGGACGACCCTTCAGGCTTGAGCGGCTGCGCGCCCACCGGAGCGAAGAGCACCGTATCGAGGTGGAACGTATCGCGGGCAGCGCGCGCCACAGCCAGATGGCCCAGATGCGGCGGGTCAAAGCTGCCGCCGAAGAAGGCGATGCGGCGGCCGGTTGGCGGTGCGGTCATGGGTCCATCGTAATTGCTATAGCGGCTGTGGGCCCCGGCCTACCCGCGAGGCGCATCCGATAGAATTGCTTTGGGCCTATGCGTCCTGTTCTCATTTTTCTCGCCATCGCCGGCCTTTTTGTCTCCGCGCTTGCGCTCCGGGTGCACTACTCCACCGGCACGGAGCCATGCTCGATCAACGATCACTGGGACTGCGGCATCGTCAACCACAGCTCATACGCCGTGTTCCACCACGTTCCTGTCGCGGCCATCGGCATCGCCGGCTACCTGTTGCTCGGCGTGCTCGCGCTTGCGCGGAGGCGTATTCTGCTGCTCGCCGCAGCCCTCGTCGGACTGGGCTTTGCGCTTCACCTCTCCGGAATCGAGCATAACGTTCTTCAGGTCTGGTGCCTCTATTGCGTCATCTCGCAGGGAATCATCGCGCTCATTACGCTGCTGAGCGCTGGCTGGCTCATTGCAGCGCAGATTGCGAAGGCGCGCGCGGGCCGAGCAGCATCGGCGTAACGTTCATTCCCGCCTGCGCACCCAACCCTCCGCGCATCTCCCACTGATAAAATTGAGTCAGATTCATGCTGACTGGTTGGTATGCACGCCGGATGTACGCGTGGGAGACGCGGCTAAGCACACGCGACGAAAACCGCGTGGTGCGCCCATTGGAGTGGGGCTTCGAGTGGATCACTCCGTTTCTTGAGGAACACGGGTTTGGCGCCGCGGTGCCCGAACCCGATATTGTTCGCGACCCCGCGGCTGCTGAAGCAGCGATGCTCCGCATCAACGAGCTTCTCATCCACCACAGCGACGTCTTTTTCGGCTATGAACGTCCCACGGACTTTCGCCTCGAAGAGCGCCATCCGGAGCTGTTCCCCACCAACGTGCGCCCAGAGACTCTTGCCAAAGATGCCGCGCTGAAGGAGCAGGCGGCTGAGGGCAAGCTGCCCAAAGCCCAGTATCTACGCTTCACTTCGCCGGAACGCACGCCTTACCCGGAGAATGACCTGGTGAACGCGCGCTGGTTTCCGGCTCCAGCGCACAAGGATCCGGCGCGGCCCAAACAGGCCATCGTGGTGATGCCGCAATGGAATGCCGACGGTTTCAGCCACAACTCGCTGTGCACGCTCTTCAACCGGATGGGCGTCTCGGCGCTGCGGCTCTCGAAGCCCTATCATGACATTCGCCGTCCCGCGGAGCTGGAGCGGTCAGACTACGCCGTGAGCGCCAACGTCGGCCGCACCATTTCCGCCTGCCGCCAGGCGGTGGTCGATATTCGCTGCTGCATCGACTGGCTCGAAGAGCAGGGCTGCGAGCACTTCGGCGTGCTGGGAACGAGCCTCGGTTCCTGCTACGGCTTTCTGGCCAGCGCGCATGATGCGCGGCTGCGCGTGAACGCGTTCAACCACGCGTCTACAGCATTTGGCGACGTGGTCTGGGCCGGGCAAAGCACGCGCCACATCCGTGCGGGAGTGGCAGCGGCGGGCCTCACCCAGGATCGGCTGCGTGCTCTATGGGCGCCTGTCAGCCCGATCAGCTACTACACGAGATTTGCCAGCCCTGAAGCCGGCGGGCCACAGAAGCGCGTCTTGATGGTCTACGCGAGATACGACCTCACGTTTCCCCTGGAGTACTCGCTCAAGGTGGTCGAAGCAGCTCGCCACTCCGGATTGAATTACGAAGTACGCGTACTGCCCTGCGGCCACTACACCACGGGCGAAACGCCCTACAAATTCATCGATGGGTGGTACATGGGCTGGTTCGTGTATCGCGCGTTCAAGGCGCTGCGTGACGAAAAAGCGGCCGGACTCGACACGGCCACTGCGTTGGAAGAAGAGTTGCAATCCCGCTAGCCCGGCAGCTACTTCGCGCCTGGCGTCCTTGCGATGATCGTGCAGTGTTTGCTTCCGCCGGGGGCTTTCTTGCATCGATCCATTGCACCGTCGTCGGCCAGCGATTGATTGAAGCCGGCCGCAAAAAGAAACACCTCACCGCTTTCATTTACGGCAAGTGTCTTGTAGGGCGGGGCAAGGAGAAAGCGTCTCCATACGTCTTTATCTTTGTCTGGGTCCTTGTCTGCCAACGCGGCCGGCATGGGTATGTTGGGCGGTTCCGGCGCGGGCAACACAGTGTCGCCGAGAGGCAGCAGGTTCTGCGCCTTAAGAAATGCAGTCACCGTGTCGGACCACGCCGCGACGTGGGTATACAAATGGTGCCCATCGTCTCCGTCGGGCGGGGCCATCACAAACTGATTCGCGCCACCGCCCTTTTTATAAG
This sequence comes from Occallatibacter sp., assembly GCA_050018295.1. Taxonomy (GTDB): domain Bacteria; phylum Acidobacteriota; class Terriglobia; order Terriglobales; family Acidobacteriaceae; genus Telmatobacter. The sequence goes on along the minus strand of JBEKAJ010000004.1, from coordinate 7,657 downwards.
CTGCATCGAACTGTTGCGCCATCGCCGGCGGAAACCAATGGTCGTTCTGGGCGTAGATCCACAGCATGGGCAGGTCGCCGTGCTTGTGGGCTTCCTTGCCAAAGTCGTGAAATGCGTCGATGACCCCGCTGAGATTGCAGTTGTGCTCGTGCCCGTCGCCGCCGCGTCCGCCGGCGAAACTGATTGCAGCCTTCAGCCCCTTTGGCGGATTGGCCGAGAGCGCCACCTGCGCAAAGCCGCCGGTCGAGACGCCGGCGCTCAGCATTGTGTCCGCATCCACTTCCGGCAGGCTCCGCGCAAAGTCTATCACCGCGCGCAGATCGTCGGCGCTTGCCTCGCCGGTTTGATAAAAGCTTCCGCCCCTGGGGCCGCATCCGCCGTTGGCCGAGTCCTGCTGCCCGCCTGAGCGCCCGTATCCTCTGCGCACTACCACGATGGCGACATATCCGCGCTCGGCGAACCACTCAGCCTGAGAAAATTCTCCCCAGGGAGTCGCATGCGCGCGCACCTCTGGATCGTCCGATGTACCGTGCGTCAGCACCACCAGCGGATGCCGGCCCGGCAGATCCATATACACTTCCAGCGCATCGAGCCCGTTGGGGAAGGCCTCGGGAACGCGGATCCACATCTCCTTCGCCACCATTCGCGTGGGCTTAGGCGCCGCTTCGTTTGCCGAAGCCGTTCCGGGCGCGCTGGGTTGGGATTCCTGCGCATTCGCAGACACAAACAGGATTGCAACCAAAACAAAAGGAAGCAGCAGAGCCCTGAATGTTCGCATGCGCAACAGTACAGCCCATTGTGAGAGCGGTGTCAAGACGAGCTTGCCGCGTCGTGACAGAACCCAGCCTCTCTCGCAGGAATAGCCAGGACGAATTGCGCGCTATCGGACTGAGGCTAGATCCATCCGGAGCAGTTTTGCCGGATCGAGATACGCGTTTTGCCAGCGCACGGCCCAGTGCAGGTGCGGACCGGTGACGCGGCCGGTGGCTCCGCTCAGGCCGATGCGCTGGCCTGGGACGACGTGGTCGCCTTCGTGCACGTCGATGCGGCTCAGGTGCATGGAGATGGTGAACAGCCCCAGACCATGATCGATCACCACGCAGTTGCCTTCGTAGTAGAGTGGCCGCGCCAGCACCACAACGCCGCTGTTGCTTGCGCGCACCCGCGTTCCGGTCCTGGCGCGGAAGTCCATCCCCTCGTGGATGCTGGCCAGCTCTCCGTTAAAGGTGCGCCGCGTGCCGAAGCTGTCGGTGGGTGGGGCATGGACCGGCGCGCGAAAGTCGCCGGACCACAGGGGCTGTGCAGCGCTTGCCGCAAAGACTTTGCTCTTCAGATCGACTTCTCCTTTGATTCGCGCCAGGTCATCAGGCCCCGGCTCAACAAACTTCGGCGCGACAGTGAGAGTGCTCGTGCGATAGTGCGCGGGAAGAATCTCAACCGCGCGGCTCAGATCGACGGCCGCGCCAGAGGCCGTGCGGGCACTCACGCGCAGCGTCGACGGGCCGGCAGCTGTCTTGACGTCCACTCCGGCCAGCGCATACCACGCCTGCCCGTCGCGTCCGCGAAAGAACTCGATCCTTTGCCCCAGCCACTCGCCGTCCAGTGTGTCTCCTGCCGGCGCACGTACCCGAATCAACTCCGGCGAGCCGGCCACGACCACGGCCGGCGTGAGCGTAACTTCGTCAGCCGGAATCACCGATTGCGCTCTGCCACGCGCGGCCGAAATCGCCGCAGCCAAAACCAGCGCGCCAAAGACGCCCCAAAATGCAAACCGCGGAATGCGCGCGCCGGTCATGCAATCAGCATACCGGGCGGCATCCCGCGGGGTGCTTCGGAGAGAAAACCAGTCACTTCTTGCGGCGAGTTATTTCCCGTTGTGCTTCTGGTGATAGATCTGGCGGCTGGCGCCATTCTGTTCGCGGTTAAGCTGCCGGTGTTCAAGCACCCCTGCCCACCAGGATTCATCGCGCTCCGGGCGCGGATCCCGACCCCTCATGCTCCACAGCGCGTACCATCCGCTTATGCCGTAAAATTCTCGTATGACTGACCGCATGTCGCTCACCCTCGCCCAGGTCGACCCCGAAGTCGCTGCCGCTCTTGACCAGGAAACTCTACGCCAGCACGAGGGGTTGGAGATGATTGCCAGTGAAAACTTTGTCTCCGAAGCGGTGCTGGAGGCTGCCGGCTCGGTCTTCACCAATAAATACGCCGAGGGCTATCCCGGGCGCCGCTACTACGGTGGCTGCGAGTACGCCGACATTGTCGAGAACCTCGCCCGCGCCCGCGCGCGCCAGCTCTTCGGCGGCGAGCACATCAATGTGCAGCCGCACTCCGGTTCGCAGGCCAATGCCTCCGCCTACGCCGCCGTTTTGCAGCCGGGCGACACCATTCTCGGCCTCGACCTTTCCCACGGCGGCCACCTGACTCACGGCCACCGCCTCAGCTTCAGCGGCAAGCTTTACCACCCCACCTTCTATCACGTCCGCCGCGACACTGAAACCATCGACTACGACGAGATGGAGGCCGTTGCAATCCAGGAAAAACCCAAGGTCATCATTGGCGGCGCCAGTGCGTATCCGCGCTTGTGGGACTTCGCACGCATGCGCCAGATCGCCGACAAAGTGGGCGCGGTTTACATCTTCGACATGGCGCACATTGCCGGCCTCGTCGCGGGCGGCGTGCATCCATCGCCCGTGCCCCATGCGCAGATCACCACCACCACCACGCACAAAACCCTGCGGGGCCCGCGCGCCGGCCTCATCATCTGCACGCAGGACCTGGCCACGGCTGTCGACAAATCAGTCTTCCCCGGCCAGCAGGGCGGCCCACTGGTGCACATTGTGGCCGCCAAAGCAGTGGCGTTCGCTGAGGCGCTGCGCCCCGAGTTTCGCGCCTACGCCGCGCAAATCGTCTCTAACGCCAAAGCTCTTGCCAACGGCTTGCAGGCCGCGGGCTTCCGCCTCGTCTCCGGGGGCACTGACAACCACCTGATGCTCGTAGATGTCTTTGAGAAAGGCATCCTCGGCTCCGACGCCGAGCTGGCGCTGGGCAAGGCCGGCATCACAGTCAATAAGAATTCCATTCCCTGGGATACCAATCCGCCGCTCAAACCTTCAGGGATACGCGTGGGCACGCCCGCGCTCACGACTCGCGGGATGAAGGAGCCGGAGATGCGCCAGATTGCCGTATGGATCGCCAAGGCTCTCGAACTGCGCAGCGATGATACGGCGCTTGCGCGCATCCGCGGCGAGGTGGCGGAGATGGCCAACCAATTCCCGCTTTACGCCTGGCGGCGCGCACCGGTGGCGGTGACAGCGTAGGCAAAATTGCGGAGACGCCCGCGGTCCGAGCTCATCGGCCAAGTTCCCGCACAGAGAATTCACGTGTCGGGCGGTTCTGGCATGTGCAAGAATGCCGGAGAGCCACCAAGGTGTCGTTGATGACCATCGAAATAAGGCCCGTAACCGGGTGGCTCGGCCGCCCAAACGGGCATCAGGAGGAATCGATGAAGTCCATTCAGATCACGTTCGCAGCTTTGCTCGTTTTCGCGGTGCCGGTAGTGGCACAGCACGGATCGGACAGCCATCAAGCTCCACCGGCGCATGGGCCCGCAGCGTATCATGGCACACCGCAAACCCCTGACACCCACCGTAACTATTCCGATCAGCCCGGACATAGCAGCGCTCCGCACGTAGACGGGAACAAGTGGGTTGGACATGATACCGGCCCCAACGATCCTCGCTACCATCTTGCCAATCCCTGGCAACACGGCCACTTTGCTGGCGGCTTTGGTCCCGCTCACGTATGGCGGATTGCCGGCGGGGGACCGAGCAGGTTCTGGTTCAATGGCTGGTATTGGTCAGTGGCGGCAGCCGACTTTGCCTATTGCAACGATTGGCTTTGGAACTCGGATGAGATCGTCATCTACGCAGATCCGGACCACATCGGCTGGTATCTTGCCTATAATGTGCGCCTCGGCACTTACGTCCATGTCATGTATCTCGGCATGTAAGTGCGTTGTTTCTGTATTGACATCGCGAAAAGGAAAAGTAACTCGGCGGGACGGGCCTAAAGCCTTTCCCGCCGCGTCCGTTTTAGACGCGTGTGCAGCGGCTTTGACCCTTCTTCGAACCAGGGTAGATCAATTTATTGCGTTCGTGGGCCGTTCCGTCGCTGTAACTCCGTTGAAGAAAGTCACTTTATCGATTGAATGGAACTGCTAAGTCGAAAAAAATGTCTTGCGCGAAGCCACGGGAATGTGAATTCCATCATTTATTCTGTCAGCATGGCGATTGAAAATATTCTTGCCCAAATAGACTCCGAGATTGCAAGGCTCAAGCAAGCACGTGCCTTGCTGGCCACCATCGGGACCGCAGCTACCACATCCGCACGCAAAGTCGGAAAGACGACTGCGAAAGGCAAACCCAGAAGAAAGCGTGTTCTAAGTGCCGACGCGCGCAAGCGGATCGCGGACGCGCAGCGCAAGCGCTGGGCCGCAGTGCGAGCCAAGGCCAAGCAAAAGGGATAGCCGGTCTCTAACTTGAGAATTCGCGCCGATCGTTGATTGGCGGCGATCGTGCTCTAACTCAGCGACGCCATCACCAGCATGCGCGGCTCGGTCATTTCTTCGATGGCCCACCGGATACCCTCGCGGCCCAGACCGGATTCCTTCACCCCGCCGTAAGGCATCGGATCCAGTCGCCAGTTGGGCGTGTCGCCCACGATCAGCGCGCCTACTTCCAGCTCGCGATACGCGGTGAGGATGCGGCCGGAGTCGCGCGTCAAGAGGCCTGCCTGCAATCCATACTTCGAATGATTCACCTGCGCCAGCGCATCCTCGAAGTCGTCATACGGCTCGATCAACAGCACCGGCCCGAAGATCTCCTCATCGCGAACTTTCATGCCGGTCTTGGTTCCGGTCAGAATGGCAGGCGTGATCATCGATCCCTTGCGCTCGCCACCGGCCACCAGCTTGGCCCCGCTCGCAGTGGCCTCTTTCACCCACTCTTCCACGCGCTCTGCTTCGCTCTGGCGAACCAGCGGTCCCACTTCAGTTGCTTCATTTGAAGGGTCGCCGATGGCGAGGTTGGCCGCAATCTCCACCACCTTCCAAAGGAAGGTCTGAAAGATGCTGCGTTCTACAAACACGCGCTGCACACTGATGCACGACTGGCCCGCAAAACTGAAGGCCGCGTGCGCAGTACGCAACGCTGCGTCGTCCAGCTCTTTCCAATCGCTGTGCACCACGAGCGCCGCGTTCCCGCCGAGCTCCAGCAAGACGCGCTTGCGCCCCGAGTGTGCTTTCAGCTCCCAGCCGACCTTGGCCGACCCGGTGAAGCTTACCAGCTTGATGCGATCCTCTTTTTCCGCAAGCCATGCGGTGTCTGCGTCTGCCAGTGTCAGCACGGCCAGCGCCTCCTCTGGCCAGCCCGCCTTGAGAATCACTTCGCCCAGCGCCAATGCGGTGAACGGCGTTTGCGGCGCAGGTTTTACCATCACCGGGCATCCTGCCGCCATGGCCGGCGCAACCTTGTGAGCCACCAGGTTCAACGGAAAATTGAATGGCGTGATGGCCAGAACCGGCCCCACGCCAAAGCGCTGCACCAGTCCCCAACGACCCTCATTTCCTTCGGTCAAATCCAGAGGAATGCTCTCGCCGCCCAGCCGTGCGGCTTCTTCGGCGGCCGTCTTGAACGTGAGCACGGCGCGATCCACTTCCGTCCGCGCCATGCGCACCGGTTTGCCCGCCTCGGCGACGATCAACTGCGCGAAGCGCTCCTTTTGTTCAAGGAGAGCGGCGGCCACGTCTTCGAGGATTTCGCGGCGCTTCCATCGCGGCAGGGCGCGCGTGCGGCGCAGGCTCGCCACAGCATGATTCAAGGCCTGGCGCGCATCGGCTCGCGTCGCTATGGTCACCCGCCCGACCAGCCCCTGGTCCCACGGCGACCGCACTTCAAGCGCCTCTCCGTCAATCCATTCCTTGCCGCACAACAGAAAACCGGTTTGCGTTCCCGGCCGCATCTTCATGGTCGAGCTCCTGGGTCTAGAACCGGTCTCATAAACCATCTTTGTCAACTCGCTGGGATTATGGGACCCGCCTTGTTGTTGGATTCCATACTTGCGCACTATGCCGCAGAGGCATTTATGAGACCGGTTGTACCCTCTGATGGTAATGCCAACGGGCTTGAGTTGTCCGACGCCGCTCGCCTGCCATGGGCGCATCAAATTGCGAATCGGGAATGAATCCCACGTTAAGTCATCAGGGCATTCATTTGTCGCCTCAAAAAGCCGGTTACCGAAGGAGTGCTGGATGGGGTATATTGTCTCCGTCCCCAAACGGCTCCCTGTATGGATTCGCAATCACAACGCTCGACGAAAAGGAAGTGACTATGCCCGATCCCACAAACAGTCAAGTCCCCCAGCCTGGCTCATTTCAGCCGGTCCCTCCGCCTGTCGGCGCGCCTCCACCCAAGTCAGGTTCCAGCGCACTCAAGATCATCCTCATTATCGTGGCCGTCTTTGTCGGCCTGGGCATCATTGGCGCCGGCATCATTGGCTACGGCGTCTATCGCGTCGCCCATTCCATCCACAAAGAAGCCAACGGCGAAATCACCGTCAATACTCCGAAGGGCACCTTTACCGCCAATTCATCGGATACGTTCACAGAGAGCGATCTGGGAATTGCCATCTATCCCGGCGCCACGCAGGGCAAAGGCGGCCTGCGCATGACCATTGCCGGCAAATCTATGGTCAGCGCAAACTTCCTTACGCCCGACTCCCCGGACAAGGTCATGGCATTCTACAAGGACAAAGCCGGCCCCAACGCACAGACGATGAACACCGGCACCGGCGGGATGATCACGTTGCAAAATGGCTCCAATTCCATCACTGTGACGGTTTTGCAGTCGGCAAGCGAAAACAACGGCCAGACTCAAATCACCATCGTGAATTCGTCCGGCAGTTCGTCGAATTAGCGATTCTGCTGGCCAAGAAGCCTTCCGTGCGGAGCAACGCAACCGCGGGAGGCCCTCTGCGTCGCCAGTCGTTCCTTCGTACTCTCTCACCGCGACCCGCGCCTGCGGTACACTCCATCCATGATTCACGACGGCCGCAGCCGCAAACTTCCCTTCGATCCCGCCGAGGCAGTGGCGCACCTGCGGGCCAGCGATCCCAAACTCGCCGCGCTCATCGATCGCGCCGGCCCCTTTACCCTCCGCCTCGACCACACAACCTCGCCGTTCGAGTCCCTGCTCGAATCGATCCTCTACCAGCAACTGCACGGCAAAGCCGCAGCCACCATTCATCGCCGCGTGCGCGAGTACTTCGGCGGCGACCCCACGCCGCAGCTCTTGCTCGACACTCCCGATGAGCCACTCCGCGCGGCCGGCGTCTCCGGCAACAAGATCAAGGCGCTCCGCGACTTAGCCGCCCGCACCCTCGATGGCACCGTGCCCGCGCACGCCGCCATCCGAAAAATGCCCGACGCCGAGATCGTCGAACGACTCACCGAAGTGCGCGGCATCGGCAAGTGGACCGTGGAAATGCTGCTCATCTTCCGCCTCGGCCGGCCGGATGTGCTCCCCGTAACCGACTACGGCGTACGCAAGGGATTCGCGCTCACCTTCCAGCGCGTGCCCAAATCTCGCCCGCTTGAGGC
>JBEKAJ010000003.1:0-30760 GCA_050018295.1 Occallatibacter sp. | reverse complement strand
GTGAAAGAAAGGCAGGAACCTGTGGCTCAGTACAAAGGAAAGGTCAAGTGGTTTAACAACGCCAAGGGCTACGGATTCATCGGACGCGAAGACGGGCCGGATGTATTCGTCCACTACTCAGCGATTCAGTTGGATGGATACAAAACGCTCAAAGAAGGCGACGAAGTCGAGTTCGATATCGTTGAAGGTCAGAAGGGCCCGCAGGCGGATGGCGTAGTCCGCAATCGGGATAGTGCCAGCGCCCACAGCGCCGCTTAAGCGCGGATCCAGAATTCACTTGCCCTCTTTAGGGCGGTGAAAGGTGGCATTTTCTTGAGGAAAATGCCACTCGGAAGCGGCGGTTCCGGCGTACAGCAATTCCGGAACCGCGGTCAGCGAGTAGGGCCCGGGCGATCCCTTGAAGACCGCCGCTCGGCGGTCAAGGTGAGTTGCGCCCAACACACATTTCCTCATCACATCTGTGCGTAATCGCTACCCGGAAGCGCCGGATTGTTGCGCCTTCTGAAGGTTAGGCTGCTGATTGGCCTGGAAGGCCGCAGATGACTCATACTGCGAATAGAGGGCCGGGTGATGGACAACAAAACGATGGCCCGCCTGTTGGCGGAGACAGCCGACCTGATGGAGATTGACGGCGCCGACAGCTTCCGTATCAGGAGCTACCGTCGCGCGGCCGAGGCTGCCGAGCAGACCACCGTCGATCTGGTGGAGGCGTCGAACGACACGGCGCGGCTGCTGGAGATCGACGGGATCGGCAAAAGCATGGCCGCACACCTTCAGTCCATTGCCGCGACGGGGACGTTGCCTCAGCGGGACGAGTTGCTGTCCAAGTACGGGGCCGGGGTGCTGGAGCTGCTGAAGCTGCCGGGCATGGGGCCGAAGACAGTGGCGCTGCTTTGGGATGCGGCGAAGATCGGCAACATTGACCAGCTCGCCGAGGCGATTGCGGATGGGCGGCTGAAGGGCTTGCCGCGGATGGGCGAAAAGCAAATTCAAAAGCTGCAAAAGGGGATCGAGGATTACCGGCGGAGCGCCGGACGGTTCCGGATCGACGTAGCGGAGGAGGAAGCGGGGCGGATCGCGGCCTATCTCCTTAAATTCAAAGGGATTGAGAGAGTGACCCCGGCAGGCTCGCTGCGCAGGGGGCGAGAGACAGTGGGCGATCTGGACCTGCTGGCGACGGGTCCGGCTTGTGCTCTGGAAAAGACGCAGGCAGCAGTGGAGCACGTGGCGGTGTACCCCGGCATCCACGACATGACCGCCAAAGGCGAGAACAAGGTGAGCTTTCATGTGGAGCAGGGGCTGCAGGTAGACGTGCGGCTGCTGCCGGAGGCTTCCTATGGCGCCGCGTTGCAGTATTTCACCGGCTCGAAGGCACACAATGTAACGCTGCGGCAACGGGCGCTGAAGATGGGCTACACGCTGAATGAGTGGGCGCTGGCGCGGCTGGACGATGGCACGACCGTGGCGGCGGCCGCCGAGGAGGAGATTTACGCCGCGTTGGGAATGGACTGGATGCCGCCGGAGATGCGCGAGAACCTGGGCGAAATCGACGCGGCGGCCGAGCACGAGCTGCCCCGCGTGGTCGGGCTCGGCGACATTCGCGGCGACGTGCACATGCACACGACCGCCAGCGATGGGCACAATTCGATCGGCGAAATGGCCGAGGCGGCGCTGGCTTGCGGGTACAAATACATCGCGATCACCGACCACTCGAAGAACCTGGCCATGACAAACGGGCTGGATGAGAAGCGGGCTCTCGAGCAGATGAAGCAGGTGCGCGAGGTGGACAGGCGGATGGAGGGAAAGATTCGCGTGCTTACTGGGATCGAAGTGGACATTCTGGCCGATGGCGCGCTGGACCTGGACGACGAGGTGCTGGCGCAGATGGACGTGGTGATTGCCAGCGTCCACTCGCACTTCGACCAGAGCCGCGAGAAGATGACCGAGCGCGTGCTGAAAGCGATTGAGAATCCAAATGTGCGGATTCTAGGGCACCCGACGGGCCGGCTGCTGCTGCGCCGGGAGCCGTTCGCGCTGGATTTGGCTGTGGTGCTGAAGCGCGCGGCGGAGCTGGGCGTGGCGATGGAACATAATGCCGCGCCGGAGCGGCTGGACCTGAACGATCACGACCTGCGGCTAGCCAAGGAACTGGGCTGCAGGATCGTGATGTCTTCTGACTCGCACGACAGCCGCAACCTGGGGAAGATGGGGTATGGCGCGAAGCAGTTGCGGCGGGCGTGGCTCACGAAGGAAGACGTGCTGAACACGCGGGAGGCAAAGGGGTTCCTGGCGGGATTACGGGCGAGGCCCTGAAGGAAGTTCATCGCCTTACCACCTCCGGCCCCATCCCCCAAAAGTCACCACCTTCGAGCACAAAGGGATTGGGTCGCGACAAGGGAATCCTTGGCTTGTTGTACGCGAATGGGGATAAGATTAGGCCCAAAGATAGTGAGGACGCAAAGAGGGTGAGGTCACCATGAGCTTATTGCAGCAGGAAGAGACGGAAGTGGACGACGCCGCGCTGGGCGAAGAACTGACTAAAGGTTCCAGCCACGTAGTGTGGGCCACCATCATCGCGACCGTTGTGGTGAGCGTGGCCATCGGGGCCTATGTGATGCTAGAGCAAAAACCGCCCATCGCCACGGGAGAGATCGTGGCCGTTTGGGCGCATCCGCAGCACACGGAGACATCGGGGCTCGATGCCAGCGGGGCCCCCATGCCCAAGCAGGAAGTGGACCAGGTGATGGTCTTCACCGAGGTGAAGCTGCACAACCAGACCGATCATCCGCTGTATCTTGCCAACGTGCTGACCAATGCCACACTCGCTGACGGGATCCACTCCAGCTACGCCGCCAACACGGGCGATTACGAGCGGATTTTTATCGCCTACCCAAACATTCCTGTGCCGCACAACACGCCCATTTCACCGCTGGACACCACGATCAACCCAGGACAGACGGTCGAAGGAACATTTGTTTCGGCGTTCAAGATGACGAAACAGGAATGGGACGCGCGCACAAAGCTGGACTACACATTCAATTTCCGCTACCAGCCCGCCCTGACGGTCGCACCCCAGGTTGCGATCACTGAACAGTAGGCGGAACGGGCGCGCTCTTGGGCGTGGACAGATAGCCCACAATCTCATTCCTCGAATTGATGTTGTTGACTACGATCTCATAGAGCGCCTGATCCTTGCCGCTATAGAACTGCAAGGGTTCATTTACGTTGCGGTCTTTCTTCTCGTACACCTTGTCGTCGGCAAAAATGTCGAGGGTGAATTTGCTCCGCTTGGCGTCGGTCCTTTTCAATTCGAGCGAGACCGTGCCCACCGGCTTTTTCTGGCCCTTGTCAAGAGAGAACTCATAGAAGTTGCGGTCGCCCTTGTGCTCAAGAAGGATCAGCTCATCGTGATTGCGGGCGATCACGCTGTTGGTGCTGCTCAGGTCTCCCTTTACGGACTGGAGCTCGCTGATGGTGGTGGCCAGGTCGCCCTGCGTCTTGCTCAGGTCGGTTTTTACGCCGCCGACATCCGTCTTCACGGTGGAGACTTGGTTGGAAACGTCGCTCACCTGCGCTGCGGTTTGTTTTTCGGCGGTCTCAAGGCGCTGGCTGTCGGCTTCTTCCTTCGCGATGATTGTCTGGGCGCGCTCGTCGAGCTCCTTTTGCGTAAGGCCGACGGATTTGCCGAGTTCATCTGTGGCGACCTTCAGGCGGGCATCGGTCTCGCGCAGACTGGCAGCAAGTTGCGTGTCCTGCTGCTTGGCGTCGGCCAGTTCTGCCTGCGCGGTGCTTAGGCGGCTGTTCAGCGTGAAGCACCAAATCAAGCTTCCGATGGCAGCCAGCACCGCGATGGCGATCGCGGCCAGCAGTGCGCCGGAGTAAGTTCGAGGAGCTTCTTCAATTTCACTCATGTGTTCCCTTTCCTGCATAGGCGGGCACTTTGCAGCAGGCCCAGCCTGGCGTAGAGGCGACATCCTTTCCGTTTAGACGCCACTGCGAGGGGAATTTGTCTCAGTCGATCCGGAAATCCCCATGATTCACAATCTTACCCATTGGACGCCGCCGGCAAAAGCCAGGGATCCGAATCGGTACGGTCAATGAATCTACAGGATAAATCGAAGAAAGGGGATGAGCGGGCTTTGCCCATGGATCGGCCCGGAAACGCGGCCAGTGCCACCAGCCGTCCCACGCTCCGTGACAAGGACGGAACGGCTAAGTTATAAACATCTTTACTGCATATTTTGGCGCCGGGCTCTGTTTTTGCATCCCGGAACTCCACCGTAATGGCCAAACTGCCATCGAATCAAGGGGAGAAGCAAAGGCTATGCCGACTGCTGTTGCAGGAAAAGGCCTGGAAGGAATTGTCGCCGCGAACTCCGGCATTTGCTGGATCGACGGAGAAGCGGGCATCCTCTCCTACCGGGGCATCGACATTCACGAGCTGGCCGAGCACTCGACCTTTGAAGAAACCACCTACCTGCTCTGGAACGGAATCCTGCCCAACGAGCTGGCTTTGCGCGAGTTCCAATCGCAACTGGCGCTGGCGCGGTCACTGGATCAGCGCGTGATCGACATGCTGTGCAGCTTTCCCAAGTCGGCCACGCCCATGGAGGTTCTGCGCACGGCGGTTTCGGCGCTGAGCTTTTACGACGCCGACGAGAAGGACAATTCCCACGACGCGAACGTGCGCAAGGCCTATAACCTGACGGCGCAGATCGCCATGATTGTGGCCATCTACGACCGGCTGCGCAAGGGCAAGGAGATTGTGCCGCCTGACCGCTCGCTGTCGCATGCAGGAAACTTTCTGTGGATGCTGAACGGGGAAAAGCCTTCAGAGACGGCCACTCGAACTTTGGATATCGCTCTTATTCTTCATGCCGACCACGAACTGAATGCCTCCACCTTTGCCGCCCGCGTCATCGCCGCAACACTCTCTGACATCCATTCCGCAATTACCGGCGCCATTGGCGCGCTGAAGGGTCCGCTGCACGGCGGCGCCAACGAGGGCGTGATGCGGCTGCTGCTGACCATCGACAAGCTGGGCGCCGATCCGGTGGAGTACGTGAAGAACATGTTGGCGGCGAAGCAAAAGATTTCAGGCTTCGGGCATCGCGTGTACAAGACCGAGGATCCGCGGGCCACGCACCTGCGCAAGATGAGCGAGCAATTGGGCAAGGACGCGGGCCAGCCCAAGTGGTTCGAGATGTCGCGGGCTATTGAACTCTCCATCAACCAGGACAAGAAGCTGAACGCCAACGTGGATTTCTATTCAGCTTCGACTTATGCGACGCTGGGCATCGATATCGATCTCTACACGCCGATCTTCGCGGTGAGCCGCATCGCCGGCTGGGCCGCGCACGTGATTGAGCAGTTGGACGACAACCGTCTGATCCGCCCGCGCGCCGAGTATATCGGGCCGGTGTATCCCTCACCGTGGATTCCGGTGGAAGAGCGGCTGTAAGCTGCATCGCACATGCAACTTATCGGCTGAAACGGGCGTCTACCTCGGCAGAGGATCCAAGAAATGAAAGCGAAGCTCGTTTTCGCTCTTTTAATGCCAGGGGTCTGCATCCTTACGGGATGCTCTGTCAACGGGCACCTTTACCCCGTACAAGGACCTATGGCGTCGCTCACGGCTCCGCCCGTGATGACGGCAAAGCTCTATGAATCTCCCCCCAACATCACTCTCACTCTCGCCAACGGGGAGCTTTTCAATGGCCGGCTCAAGGTGCTTTACCCATCGTCATCCAACCTGAATCCGGCCGGCGCTCCGCCTGCCCCGCCGCAGCCGAACCTGGCCTTTGCCTGGGACACCGTTTATGGCCAGGGATTTTTTGTCGCACACGTCCTTGGCCAGCAACTCGGACAGGCCGTCATCACGGGCAACCAGGGAACTGTTGTTCAGGTCGAAGTCGCCATCGCCCGCGGCGTCGCCATCGACAACAAGGGTAACATCTACAAGATCGTCTTCGCGGTCGCGCAGCCGGCTTCTGCGGGATCGGGTCCCTAGGACGCGTGCGCCGGCGAGTTGCTGGCGCGGGCAATGAGCCAATCGATCGCAGCATCTTCGTCTTCGATCTCGATGCGGAGCTGCGCGGTTTTGAGCGTGAGGGGCGCGGGGAGCAACTCGGCGAGTTCGCCGATGCGGACGCGGTCTTTCTCCGTGGTGAGGAGGGCTGTGGCTCCGGCGGCGCGGGCGGCCGATGCGAGAGCCGCGAGATCGGAAGCAGTGTAATTGTGGTGATCGGCGAAGGCGGTCCGTGTGGCGAGCTTCACGCCCGCGGATTCGAGGCCCTTGAAAAACTGATCGGGCTGCGCGATGCCGCAGAAAGCCAAAACGGGTCCGTCAACGTGCGCGATTTCCATGCGTCGGCGCAGGCGCCAGACAGTTCCCTGCCAGCCCATGGATCTGAGCTCAGTTTCAACTTCGGGCTCGTCGACCGGAATTGCAATGATTGCGGCGCGGCGTAACGCACGAATGGGTTCCCGCAGGTTTCCTGCGGGAAGCAGATGATCGGCCATGTCGCGACGGCTGAAAAGCAGAATGTCGACGTCGCGCGCAAGCTGGCGATGCTGAAATCCGTCGTCGAGCAGATGAATGCCGAACTGTGCTGCCGCATCGTGCTCTATTAATAGTCCTGCTTCATAGCGTTCTGTCGCGACATAAATGGGAACATTTGACTCACGTGCAATTACAATCGGCTCGTCGCCAAATTCTTGTGCTGTCCCGCCGGGATCAACCAAAAGTGGAAGCGCGGAGCGCCGCCGACCGTAGCCGCGCGAAAGCACATCGACCCGCACGCCGCGCGCGGTGAGAGCCTTGGCGAGGGCGATGGTGAGAGGAGTTTTTCCCGCGCCGCCAGTGGAGAGATTGCCGATGCTGACAACCGGCCAGCGTAGGCGGCGAATTGGTTTGAGACCCACGCGCAATTGCAGCTCGCGCAGCGCGAGGCCGAGCCGGTAGACGGGTACAAGCGGCCACAGCAGCGGGCGCGATGCGGGCGTGGAGCTCATAGCGCACGCCCCCGGCTGGAAGTCGAGTCGAGCAATTCGCGAATGGCTTCGACGCACCGGTCCGTAGCGCCGGCCTGGCGATTAAAGACCTCCTTGGCGCGCGCGCCCATGGCCTCGGCGGCGGTGCGGTCGCGAAGAAGTTCGATGAGAGTCGCGGTCAATTCATCCTTCGCGGCGATGCGCAGCGCGTCGTGGCTGCGCAGGCTGTCGACAATAGCGACGAAATTGGCGTAGTGCGGGCCCATGACGATGGGAACGGAAAACTGGGCCGGCTCGAGGGGGTTGTGGCCGCCGGCAGGAACGAGGCTGCCGCCGACGAAGGCAACGCTGCCGAGCGAGTAAACGGAAGCCAATTCGCCGATAGTGTCGAGCAAAACGATCGTGCCGGGGCGGATGGAAGCGGGCCGAGCATCGGATGACTCAGGGGCCCAATCGGAGCGCTTGCACCAAGGAAGACCGGATTTTCCGAGAAGTGCCGCGACAGCGCTGAAACGCTCGGGATGGCGCGGGGCGAGAACAAGGACGAGTTGCGAATCGGCGGCAAGGAGGTGGGGCCACGCTTCAATCAGCGCGGACTCTTCGCCCTCGAGCGTGCTGCCGGCAACGACGATCCGCAGACCGGCTGCCATCGATCTTAATGAACGCGTGGCTTCTGCTTCCTGCACAGCACGGACGTCGAACTTGAGATTGCCGGCGACAGAGACGCGATCTGGCCGGCAGCTGAGCGCGAGGAGACGGTCGGCGTCGATCTGGCTTTGGGCAAGCACACGGCTGAGGCGCGAGAGCAGCGGTCGCCACAAGCGGCGCAGCCTTTGGTAGCGCGGCCAGGAACGGTTGGAGATGCGGGCGTTGACCACAACAACGGGAATGCCGCGGCGAAAGCAGCCATGAAGCAGGTTGGGCCAGAATTCGGTTTCGGCGAGAATGAGCAAACTGGGACGAAGAGCGTTGAGATAGGCGCGGACGGCCCAGGGCAGGTCGAGCGGGCAATAGAAGACGCGATTCGATTCGAACCGTTCGCGGGCCAGCGCCTGGCCGGTGCGTGTTGTGGTGGAGATGACGATCAAGGTGCCGGGCAGAGTAGATTCAAGCGTCCTGACCAGGCGCGTTACGGCGAGAACTTCGCCGACCGAGACGGCGTGAAGCCAGATGAGCGGGCGCTCGTCAGCCGGAGCGGAGGTCGAGATGAGTCCCCGCGGAACGCGCCCCAGGCGCTGCATGAGCCCTTCGCGGTACTTGTGCGTGGCGGCCATTCGCCACAGCCACCAGGGCGCGCCGGCAATGAGAGCCACGAACAAGGCAAGGTTATAGAAAAAAAGAGTCATGCGTAAACGAACCAGTCTTCCGCAGGTCTAATCCTAGAGCCTGCTATTAACTTTCGCGCGGTGCAGCGTTGCCGACGAAAATCGGGCCAAACGAGGCGGAGTCCGAAGACTGTGGCGGGCCCACAGTCGAGGATGACAACGAAGTATGGCCCGATTTGCGCCGCAACCCGAAGGGCTGGGGCCAATTTTCCCTATTTCATTGTCGCTCGTCGCTCGAAGATACTCCATATTCGTCGCTCCTCGCTCCTTGAACTGAGAAAAATTGGCTCCCAGCGCCGCCCGTGGGAAAGTTAATAGCAGGCTCTAGGGCGTCTGATCCTGGAATGATACAGTTGACCGCGATGAAAACTTTGCGGGGAATCCCGTTGTTGTTGCTTTGGTTCGCCCTGCCGGTGACGGCAAGCGACCGCACGCCGCCCCCGGTGCAGCCGGCGACTTCATTCCCGGCCGTCGAAGTTCACCCCGATGAACACGTGGCTATCGCCGCCGAGCCCTACGATACGAGAGAAAAAGAGTCCATCTTTCGCGTCGACTACCTGAGCCACGACGTGATGCCGATTCGCCTGATCGTGACCAATCTGGGCGACCGGCCCATTTCGCTTGTCGATGCGCGGATTCTGTTTGAGACGGCGGACGGCGACCGGATTCGCGCCGCCGAGCCGGATGATGTGGAGCGGATGATGACGCGCAAGGAGCGACAAGGGTCGAGAATTCCTTTGCCTGCGCCGCTTCCGCCGATTCACGTAAAGGCGAAGGGCAGCATCCAGGAGATCGAGGACGACTTTAATACCTTCGAATACTCGGCCCTGGCAGTTGAACCGCACACCACGCGGGCCGGATTCCTGTTTTATGATGTCTCGGGGTTGAGCAACCCGCTGGCAGGCGCGAAGCTCTATCTGCACGATCTGCGCGATGCCGATGGCAAACAGCTCTTCTATTTCGAAATTCCTTTCAATAAATATCTGCAGTCGAAGTCGAGCCAGATGAACTGACAGGCGGCTCTGGCGGGCCGGCGGGACGCGCTATTCGAAGTACGTCGCAGTCGTTGTGTCCGTCTCCCAGATCGTACAGTCTTTCACGCGCACGCGGCCCGCCGTCATTCCGGCGAGTTGGCTGTTGGTCTCATCGTAAAAGTATTTGGCAATATTTTCGGCCGATGGATTGAGCGTCGTGAAAGGCTCCAGGTCGTTGAGCATCTGGTGGTCGATGCGGTCGATAACCGGGCGGAGCACCTGCTTGAGCAGCTTGAAGTCGAGAAGCAAACCGGCCTCGTCGAGCGTGGCGCCGGCCAGCGTCACGCGGACCTTGTAATTGTGGCCGTGCGGGTTCTCACACTTGCCCTTGTAATTGCGGAGATAGTGGCCGGAGGAAAAATCCGCCTCGACGGTGACTTCGTACATTTGCGTCTGCTCGATCCTGAACGGGAAAATGCCCCGCACATCACAATTCTAATTTGACCCGCCCGATCACGGCTTGCGATTGCCGCGCCGCTTGTTTCGCGCCGCGCGACGGGCTTCCTCGCTGCGGCGGTCCACCTGCTCGAAAAGGTTGCTGAGCACGCCGATGAGTGCCGAAGCGAGTGCAGTGAGCAGGAGAAGCAGCGCCATCGTGCGCCAGAGCGAGCCGTTGGCGGGCAGGCCAGGCTGAAAGCTCGATGGCACCAGCGTCATGCCCGCCGAGATGAGGGCGAATAACCCAAGCGTACCGGCGAGAATGTAGAAGTTGCGGGACATGCGCGGTTTGGCGTGAGATTAGATTGGCGCGAGATCGCCTCGGCCTGCTGAAATTGTAGAGCGTTTTCGATTCATTTGTAAGCATCGCCGGCACGGTGCAGGGTGGCAATTACTTCCACCCCACAGGTGAAGACCCCCCTGCGGGGGCCCCGGAGAAGGAAATTGCCACTCGACATCCCGCATTCTGTTAAGAGCTGAATCGAAAACGCTGCACGGCGCGCAGCTTCAGCCGGAAAGCTCAGCCGAGTCGATGAGCGCGACCCCCGCCTTTGCGAACTCGGCCTCGATCGCGGCGACGGAGCCGTTGAGGTCGATGGCGCGGCAGGCATCACGCAGCACAAACGCAGGCAAACCCAACCGCCGCGCGTCGAGTGCGGAGTAGCCGACGCAATAGTCGTAAGCGAGGCCAGCAAGGAAGACGCGGGTGAGGTTGCGATCACGGAGATATTCGGCCAGGCCTGTAGGCGTCGAACGGTCGTTCTCATAGAACGCCGAATAAGAATCGATTTGCGGGCGGAAGCCTTTGCGCAGGATCAGCTCGGCCTGCGTGAGTTCGAGCGCCGGGTGAAACTCCGCGCCGCGCGTGCCCTGAACGCAGTGCGCAGGCCAGAGGGTTTGCGTGCCGTAATCGAGCTCAATGGAATCGTAAGGCTGCTTGTCGGGATGCGACGCGGCGAAGGAAAAATGATTCGACGGGTGCCAGTCCTGGGTAAGAACGATGTGCTCAAATCGCGGCGCAACACGATGGATGGGCGCGATCACCTCGTCACCGCGGGGAACGGCGAGCGCGCCACCGGGACAAAAATCGCTTTGCACGTCGATGACGAGGAGAACGTCGTGCTCATCGATTCGCATCTTAACTCCCTGAGCGGCCGAACCCGCAAGATGCTCGCCCTCTACTTGCGCGGGACAAGAGTATATTTCTTCGCGATCGCTTCCATCACCGATTCCGTCACTGACTCCGTCACGGTCTTGACCATCGCTTCAAGATTGATGCCGCTGGCGCCACCCACACCAGAGGCACTGCCGTTGCCACGGTCGCCGTCGAACGGCGTGGGCTCAAGCGCGATCGAGTCTCGCGCTGCGAGATCGGCGGGCCGGCCCTCCTTCCTGCGCGCGGCGTCGAAGCGAATGTCGGGCAGGCCGAGTTTCTTCTTCCTGGCCAGCAGGTCGGAGCCTTGCTCCTCCGTAATGCGCGAGATGGGAGCACCGAGCTGCGCGGCTAGCATCAGCGTCGAGCAATAGGTTTCCAGCACCTCGGCGCACCACTCGGCGTGGGTCACGGTGTCGGCCCAGCACACAATGCCGTGATTCGACAGCAGCACGGTATTGTGCTGCTTCACATAGGGCAAAACCGCTTCCGCAAAGGCCTTGGTTCCGGGCGTTTCGTAAGGCGAGATGGCGACCTTGCCCACGAAAATCTCAAACTCGGGGATCACCATGTTGGGCGGCACGCGGCCGGTGATGGCGTAGGCCGTGGCATGCGGCGGATGGCAGTGGAGAACGGCTTTGGCCTCGGGCACGGCCTTGAAGATTTCAAGGTGCAGCAGAAGTTCGCTGGTGCTGGCGCGAGTGCCGGCGATCTGGTTGCCTTCGAGATCGACGAGGCAAATGTCCTCGGGCGTGAGGTCGAATTTGCTCACCAGCGTGGGCGTGCACAGAACTTCGTTCGGGCCGATGCGATACGAGATATTGCCGCCGTTGCCGTCAACAAACTGGCGCAGCCAGAGCTTGCGGCCAGCGGCGCAGATTTCCCGCTTGATTTCTTCGGCTTCGGGGGAAGAAAAAAGAACGTTCCGCCGGTCGCGCCTGGTGGTCGGCTTGCGGCCGGCTTTAGCCCGGCTTGCCCGGCCTGCACGGCCGGTTCGCCCGCTTCGTGCGGTTGTGTCGTCGCTTTTCTTCTTTCCGTTCTTCACTGCCGCACCCTTCACTTCGGCACTTCGGCCCCAATCAATATCTTAGGGCGCGACAGGAGATGTGTCGAAGACGCGCGTCCGATGGCGGTGGATTAGTTTGGGTGTGCTTTGAAAGGGCACGACTTCACAGCTTGCGGGGAATTCGCGCGAAGACGCGCTTTGTATCAGGGCACGAGCGGGGTACCCACCCAGTGGGTGGGTCGCGTGCCACAACCGCCGACGCCTTGTATCAGGGCACGAGCAGGGCACCCACCTAGTGGGTGGGTCGCGTGCCGCAACCGCCGACGCCTTGTATCAGGGCTTGACTACGCCTTGTGTCAGGGCACGAGCGGGGCACCCACCTAGCGGGTGGGTCGCGTACCGCAACCGCCGACGCCTTGTATCAGGGCTTGACTTCAGTCATGCCGCAAATCGCGCGAAATGATTTGCGGGCTTCAGCCCCTGAGGGACAGCTTCTTCAAACTGACCCGCCACCCGCCTGACGGGCGGCGAAAGGCGCGCAAGACGGCCATGGGCCTCATAGGCACTATCTGAGGGGGGCCCCCGCCCCGTTTTTCGGTTAAGCGGTTTGCTTTCAACCACTTGTACCATCGATCATTCCTGCTAGATCTTTGATTCCAAAGGACTTGCTTCGCAAAATCTTCTAGAATCAGGGGTTACGGCGCGGTTTCTCGGGTTTTGCACTGTTTTTGGTGCATTGTTTAGAGAAGAACGTCTCCCTTTGGATAGAGAAGAACATCTCCGAGAAAAAAGGATGGGCGGCTCGAGCGATGCCGGAATCCCCGCCAGTACCCCTCGGAACCGCCCACCCATCTCTCAGTCAGAAGGAGAACGCTCTATCCGACTAAGAACAAGTCTAGCGAAATGTCAGAAATAACCGGCAAACTTCGGGAAAAATATAATTGGTTTGGAATGAAGGAGTTGACGTGGAATGAGGCGGGTTAGGGGGTTGACAACGATGTGGCGGGGGTTAGCGGAGTCAGCGGGGCTACTTCGCGCAGGTCTCGGGCGGCGTTATTGAAAGAGGCTTTTCAGTCTCTCCTGCTCCGGTTCGGCTAGAATTCGGTCCAGTAGTTCGCTCCCCGTTGCCTCTTCGTAGCGCGAAGTCAGCTTGTCCCTCAGGCGGAAGAGACGTCTATTTGCCTGCCTTACGAGCTGCCCATAGGTTGCGGCTTCGATTTCCGCGCGTTCCGCGATTTTGAACTGACGCTGCACCTTTTCCGAAATGGTGTGCCCGATTACAAACACGCGAAAGTGAGGCGCTCCTTCCATAAGGCCGCTACCTAGAAAGTCTTGGACGTAGTTCGCGGCTTGGTTCATGTGCTCCCTTGAGATTTCGGCGCCTCCGCGTTTGAGTTCCAAGAGTAGTACGTTGCTCATTTTCGGAAGCGCCGATTCCTCGAACGCTTCCGTTGCGACGCCTGAGACTGTAGCGTCCCCTAGCACGAGGATATCGGTGCGTTTGCGCGGATTGGCGAATTCTCCGCCGGCGAGGCGCTTCTTGAATATTTCTTTCATGGCCTTTGTCAGACTCGCGTTAGAGACGTACTCGGGGGTGTCAAACTCAAGGCCGAAGAGCCACCTTGATTCCGCAACGAGCGGGTGAAGCGCGTGTAATTCGTCAACCTTCTTGTCCGCCGAGAGTTTTTCGACCGCCTCGGCCGTCCTGAGGCGGCGATCCAGTTCGTCAAGCACAGTAAGCGCGTCCCTGACCGTCCATTCGCCAAGCAGGCGGTCAAGCCCAGCAACGTCTTCCTCCGACAAGCGTGCGATCTTCTCAAGGAGAGCAGCGCCTGTACGGGTCTTTTCAAGGTCAATTACGCCTCGGACCGCTGCGGACAGGCTGTCCGGTTGGATCGTTGGTTGGGATTTTGTGACCGATTCGATGAAGCCCACAACTTCCATCTTGGCTGACGGTCTTAAATCTCTAATCTCTGAAACGTGTTCCCTCAGCACGGACGCGGTCGTATCTTGGATGCGCTCCTGCGAAATCTCGAGAAACACTTCTTGTACATAGTCTGCGACGGCATTGAGGAAGGCTTCTACTCGCTCGCTCTTCTTGAACTCTGTCCAATCGGGGGAAACATCGTCGAAGAGATCCTCCGATTTGACAATGACGGTGTAGCGTTTCGCTATCCTCGTCCGCCCGTCCATAAAGACTTTTCCCTGTGCAACCCATCCCGGTTCGCCGACGAGGCGCCCTCCGACCCAGAATGCCACCCCTTGGTGTTGGGTCGTTCGGGCGGCGCGGGTTGAGTCGACAAAATAAGCATGGGCGCTGCATCCATTTCCAAAAGGCAGGATCTTCTCGTTCACGAGACCCTGGTGGTCTGCGAGTGGGATTGATTGGCCGTTGACCGACACGGTGAATTGTGGGTCGTGGAGGAATCTCGCTGACAGGACTGTTGCCACATGGTCAGGAGATGGAAGGTTCCGTTCTACGGTTGCTCGAAGCTGTGTCCCGTGGCCTCCAACTCTTCGCGTGTCTTGTCTGACGATTCGGAATGGATCTTTACCGCTCGCGGTCTCGACAGCGAATGTGGATTCGACTCCGCCCTTCTTTGTCGCGACCTCGTACTCCGAGGCGAAGCAGAGCATCGCGTGTCTTCCGACCCCGTTTCGTCCGTAGGCCGGGCGCTTCCAGCCTTCGCGCCCTGGCGGAAATTCTGCCAGCCTTCCTTGATTTCTGACCCGGTCATATCCTAGGGTCATCCATTTTTGCTGGAACTCTAAAGCTGTCATTCCCGTTCCATCGTCCCTTATGGTAAGCAGGCTGCCCGGTTCGTTGGGCAGGACGATTTCGACCTTGGTTGATCCGGCGTCCCATGCATTCGCAACGAGTTCTGTGAGCGCGACTTCGGGGGTATTGGCTATGGCTCCCAGTGTCCTCCGGAGAAAATCTTGTTCAAATAGGCACCCTTGCCCGACATGTGTCTTTTTCAAGCTCGTCCTCCCGCTTCGTCGGGGCCCCCTACGACCATCCCTTGCGACTATCCGAAGAAACGATAACTCATACGGTGAGTGTGTGTGTCACCCAGCATCGGCTGGTCTACGATCCCATTTGCGCTTCTTTTTGACCCATTTGATGATATTGCCGCGTGGGTCGTAGATCGCCACCTTCAGCGACATGGAACTTCTGGTCTTGCGGAACCTCTCGATTTGGTTGAGGACGTATCGGGCGCCAACGGCCGCTGGCGTGGCGATCGCGACGACGGCGCCAAGTGCCTCAATAAAGTCCTTGTTGTCCTTTAATAGCTTGACGATCAGATGGGCGGGCTCTGCCGCGGCTTGAATATCAAAGGTGAGGAATCGGAATTCGGGCTCCGACGGTTCCGGCGGGGACTCGGCGATCGTCTCTAACGGTCCCACCTTCACGGACTCGATGTTCTTATCCAGTTCGAGGAATTCTTTGAGGGCCTGCGCCTCCTGGTCGGTCAGATCCGCAGTGCTGATTCGCACAATTCCGTTCTGGGCGGACCCCTGACGGCGGTGCTTACTCGAGGAATGTTGCATTGCGGGTAAAGGATAGCACCGATCTAGAGCCAGCTCCGGCATCTTTGATCGGCGTGGACGGGTGGGCGAGCAGGCTGTCGCGTTGTTTCGGCGCGCGACTTCGCCGCGGCTAACGCCGCGCCGGAGCCGGATTGTCTCCGAACCGGCGAACACCCGAATCGCCGCCGATTAGGCTAGTAGCTAGAAGCTAGCAGCTAGAAGCTGCTTTTCTGTCAAGCCCTGCGCCATCCGAGCGAGCCCGCCATTTCCGCCTTAAGTCGTTCCTTTTCTGATCTCTGACCCCTGATCTCTGATCTCTGCCAACTTTGCCGATCATTATCCCCTTTAGGCGCACAATGGTCCCATGATCGATGAGCACATGATTGGCCAGCAGATAATCGGCGAGAAGACGATTGGCGAGCAGACCATTACCGCCCCACCGCCGCCCTCCTGCCCCCGCCCGCTCCCGGACCCTGCCCTGTGCGAAGCCGAAGAACTCACCGGCTCCCGGCTATTGGCTACTGGCTACCGGCTACCGGCTGCCTCTCAGCCCCACCCTCCCATTGTTTTCTGACCCCACCCCCCCTATGCCTTTTGTGAAACTGTGAAACTGTGAAACTGTGGAGCCCGCAGAATCAACAACTTGCAGCCACAGTTTCACAGTTTCACAGTTTCACAGTCTCCCTTTTCGATTGCCTTCGATTCCGTCTCGCCAAATTAACAACGATTTCACCGCGCGATGTTCGCCGCGGCGAACGCCGCGATGGATGCTCGGCGAGGGCTTGCGGGGATGCGGTAGTATTTTGGGTTGGCGTCGAAATCGTTTTACTCGAGGAAGACAGTGACCAAACGCGGACCGCTCAAAACCCAACTCAGCTTTAACGCGCAACACTCGCCCATGGGCGCATTCATGAGCTTTACCTGCGGGAACTTCGGGACTCGCGGCGGGATTGGCTTGCAGATCGGGCAGCCGGGAGATCAGGAGGTCTTTGTCGGGTTCAAGGAGGGGGATCGGCACTCGGGCGCGACGCTGAAGTGCTTGCCGTTTTATGTGGGAGCGGTGAGCCGCGCCGCGGATGCGTTCCTGGTGGAGCAGGCGGGGCCGTCGGAGCAGAATGTGAAGCCGGATGCGGAGCCGTTTAAGGATGACGAGATTGCGCGGTCGTATGGGTGGGCGACGGACGAGTGGCGCGCGGATGGGCTGACGTTTACGGTGTACTCGCCGTTTGGGCCGATTCCCGACCCTGACCAGGACAACGTAGACCGGATGCGCCAAGGGTTGCTGCCGGCAGTGGTGGCGCGGCTGGTGCTGGACAACACGAAGGGCACCGAGACCAAGACGGCGATGTTCGCGCTGAATCATGCGCGGCCGGGCGAGCGGATTCTGGAAGACGATTTGGGAGCGGGGCGGCTGGGGTTTGCCTTCAGGCGCGAGGCTGGCGGAGCGGCGGAGTTGTGGGACTGGACGACCGGAAAGAAAGCGGCGGCGGGCGCGGAGCCGTTTGTGTTCATGCGGTGGTCAGCGAGCGACGGGGTTCGCGAGCGGTATAACCCGGTGCACCTGCTGGGGTCGTGCCCGGGATTCGGGTTCGA
This sequence comes from Occallatibacter sp., assembly GCA_050018295.1. Lineage (GTDB taxonomy): Bacteria > Acidobacteriota > Terriglobia > Terriglobales > Acidobacteriaceae > Telmatobacter. The sequence goes on along the minus strand of JBEKAJ010000003.1, from coordinate 13,687 downwards.
AGTGCCGGCGGGAAAAAAGTATGGATTGACGATCGCGCTGGGTTCGTACCTGGAGGGCGCGCAGACCAACGGGTTGGATGGGAAGTACCTGTACGCGCGGTACTACAAGGGACTGGGTGACGTGCTGAAGACGGCGCTGGACGGCGCGGACGAGATGGCGGCACGGGCCGAGGCGCTGGACGCGAAGCTGGACGCGGCGAAACTGTCGGACGATCAGCGGTTCATGATTGCGCACGCGACGCACAGCTACTACGGGAGCACGCAACTGCTGGAGGTGGATGGGCAGCCGCTGTGGGTGGTGAACGAGGGCGAGTACTGCATGATGAACACGCTCGACCTGGCGGTGGATCACGTGTTTTGGGAGCTTGAGCATAATCCGTGGCTGGTGCGGAATTTGCTGGACACATTTGTGAAGCGGTACAGCTACACGGACGAAGTGAAGGTGTACAAGACGGAGATTGCGATGGCGGCGCCGCTGGGGCAGGTGGATCCGTCGCAGGCACCGCCGGCTCCGGATGAGGCGCAACTGACGCGGCCGTACAACACGAAGCCGGGCGGGTTGAGCTTTTGCCACGATATGGGCGCGCACAATAATTTTTCGCCGAAGGGCCGGAGCAGCTACGAGCTGGCGAATTTGACGGGGTGCTTCAGCTACATGACGCAGGAGCAACTGTGCAACTGGATTCTGGTGGCCGGGTGCTATGTGGCGAAGACGCGCGACGTGGAGTGGCTGAAGCGGAACCGCGGCGTGGTAGAGCAGTGCCTCGAGAGCATGATCAATCGCGGCGGGGACGTGGGGTTTGCGCAGTACGACAGCACGCGGACCGCGGGCGGGCAGGAGATTACGACGTACGATTCGCTGGACCACTCGCTGGCGCAGACGAGGAATAACGTGTACATCGCGGTGAAGAGCTGGGCGAGCTATCGGGCGCTGGCGCTATTGTTCCGCGAGTTGGGCGCGGCGGCGGACGAGAAGCGGGCGACGGAGCTGGCGGTGAAAGTGGCCGGCGTGGTGAGCGACCAGGCCGTGGATGGAGTGCTGCCGGCGATCTTCGAGAAGGGGAACCCCGGGTATGCGTCGCGGATTCTGCCGGCAGTGGAGGGCTGCGCGTATCCGCTGTACTTTGTGAAAACGGGATTTGCGGGCGGGACGCTGGAGCAGGTGTTCGGAAGCGCGGAGGAAAAACGGATGTACGATGCGCTGAAGGAGCACACGCGGAAGCTGCTGCTCGATGCGGACAGGCGGAATTTGTTTGCCGACGGCGGGATCAAACTGTCGTCAACGAGCAACAACTCGTGGATGAGCAAGATTTCGATCTTCATGCACGTGACGCGGAGGGTGTTCCATCTGGACGAGGACCCCAAGGTGGCGGAGGTGTTTCGCCAAGCCGACGCGGCGCACGTGAAGTGGCAGGCAGAGGGCAGCTCGTACTGGGCGTGCTGCGACCAGATTGTGTCGGGCGAAGGCAAGGCGAGCCGCTACTATCCGCGGATTATTACCAGCGCGCTGTGGATGGAGTAATCCAGCAGAGACAAAGGGAACAAGGGACTGGAAGAACACGAAAGCGGAATGCCGCGTTCGGCGGGTTTCTCTTATACCTCATTTGCGGGTTGGCGCCTTGATTCTCTCTTCTTTCGCTACCCGATCCCATCTTAAATTTTATTGAGTTGCTCCTAAAGTTTCTTGACTTTAATAAACTTTAGATGTAGGTTAATTTTATGAAATCGTCGCTGCCGCCCTGGCTTGAAGCGATGGACGAGGAAGATCAGCAGTTTCTGAGGCGGTTTGTTCTCAGTTCCGGTTCGCTTAAGGCACTCTGCGATGAGTACGAGGTGTCGTATCCGACGCTTCGCGCCCGGCTTGACCGGCTGATCGCGAAGGTGAAGGCGGCCGAAGATCCAAAGGCCACGGATGCATTCGAACGCAAACTGCGCGTGCTCGTGGCTGACGGAAAAATACCCGCTGCGCATGCGCGGGAACTCTTGAAGGCGCACCGCGAGGGCGCGGATGAAAGAGGAGCTGACAGATGATGGTGCCATGGTTTGATCCGAATCACTATGCTTGGATTCCGGGCTCGGCCTACGGCCTGGCCGCGGGATTGATCGGAGGATTGGTGGTCTGGCTGGCCCCGCGCGGGCGCGCCAGAAGCATGATCCTGTGGACGTGGTTCGCGCTTTGGGTGGCGGCCGTTGTTTTGCTCGTCGCGGGGTTCGTCGCGCTTGGGGAGGGTCAGCCTTGGGGAGTCTGGTACGGGCTGCTGTTGCCGGGAGCGGTCGGAACCCTGGTTGTCGGCGCGAACTCAGTGGCGGTCCGAAAGGCATACCAGATAGCGGAAGAGCGGCGTTTGGCGGCCAAGGATCTTCTCTAGGTTTGCCCGCTACAGATCTCCCATAAACCGAAGCATGAGATGAGCCGTGTATTTGCCGCGAGCAGCTCAGGTGTAGCTCCCTTCGCTGCGGTTGGGCCAAAAACTGCCTTTCAGTCTGCGGCTCTGCTTGACAGATTCCGCCATTTCAATATTTAATTCATGAATTAGTTAATTATGGCGATACGCGCGAGACGAAAATCCGCACGGAAACCGATGCAATCCGCATCAGAGTGGCCGGGACGGCGCGAATCCATGTCGGGGCCTGGGCGGCGGGAAGCCGCGAGGAGACCGGGACGGCCCACCTCCATTTCGGGGCTGTACGCGCGCGAGAAGCTGATTGAGGCGGCGACCCAGCTTTTCGCGAACCAGGGAGTGGCGGCGACAACGTTTGCCATGATCGCGGAACGAGCCGAACTGACTCCGGCGATGCTGCACTACTACTTCCGGGACCGGGAACAACTGCTGGATGCGGTGGTGGAGGAGCGGCTAGCTCCGCTGATCGCGTCGGTGTGGGGCCCGGTGTCGCCGCGCGAGGCTCCGGCGGAAATTCTGCGCGGAGTCGTAGAGCGGATGTTGGCCGGGATCGAAAAAATGCCGTGGGTGCCGTCGACGTGGATGCGCGAGGTGCTGAACGAAAGCGGCCTTTTGCGCGGCAGAGTGCTGCGCCATCTGCCGTTCGACAAGATCGGGTCCCTGAGCCAGAGCGTGACCAAAGCGCAGGCCGCGGGCGCGGCGAATGCGGAGATCGATTCGGGATTGATTGTTTTCTCGCTAATCGGGCTGGTAATGATGCACATGGCGACGATCAATCTGTGGGCGGAGATTTTCGGACGCACGGCTCCGGACCGCGTGGCGCTGAGCCGGCACATTACGGGGCTGCTGATTCATGGTTTGCAATCTGCCGGGGGCCTGCAGGCTGGCGGCCCTATGAAACGCAAGGCGAGATCGAGGCGTAAGTGAGTGTGGAGGGGAAGATGCATGTTCTCCGTGACAGAACCCTGACGGGCGCAGCGGCGGCAGTGGTGCTGGCGTTGATTGCTGGCTGCGCGCAGAAGCCAACGAACACCTACCAGGGCTACATCGAAGGCAAGTTTGTCTACGTGGCTTCGCCGCAGAGCGGAAGGCTGGAACAGGTGGACGTGGCGCGCGGCGATACGGTGACGTCTGGGCGCCCGCTGTTCGCGCTCGACGACGAGCCTGAGGCGTCAGAAGAACGGACGGCCGAGCAAGTGCTGCGCGGCTCGGAGTCGCGGCTGAACGATCTGGAGACGGGAAAGCGGCCGGCGGAAGTGGACGTGACGCGCGCGCAACTGGCGCAGGCGGTTGCGGACAAGAAGCAGGCAGACCAGATTCTGGCCAGCGATGAGGCGCAGTTCAAGGCCGGAGGCATTGCGCAGACGGAGCTGATCAATGCGCAGGCTGCAGCGGAGACGAGCGCGGCGAAGGTGCGCGAATTGGAAGCCGAGCTAGCGGTGGACGCGCTGCCGGCGCGTGAGCAGCAGATCAAGGCGCAGATAAACCAGGTGGCGGCGGATCGCGCGGCGCTGGCCGATGCGGAGTGGCGCCTGAAGCAAAAGCAAATTGCCTCGCCGCGCGGCGGGTTGGTGTTCGACACGTTCTACAGGCAGGGCGAGTGGGTGGCGGCGGGAAATCCGGTGGTGCAGCTTCTGCCGCCGGAGAATCTGGAGATTCGATTCTTCGTGCCGGAGACGGTTGTGGGCGGGATGCACGTGGGAGGGGGCGTGCGCGTGGCCTGCGACGGGTGCGCGAACGCTGTCGCAGCGACGATCAGTTTTGTGTCGCCGCAAAGCGAGTACACCCCGCCGGTGATTTACAGCAATGAAAACCGGCCGAAGCTGGTGTACATGGTGATTGCGAATCCGCCGCCGCAAACTGCGGCCACGTTGCATCCCGGCCAGCCGGTGGAGGTGACGGTTCAGTGACGCCGGCCGCGCAATTCGATTACGCCATCGACGTGGGGGGGTTGAACAAGCACTTCGATGGCAAGCACGTGGTGAAGGATTTGTCGCTGCGCGTGCGGCGGGGCGAGATCTTTGGTTTTCTCGGGCCCAACGGAAGCGGCAAAACGACAACGATCCGGATGATGTGCGGACTGCTGAAGCCCGACTCGGGAACAGGGACGTGCCTGGGCCACGACATTCGACGGGAGAGCGCGGAGATCAAGCGCAGCGTGGGATACATGACGCAGCGGTTTTCATTCTGGGAGGACCTGACCATCGCGGAGAACCTGGAGTTTGTGGCGAGGGTGTACCAGCTTCGCGATCGCAGGGCTACAGTTCGGAAATCGCTTGCGGACCTAGGCCTGACAGCCAGGGCGCATCAGCTTGCAGGCGAACTGTCAGGTGGGTGGAAGCAGCGCATGGCGCTGGCGGCTTGCATGCTGCACGGGCCGCAACTGCTGCTGCTCGACGAGCCGACTGCGGGCGTGGATCCGCGCGCGCGGCGCGACTTCTGGGATGAGATTCAGGCGCTCGCGGCGGGAGGCATCTCGGTTTTGGTGAGCACGCACTACATGGATGAGGCGGTGCGGTGCCACAAGCTGGCCTACATCTCAGCGGGAACGCTGCTGGCACAAGGCACAGCCGAGGAGATCATCGAGGGACAACATCTGAGCACCTGGGCCATCTACGGGGATCACCTGGCGGAGTTGCAGGAAGAGTTGCGAAAGAAGGAAGGCGTGGAGCAGACGGTGACGTTTGGCGAGGTGCTGCATGTGAGCGGCACGAACGACGAGCTGCTGCAACGGGAGATTGAGGAGACGGTGGGGCGGAGCGGACGGCGCGTGGAGAGGATTGAGACTGGCCTCGAGGATGTGTTCATTTATTTGATGGGCCGGTCGCAAAAGGACGGCGGAGGAAACGCGTGAAGGGGCAGCAGCGATTTTCAGGCGCGCGATGGTGGGCCGTCGTGCTGAAGGAGTTCACCCAACTGAAGCGCGACCGGCTTACGTTCGCCATGATCGTGGGCATTCCGATCATGCAGACGATCCTGTTCGGCTTCGCCATTAATACGATTCCGCGGCACCTGGACACGGGGATCATCAGCGCGGACGACAGCGACGTGACGCGCGACTTCGTCGAGGCGATGCAGAACTCGTCGTACTTCAGGATTGTGGAGCGCTTGCCCAACGAGGAAGCCGGACGCGAGGCGCTGGCGCAGGGACAGCTCTTGTTTGTGGTGAATATTCCCGCGGGTTTTACGCGGCAAGTGCTGCGGCGCGAGCGACCATCGATTCTGATTGAAGCCGACGCGACCGATCCGACCACGACGGAAAGCGCGCTGGCCGCGGTGGACGGCATCGCGCAATCGGTGATCCAGCGGGAGCTAAAGGGGCCGCTGGCCAGCCTGCAGGGCGGCCCGGCGCCGTTCTACGTGAACGTGCATCCGCTGTACAACCCAGATGAGATTACGCAGTACAACGTCGTGCCGGGACTGACAGGCATGGTCCTGACGCTGACCATGGTGATGATGACCGGGCTGGCTGTGACCCGGGAGCGGGAACGCGGCACGATGGAGAATCTGCTGGCCATGCCGTCGACGCCGCTGGAGGTGATGACGGGCAAGCTGATCCCCTACATCGGCATCGGGCTCCTGCAGGCATCCATCATTCTTGCGGCCGCACGATATGTGTTCCACGTGCCGTTCTTCGGCAATATTCTCGCCGTTTATCTTTCGGCGCTGCTTTTCATCGCGGCGAATCTGACGGTGGGCATCACGTTTTCGTCGCTGGCGCGGAATCAACTGCAGGCGGTGCAACTGGCGATCTTCTATTTTCTGCCCAACATTGTGCTGTCGGGGTTCATGTTTCCGTTCAAGGGGATGCCGGGATGGGCTCAGGCCATCGGGAATGTGCTGCCGCTGACGTATTTCAACCGCCTGATCCGCGGGATTCTGCTGAAGGGCAATGGGTGGGCGGATTCGTGGCCCAGCGTGTGGCCCTTGATGGTGTTCACCGTGGTGCTGATGGGCGTGGCTGTGGCGACATACCGGAGAACTCTCGACTGAGGAGGGTGACCATGCAGCGATGGGCGAAATGGATGAGCGGAGTGGCCGGGCTGACGGCGGTGATTATGGTCGCGGGCTGCACAGTGGGACCGCGCTACCGCGCGCCGGCGGCCTCAACCGTAACTGCCTACACGCCGCAACCGCTGCCCGCTGAGACGGCTAGCAGCGAAGGCGCTGCGGGCAACGCGCAGCACTTCAATCCGTCCGCCGCCATTTCCGCAAACTGGTGGACAGCGTTTCAATCGCCCGAATTGAATGCAATGGTCACTCAGGCGCTCAAGAACAGTCCGACATTGGAGCAGGCGACGGCGCGGCTGAAGCAGGCGCAGGAAGAGGTGAATGCGCGGACAGGGACGACGAAGTACCCGACGGTGACGGGAAGCGCAGCCGTGACCGAGGAGCAACTCAACCTGGCAGCATTAGGAGTCCCCTTCCCCAACCCATCGCCATTCACGCTGCTGAACGGATCGGTGGCGGTCTCGTATGCGCTCGATGTGTTCGGAGCAAACCGGCGGGCTATTGAGGGGCTGAAAGCGCAGAGGGATTATGAAGCGTGGCAAATCGAGGGAGCGCGGCTAATGCTGGCGGGAAACGTGGCGGCGGCGGCGATCCGGCAGGCGGGGGTACGAGGAGAAATCGAGATTACAAAGCAACTCCTCGCGGTGGAGCAGAAGGAACTGCAGATCGCGGAGGAGCGAGAGCGGGCAGGCGGCGTTTCCGACTACGACGTGCGCAGCCAGCGGACGCAGGTGGCGGAGACAGAGGCGACGATTCCTCCGCTCGAATTACAACTGGACACGATCGATGATCAACTGGCGGCGCTAATGGGACTGAGCCCGGCGGAGGCGCATGTGTCTGGGATTTCGCTTGACGCGTTGCACCTTCCCGAGGAGTTGCCGCTGACGGTGCCGTCGGAGTTGGTGCGGCAGCGGCCGGACATTCGCGCGGCGGAGGCGCTGCTGCACGAGGCGAGCGCGAATGTGGGCGTGGCTACGGCGAACCAGTATCCGCAGATTGTGCTGACGGGGAGCGGAGGGGCACTGGGCACGCGATTCGACTCGGGCGGAGATGTGTGGAATGCGGGCGCATCGCTGGCGGCACCGATCTTCAACGGAGGGGCGTTGCAGGCGGAGAAGCGCAAGGCACAGGACGCCTACGACGAGGCGGCGAGCGTGTATCGCGCGACGGTGCTCGAGAGTTTTCGCGAGGTGGCCGATGCGCTGTATGCTACGGAGCGGGACGCGGAGGCGCTGCAGGCGCGAAGCGCGGCGGCGGTAGAGGCGGAGGCCGCGTATGGAATTGCCGCGAAGCGCTACCAGGCTGGCGGGATCAGCGAGCAGAGCCTGCTTGACACCGAGCGACAGCAGTTGCAGACGGCGCTCGATCGTGAGAATGCCGCGGCCAGCCGGCTGACCGATTCAGCGACGCTGTTTGAGGCGCTGGGGGGAAAGGCGAAAGGCAGCTTCTAGCTGCTAGCTTCTGGCTTCTGGCTGCGCTCAGAGTTCGGTGGCTCAGAGTACCGGCAGCTCGCGATGGGGCCTTCGATCCGCGCTTTTTCAACGCAATTCATGAATTGCTCTTGCAATTCACTGCCGGAGTCGATGAGAATCCGAGTATTCGGCGCCGGCCGATGAATTTCCCGGGGGATACTGACAATCAGCGCGGTTCTTAAGTGAGCAAAGGCTGTTCCAGCTGCAGTCGAATCGGTCGACAGGGGAGCTGCAAGAGGCGGACAAGGAGCTCGTAATGGGAACTTTTTCGTGGCAGACATGGAACAGCGGTTCTTTCAACATCGAACGGAAGCCGGGCAAATCGCCGGGCACGGTGATTCTCCGTTTCTGCGGCCCTTTCACGATACGCGACGCTTACAGCTCTCTGCCGCCGGGGGAGCTGAACAGGATACTGGGATTGGAACCGGCGCCGGGTGAGGCACCACCGAAGTTAAACATTCTGGACCTGACCACCTGCCCCTTTATGGATTCGTCTGGCCTGGGCATCATCGCGACTCATTATGTTCGCTGCCAGAAGCAAGGCCTGAGGATGATTGCAGTCGGATTGAGCCCAAAGGTCCGGGACGTCTTCAGGATCACAAAGATGGACAAGGTGATTCCTATCGCCGCCACAGTTGAGGAAGCGGAGATTAACTGAGGCATACTTCCAAGTTCAAGTAACCGGGCTATCGTTTTTCGACTGCTCGAACGGGCCGGCGGACGCGTGCCGCGTTTGACGCTCGTCTACGTCGAGGGGTTGCGGGGTTGCGCCTGCTCAAGCGGATTTGGAAGAGAAGAATGCTTCGACGTCGGTGATGGTGTTGGTGATGCGGTAGGGCGGGAGGGATTGGAGGAAGATCTGGCCGTAGCGCTGGCGGGTGACGCGGGGGTCGAGGAGGACGAGGACGCCGCGGTCTTCAAGGGAGCGGATGAGACGGCCGAAGCCCTGCTTGAGCGTGAGGACGGCTTCTGGGACCTGGTAGTCGAAGAAGGGACGGCCGCCGGATTCCTCGATGGCGCGCATGCGCGCCTGGACGACGGGGTCGGAGGGAACGGCGAAGGGGAGGCGGTCGATGATGACGCAACTGAGGGCTTCGCCCTGGACGTCGACGCCCTGCCAGAAGCTGGAGGTGCCGAAGAGAACGGAGTTGGGGGTGGAACGGAATTCCTCAAGGAGAGCCTTGCGCGGGGCAGTGCCGTGGAGAAGGAGCGGGAAGTCGAGGACGGGGAGGAGGCGCTCGTAGAGGGCGCGCATCTGGATGTAGCTGGTGAAAAGGCAGAAGGCGCGGCCGCGGGTGATGCGCAGGACGCGCTCAATGGTGACGGCGGCAGAGGCTACGAAGTCCGGGTCGCGAGGGTCGGGCATGGAAGGCGGGAGATAAAGGAGAGCCTGCCGGTCGTAACGGAAGTGTGAGGGGACGATGAGCTCGCGCGTGTCGGCGAGACCGAGACGGCGGCGGATGTGCTCGAAGCTGCCCTGAACGGTGAGGGTGGCGGAGGTGAGGACGACGGTGGGGATCTGTTCGAAGACCAGGGTGCGAAGGAGCTCGGAGACGTCGATAGGCGTGGCCTGAAGGGTACTGCGTACAGCAGATCTTTGGACGGATGATGTGCCGGGGGCGGCGCGGCGCTCGAGCCAGAAGACCGTGTTGGAGGCGGTGGATTCGAGCATGAACTCGAGATCGGCATGGAGGAGGGCGGCGCGGGCCTGGAGGCCGTGGGCTTCGTCTACCTCGGTGAGGCGGTCCATCTCCGCTTCAATGAGCTTGAGGGCAGAGCGGACGGCGAGGTAGAGCTCGCCGGAGGACTCGAGGAACTCTTCGCGGTTGGTGAAGGGATGGCGGCCGTCAGCGGGCATGGGGAGGGCGGCGAAGAAGAGGCGGGCGCGCTCGCGAAGCTGCTGGGTGAGGGCAGGAATCTGCGTGGCGGAGGATTGGCCGCGGAGGAGGACGTCGGTGTCGCGGGCCAGGTCCTCGAAGCGGAGATTGGAGAGCGATCGGCCGAAGTATTGCGAGGCGACCTCTTCGAGCTCGTGGGCTTCGTCGAAGATGACGGCGGCGGATTCGGGGAGGATGCCGGCGTCGGGCGCATTACCGGCGGCAAGACGGACGGCGGTGTCGGCAAAGAAGAGGTGGTGATTGACGATGATGAGGTCGGACTCGAGGGCGCGGCGGCGCATCTCGGTGATGAAGCAGCGGCGATAGTCGGGACAGGTAGAGCCGAGGCAGGCGTCGGTTCGGGCATCGAGCTTGTGCCAGAGGGCGGAGGATTCGGGAAGGGCAGAAAGCTCAGCGCGGTCGCCGGTTTCAGTGATGCGCTCCCACTCGGCGATCTGGCGGTACTCGTCGATTTCATCGAGGCCAGACAAAATGGGCTGGTCGCGGAGGGCGAAGAGCTTGCGTCGGCAGAGGTAGTTGGCGCGGCCCTTCATGTAGCAGACGCGCAGCTCGCCGAGGAGGGTTTCGAGGAAAGGGACGTCGCGGAAGAAAAGCTGATCCTGGAGGGCCTTGGTTCCGGTGGAAACGATGACGCGCTGTCCGGTGCGGAGTGCAGGCAGCAGATAGGCGAGGGTTTTGCCGGTGCCGGTGCCGGCTTCGACGATAAGATGGCGGCGCTCGGCGAGGGCGCGCTCGACGGCTTTGGCCATTTCATATTGGCCGGAGCGGTACTCGAATGGGAGCATAGAGCGTGCGAGGATTCCGCCGGGCGAGAAGAACTCGTGGAGAGTGGGCAGGGCGCGAGTTGAGGCGTCGGAGGAGGGCATGAAGGGCGCTGCATCCATCATATGGAATGCAGGGACCAAGGAACCGAGGGAACAAGAAAGCAAGCGAGCAAGGGAGCGAGTAAGTGTCGCTAATGTGCGTGGAGGGCGGTGGGATGCTTTGGCTGGTAGAGACCCACCTTGCCTCCGCCGGGCATCACGATCCTGGTGATCGTACCCCATCGCTCGTTTTCAACCGGAGAACAAACGACGCCCTTCTGCGAGAGCGATTCCATTTCGGCCTTGAGGTCGCCGCACATCAGGTATAGCTCGTGGGGACCATTGCGATCGCTGGGATGGAATGCGGCTTCGGCCGGCGGCAACGCGAAGATCAGCCATCCGTGGCCTGCGTCGACGGATGGGAAGCGAAGAACGTCGCGGAAAAATGCGCGGTCGGCTTCAGCGTCTTTGGAGTAGAGAATGATATGCGCGCCGGAGATCATGGATTGTCGCCTTTCTCGGCTCGATTCTAGCCGAAGGCGAGGTGGATTGGCCGGCAGCCAGAGTTTAAGTGGGGACAGACGCCACGACCGATCAGGCGAGGTCGGGGTCTTCGCCTTCCGATGCGGCATGGTATGAATCGCCGGGCAGGACCTGACTATGGCGGCTGTCGAGCCACTGGCCGATGAGGAGGGCTTCTTCGGGGGATGCGTCTGGCGCAGAGCTTTGTGCCGCTTTCAGGAGACGCTTGCGGACGTCAGCGGCACGCTCGGCAGCGGCGGCACGTTCGTTGCCGGCAGCGCAGGTATTGATGGGATGCAGGCCGATGGCGGAAGGGTGGATGTGCATGGAACCCTCCGTTGGTTAGAGAGCAATTCGAGGGCCGCGATCAATGCGCCGGGATGAGAAAACGCTCACCAAAAGATCTGTTGAGGACTTAAGTTCTAGTTCGAAGTGCAGGGGGGAATGCTTGAGGTCCAACCGGACAGTACACTGATGAGGCAGCGCTCCTACGACTGTTTCGCTGCAGGAGACAAGTCTTGCCAACGTATCGCAGATCGGTTGTGCCGGTGAAGGAGGGTGCCGCGAAGCTGCCATTGGTGGCGATTGTGGGCCGGCCCAACGTGGGCAAGAGCACGCTGTTCAACCGGATGACGGGGAGCCGGCGGTCGATTGTGGGCGACGAGCCGGGAATTACGCGCGACCGAATCTATGGCGAGTACGAGTGGCAGGGGCGGCATTACCGGCTGGTGGATACGGGCGGGATTGTGCCCGACGATCCGGAGCTGATGGCGACGGAGATTTTTGCGCAGGCGAAGGTGGCGCTCGAGGAAGCGGACGCGCTGGTGATGGTGGTGGACGCGCGGACGGAACTGGCGCGGCCCGACTACGATCTGGCGCTCTTGCTGAAGCGCGGAGGCAAGCCGCTTTTTCTGGCCGTGAACAAGGTGGAGAGCGAAGGGCTGGCAGCGGAGGCGGAGAACTTTCGCAGGCTGGGGATTCGCAATGTGTTTGCGGTGAGCTCGGAGCACGGGCAGGGCGTTGGCGACTTGCTTGACGCGATTGCGGAGGCGATTCCAGAAAAACAGGGAACAAGGGAACAAGGGAACAAGGGGGCGAGTCAGCAAGGAAGTGAGCCGGCTAGTCAGCGAGTCAGCGCTGAACCACGTGGTGCGCAGGACGAAGCGAAAGACGAGAAGCGGATCCGGACGCACGGAGAGTTTGAGCAGCGCGAGACGGCTGTAGCGATTATCGGACGGCCGAACGTGGGCAAGAGCACGCTGCTGAACGCGCTGACGGGGACGACGAGGTCGATTGTGTCGCCGATTGCGGGGACGACGCGCGACGCAGTAGATGAAGTGGTGGAGTTTGAGGGGCAGATGCTGCGGTTTGTGGATACGGCGGGGATCAGGCGCAAGGGCAAGACGAAGTTGATGGCCGAGAAGATGAGCGTGGTGATGGCGCGGCGCCACCTGGAGGCGGCGGACGTGGCGCTGGTGTTGATCGACGCGACTGAGGGCGTGACAGCGAGCGACGCGACGATCGGAGGGTACGCGCATGAGAGCGGGCGCAGCGTGATCATCATTGTGAACAAGTGGGACCTGGTGACGACAAGACGGAGCGATGGGAAAAAGCCCGCAGACCGCGAGACCTTTGAAAAGCAGGTGCGCGGAGCTCTGAAATATCTGGACTATGCGCCGGTGATTTTTTTATCTGCGCTGGAAGCGATCGGACCGGAGCGAAAGGGCATGACGCGCGTGCTGCGCGAGGTGCTGACGGTGGCCAAGGAGCGGCGCAAACGCGTTTCGACGGGCGCGATGAATAGGTTTTTGGAGAAGATCGACTTTCAGCGGGCGCCGGTGCCGATGGCGAAAAGAATCAGAATTTTCTATATGACGCAGGCGGCGGTGGCTCCGCCGACGTTTGTGCTGTTTACGGATCGCGACATCAAGCTGCACTTCGCGTTCGAGCGGTTTCTGGAGAACCAGATTCGCGAGGCGTTTGGGTTCAAGGGGACGCCGGTGTGGTTCAAGGTGAGGGCGCGGAATGCGGGAGACAGTGGTTAGTGGTTAGGGATTGGGGAGCATCGTGGGGTACAGCGAGAACTGTCTTTCGGTGAGCGCATCGGGGAATTCAATTCATTAGTGTTCGTTTGCAACCTGCGAGGGCTGCGCGCTGCGCGGCCCTTTTCCTTTGCGGCGATTTGTGCGGGCTTGTGCGCGCTTTCTTATTGCTGGACGGCGGCGGGTTGGGATGAGGAAGAGCCGCTCTTGTCGTCGGCGTCGAGGCTACGGATGTGGACGCTGGCTTCTGTCTCTGGAACAGTGCCGTCGTTAGCCTGGACCTGGGTGGGTTGGCCTTGCATGAGGATGCGCTGCGTGGCCCTGCCGCGCGCGGGGACGACGACGCGCTGGGTGACGGAGGCGGCAGCGTTGCTGACGGTGACGGGGATTTCGGCGGCGGCGTAGCCGGAGTTGGAGAGATTGACAGCGACAAGCCAATTGTCGCCCTCGGTGTGCGAGGGAAAGACGCCGTCGATGGCGATGTCAGGAAAGCCCTTGTCGGCGTCGACCCAATCGGAAAAGAACCAGGAGAGATCG
>JBEKAJ010000002.1:0-33493 GCA_050018295.1 Occallatibacter sp. | reverse complement strand
GAATGCCATTGCCACGACAACCTGGCCTGCACAAAACGTCAACAATACAGGCCGCGGAAAACGGTCTGAAAGCCAGCGCGATAAGACGTAAATGTCGACCGAACATATCAAGATCAACGCGGTGTAATGCGTCAGGATTGCCGCAAGCAACAGGAGTCCCTGTACGATCGCCCAAAGCAGAGACCGCTCGCTAAGCGCGCGCTCTGTCGCATAGAGGGAGCCGCAAGTGAAACAAAGCAGCAGACCATATTGTCGGACTTCTGTAGAGGCGGAAACAGCGGCTGGCGACACTGCCATGAACAAAAGTCCGGCCAGCGCTGGAATCTCTCCGAGGCTGCGCCGAACCCAGGCGAATACGAGCCCAAGAGCCGCAGTCCCGCCAAGGACGCTCGGCAGCCTGAGAATGACTTCCGAATGCCCTAGCAAGAGAAAACCATGAAGCACCAAGATGAAGAGGGGCGGATGAGCCAGCGCGCGGGATCCTTCATAGGCTCCCAGCCAGCTATTGGACCAAGCTGCATCGAAATGAAGTGCCTCATCGGGGTTAAGGTAGCAGGAGGCGGAATAAGCTACACGCCCGACGAAAGCCGTCGCAATGATCCCCGTCGCCAGCCAAATCGAGTTCTTGACAAATAGCTCTTCCAGCTTTCCCAGTTTTCCGCCCACTACCGGTGCCGCAGTGTCAGGCATGCTCGTAACTTCCAAACTGGAATCTCGTTTTTCGACCCAAAATCCCGGCAATTATACCGTTCCTGAGGTAGAGTGCAAGGAGAAAGAACACTTGTGCCGAAAAAGTCAGCGATTGCGGTACGAAAGCCCGGCGATTTGCTGCCGTCCTTGCGTTGTCCGCCTCATCGAGAGCCCTCCAAGTCAATTGCGCCGACACCTATCCATCCTCCTTTGCCCTCTGTAATTCGCTTTGCCGTCTTTGCCGTCGGCCGATCAGTTTGCCGGAAGCGGCAAGAGCGCGATCCTTCGCAACATTACTGAGAACCGCCTTTGCGTGAGGTGCCCTTCCGCAAGCATCATCCAGTAATACCGCGCATGCTTAACCAGTCGCCCGCCCACCTTCACCAGCCGCTGCGCAAACCCGGTCAGCCATGGCCAACTGCACATCCTCGCGTGCTCGGTTAGCCGTCTCCACTCTCCGCAGGCGGCATCCAATCCCCATACGTCCACCGCGCTAACGGCTTAGCGCAAATCGCTGTATCCACACTGCTCCGCAGCAGCAACATCGGCAACAGGAAATCCTTGCACGCGGAGCACTGTCGATACGGCACTAGAGATTTGGAGCCGCGCGCAAACGGGCCAGTCCGCCTCTACGATCCACCGTCCACGGTCTTTCTGACCACTGACTACTAATCACTAACCACTGTCTTAGAACCGGTATCGCACCGCGATCTGCATCAGCCGCGGCGGCATCGCGCTCACCGCATCGCCAAACGTTCCGCTGGAGATGTTCCCCTCCACCGCAGCTGGCCCAAAGAACTGCGCGTGGTTGAAGGCGTTGAAGGCCTCGGCTCGGAACTCGAAGCTGCGGCCCTCGCCCAGGTCGACCTCTCGTGAGAGCGTTGCATCCAGGTTCTCCATGCCGGGCCCCGAGAAGAACCGCCGCCGTGCATTGCCCAACGTTCCCAGCGCCGGCAGGCTGAACTGGCTGGCGTCGAAGACCGCCGCGCCGTCGCGCGGATTCGAATTCAGGTGCAGCGAGTTGCCGCTCCACTCCGGCGTATCCACTCCATTGTTGTTGATGCCATTCGGAATGGTTCCCAAGAGCGAAGTATCGTTGTTGTTGAGCAGTGTGACCGGCAGCCCCGTCGTGAATCGCGCGATTCCCACAACCGCCCAACCATCCGCCATTGCATGGAGCAGGCGCTCCGCGCTTTTGGGTTTCGGAATGTCGTAGTGGAAGCTCGCGACGAAGTTGTGCCGCATATCGAAAGCCGACAGTCCGCGGCTCAGCGACGGATTGATCGGGTTCACCGGCTCCGGCAGCCCCGCCGACTGATCGATCGATTTCGAGTACGTATAGCTGGCCAGCAGATCCAACCCGTGCGCGCGATGGTTCAGCGTAGCTTCGAAGGCGTTGTAGTTTGCGTTGGCAATCGTCCGCTGCAATTCAACGCTGCCGAACTGTGCACCGAACTCCGTTCGCGCCGCCTGCTCGTTGAACGGCCCGCACGCCGTGGCGCCCAGGCTCAAACACAACGCAGGATCGGCCGGGTTCGCCTCCTCGAGCACCAGCAGATGATGCGACGACGTACCCACATAACTGATCGTAGCCAGCGTGCCCGCGCCAAACTGCCGTTGCACACTGGCCATCCAGTGCTGCGCGTAGGGGGTCACATCGTTGGGATCAACAGCAGGAATCCCCACCAGCGGCTCAAACTGGCTCCAGTTCACGGTCGAATTCGGATTCGCGCGGCTCGCTCCATACGCCACATGCTGCAACGGAAACCGCTGCCCTGCGTTCGCGCCTGTCGCGGCCACCGTGAACGGCGATGTGAACAGCGGCGGCGCGGCCGATGTGTACGTGTAACCATACGGAGGATTCGCGCTCATGATTCCCGCCGACAATCCCTCGTACGCCGTGTAGTACATGCCGTAGCCGAGCCGAATGCTGGTCGCACCTGCCGAACCTATGATCTTGTCCAAAAATCTGCCCCCCGCAGGGGGGCCAGGGGCATACGCAATTCCCACGCGCGGCGAGAAATTGTTCCTGGGCGGCGCCAGCGAATCCGGAACGCCTGGATCGCCGGGAAACACCAGTCCCAGCGGCGCGCCCGGAAACACCTGTGACTGCTCGCCCTTCACCAGCGTTTGCAGTTGATTGAACTTTTCGTCCCACGGCCGGATGCGGTCCCAGCGCACGCCATAATTCACGGTGAGCTGGTTCGTCGCCTTCCAACTGTCCTGCGCAAATGCCGACATGTAAAGGTTGCGGTTATAGAAACTCGCTGCCTGGCCCTGCGTGTAGCTCGACGCCAGTCCCAGCAGGAAGTCGGCAAAATCCACGCCAGTCTCCGAGCCATTGAAACCGAAGCTTCCGTTGAACACCACGTCGGGATGCGTGTTGATCTGGTCCTCATGCAGCTCTCCACCAAACTTGAGCCCATGCTTGCCGATGATGCGCGAAAAAGCGTCCGCACCCTCAAAGATGTTCTCGGCCTGCACCAGCGCCGTCGTGTCCACGCCGATGGTGAAGTCGTTGAAGGCAACATTTTCAACGCCCTCAGTGGACGGCTTCAACGGAACGATCCCCGTGAACCCCTGCTCCGCGAGCGTCGGGCCCACGCCGCCGCGTGGCTGTCCCACGGCATTCGCATTGCGCATGAAGCTCGCGTGCGCCTCGTTCAGTATGGAAGAGCCAAAGGTCATCGTGTGTTGCAGGCTCACCAGCTGCGCCCTTCCCTGGCTGGTCGCATCGAATCCCGGCACATTCGCGCCGCCCGTCCTAGTCGGATACGGATTATCCAGCGAATATTGGTCCACGAAGTAGTAGCCGGTCAGCGCGCTCTTTCCGCGGATCCAGTCAGCCCGCAGCCCGCCCTTGTCATCCTGCAGGGTCTGGGCCGCACTCGCTGTCGCGAACACCGCGTCGCCCGCATTGGGCGCGGGAATCGAGGCCAGCAGAAACTTCGCCGGCGCCGACCAGAGGGTCTGCGGAATCATCCCCGTGGGAAACACCTGCGCATATGGCTCGCCCGCGGTCACCGCCTGTCCCAGCTCTTGCGACAACTGCCCCGCCCACGCAATCCCGTTCACGCTTCCCGTCAGTGGAACCTGGCTGAAGTCGCCTCCGCGCTCGGCCACTGACGGCACCGCGATGTCGCCAGTGTCAATTCCCTCCGTCAGCCGCGTTCCCTGGTAGTCGGCGAACCAGTGGAGGCCCGTCCAAAGAGTTGGCCCTCCCACGGCGGCGCCAAACTGATTTTGCCGGTACGCTGCCCGGTCCGACGAGAAATAGTTCCGCGCATCCAGCGCCGTGTTGCGCAAAAACTCGAACGCGCTGCCGTGCAGTTGCTCGGTCCCGCTCTTGGTCGTCACTAGAACTTGCCCGCCGCTCGAATTTCCATACTCCGCGTCGAAATTCGAAGTGAGCACCTGAAAACTGTCGATCGCGTCGAGATTGGGAACGATCGACGTGCCCATGTTCACGTCTTCTTCCACATCGGCGCCATTCACGCGGAACCCGTTCGAATCCTCCCGCTGGCCGCTGATCGACAGATTTCCCGGATTCGCGTCGCCTGAGGGTGGCGTGGTCGCTACGCCCGTCATCACCACCGCGCCCGGTTGCGCCGTGTTCACCGGCACAATCCCCGGCTGCATGGCCATCAGATCGGTAAAACTCCGTCCGTTCAGCGGTACGCTCTCCATCTTTTTCGATTGCAGTGTCTCGCCCAGTTGCGTGCTCGTAGTCTCAGCCGCCAAAGCATTCGCTGTCACCTCCACTGTTTCTGCATTGCCCACTACTGTCAGCGTTACGTCGACATTCGCGTCAGGTAACGCCTTGCTCACCGCCGCTCGCCCGCTGTAAACCGCAAATCCGCCCGCGTGAACTTCGATTCCATAGCTGCCCTCTGCCGGAACAGCAATTTCAAAGCGCCCCTGCCCGTCTGTCACTTGCGAAAGCGGCGCATCCGTTCTGGCCAGCCGCAGATTGACCTCCGCGCCCGGGATTACCGAGCCCGTCGCGTCGTGCACAAGGCCGCCGACGCGAAGACTCTGCGCGTCCTGCGCGCGGAGCCCGAACGCCCCAACCATGACAAGAATAAAAAGGACGAATGAAACCCGGCCTTTCAAGGGAAGACCTCCAATTCACCCGCTGCCTGGACCTCATCCGCGTTAAGCGATTCGATCTGGACCTCAGCGCAAGGCTAGGCGACTCTTGCCATATCGGACCAAACAAGTCCGACTCTCGCCGTGATCCAAATCACTCTGGCCGACTGTTGGATGAAGAGCCAGACAACCATCTCAGATATACGACTGATTCAGTCTTATTTAATCTACGACCAATTTGGTCTTATATCAAATCCTGCGTCTCACCTTGCGAAATCTCTTCCCAAATCTGCGTGGAGCGTTTTCAGAATTTGTAGTAAGGGCACGGCCGTGGCACCCACCCAGCGGCGGGTCGCGTGCCGAAAAGGACACAAAAAAACAGAGGTTTTAACCCCTGAGGGTGTTCTTTGGCCAACCTGATGATCTACATATCAGCTAATCAAGCCAGATAACCATAAATCGCCTGAGCGGCCGCGTGCAAACCGGCGTTCGCCCACCACCACATTTGTCATCCTGAGCGGAGCGCGTTTGGGGCCCCACGCAAGTGGGGTAAGCGGAGCGAAGGATCTGCGGTTGCTCTTCGCGACCTTTCCCAATCCATTTAAATGGGTGCCCCATCCTTCGCTTTTTTTCTGGCGAAGGGTGGGATCGCACGAACCCAAACCGACAGGCCTTGTATCAGGGCACGGCTTCAGCCGTGCCGAAAAGGGCATTAAAAACAGGAGCTTTAACCACTGAGCGACCGCTTCCTCGATGCCGCTCGCTACCGCGATTCCTCATGCCGGGTAACGATAAACAGAGTAGGATTTTAGGCAAAAGAAAACGCGTTATGCGAAGTGGCCTCGAAAAGGTCGAGATGCCGAGTAAATAAGTGTCCAAGAAAAAGCCACATCGAAAAATCGAGCGCGAATGGTCCATTGCAGAACTGCCTCTTCCAACGTTGGGGCAGCGAGGCATCAAGTCCCTTCTTAGGCATCCGCTATCCCCAATCCTATTGGCAGTCCTGCTTTCGGGAATCTCGCCCAACCTGTTGAGCATTTTGGTTGGATTGGGCATCGTCACCGTATGGGTGGCTGTTGACTTGTGGCCCTTTGCAAATTTTGCGAGTGTCTGGCTTGTAAATCGGATGTCGTTTACCCAGAAAAGACCGTACCCGAAATTCCTGCCAGTTATCGATCGCTACCGCGCAGACCTTGAATGCAATCGGCGGAAAGTTAACTTTGGCCTTCATGCGATCATCTTCACGGCAATCTGCGGCCTGATTATCCTCGCAGATGCGCCTTTAGTTCGTTTTGTTGTCGAACGACACCTCAAAAAGGAAATGATCGACGTATATAGCGGCCTGCACGCGCTTTCAGCATCAGAAGATGAAAATAGGGGACAAGCCATACTCACGGTAAAAAATGATAGTTCGTATCACATTCATGTCACAGAAACGAGATGTTTCTTTAATCAGTTCGATACAACCGATAACTCGTTCATAAATATTGGGACAGTACTTTTCAAGGGCGATCAGCCACTATTCTCAGGCGGCGATGGGCTCAGTTTCAATTGTCCGGGAAACTTTCTAGGCCCGTTCACACTTGTTTGCGCAGATATAACCTGGGTGGTCTTCTATGACCTTGAGGAAGATCAGAAGCGACCTCAAGGTAAGGGCTTTCGATACGTTTTACTACCAGGAAAGACGGAGTGGGAACAGCAGCCGCTCACTCTTTCCGTTTCACCGTGCTCTCGGGCAGAAAGATGAAACACGAATATCGCAAAGGCGCGGAGGCGCGAAAGAACTTTGAGAAGGCTGCTTCTGCCAGAACACCTGGCATCGCCTGGGCGCCCCGCTTGAGCTTCAGCCGCTGCTTCCCTGTCAACCCCCACCCACCCAACAAGGCTCCTTCAATCCCCACCTAACCCCTTCCCCTTCCATCCCTTACGCCCCGCACAAAAATTTCCCCAAGTTTGCCGGTTAATTCTCCCAAATCGCTAGCCTTAATGATGAAGGAGCTATTCCATGGCAGACACCGTTGTTTCAATCGATTCCGCCCCAATCGCACCTCCAGTTTCGCCCGCACCTCCAACCGCAGCCGCACCTGAGGCCCCGAGCGAAGCCGCTGACGATGCGAGCGAGCCTACTGACACGTGCGAAGTCGCTGACGAGGGCGCACCTAGGAACATATTCCCGCCCAAAGACAACTCTGTAATCAAGACCATCAACCGCTGCCTGCGTGCCTGGGACTACGCCTATGACAAGGAAGCCGCCGATCTTGACGAGGACGACCCCGACGACGACGCCTGGAAAGCCGCCAGCGAAGCCTATCTCCGCGCCACGCCTCCTCTCTGCGGCTACGAAAACATCTGCCACTTCATTGCCTGTATCAACTATGCATCGATGAGAGAAATCGTCACTCACGCCGAAGCTGAGCACTACCTGGCCAACGCCAGGGTCGCTATCTCCGCGGCTCTCCATCAGCCGAAGCCCTTCACAGGCGAGCGCAGGCCCGTCGGTCGCCCGAAATCCACCGCCACAGAGGAAATTAAATAATTAAAAAAATTGCGCGATTTCGGAGGCAAAAATCGAAATAACTCATTTAGAATCAATAAATCGACCTCAAAGCCGTCGACAAATTTCGTCAAATTTTGTCGGTATTACGAGGGTCCTCGGCCAACGGCGACCGCCAAATCAGCCCCGCGCAGCCTCCACGACCCTCGGCGCCCTTCCGCTCAACATCGCCATCGCCCCGCGATCCGGACCGGCTGAACCGCGACCTAGGCAGGCTGGACTTTTTGCTTACTTTGATGCGCCGCCAACACCGTCGCGACGAGCGCCGTGAGCAGCGAAACCACCGCAAGCGAGAGAAATGCCCTCCGCCAGCCGAAATCAACGGCGATCCGCGCCACTGTATCGCCCGAGAGCCATCCAGCCATGTAGCCGAAGCCGTCGATGATTCCAGCGGCTGTAGCGCTGCCATGCTTTCCCCCGAAATCGAGCGACATGGCGCCAGCCAGGTAGGAGTAGGGCCCCAACAACATGAAGCCGACGAGCGCTACAAGGATCGTTGGCGCCCATTCGCCGGAGTGGTCGGGAATGCGCCCCATGAGCACGAGGCAAACCGTGCACGCCGTCATTCCAATCACGACCAGCGTGTTGCGCCCGTTGGGACCAAGCTTGTCGCTCAGGAATCCGCCAAGCAACACGGAGATGCCGCCGCAGAGCGGAAAAAGCGCGCTACGGCTGGCCGCTGCGCTCGCCGTTAGCCCGGCGAATTGGACGAAGTAGGTGGGCGTCCACAGGTTGAACGTCTCGCGCAGCATCGTCGTCCCAAACGCCAGTACGCACACCATCCAGAATGGAAAGCTGGTGAGCAATGGCCGCAGGATCGCCCCAACGCCTGCCCTTTCGCCGTCGCCGGCTGGATCCTCGTCCGCGTACACATTTCGCGGATTAACCTCCGGTGCGGGCAGCCCTCGCTCCTCGGGCGCTTCGCGCAGCAGCAGCAGGTTCGTCACCATCAAAACCGCAAGCGCTCCAGACGCGAAGAAAAACACCCCGCGCCAGCCCACGCCGTGCGCCATCAGCTGGCTCATCATCCACCGGCAGCCCGCATCGCCAAACAGAAAGCTCAGGCTCACCACAGCCATCACGCTGCCGTAAGTCGAATAGGAGAACCATCGCGACGAAACTCGCACTAGGCCTGCCCACCCTTGTGACTGGAACAGCCGGTTTCCGATCCATGCCAGCGTGAAGAGCGGAAATCCACCGCTCGCGGCAAAGATGATGGTGAAGAAGATGGAGCCGGCCATTCCGCCAAGAAAACTTCGCCGCCCTCCGCCGGTGTCGGCTAGTGCTCCCGAGAAGAACTTGCCGAATGCATATGCCACGGTGCCCACCGAAGCCATGAACCCGAGCCGTATCTGCGCCTCATTCGGTGTGATGCCGTGCTGCGCCAGATCGCGTATGAGAACCGGCAACACCACCGAGAGATCGGAGCGGCAGAAGTAGTAGCCGGAATAGCCCAGGGCCAGAAGCGCCGCCGTCCCGGCGTGCCAGGCAGTAAACCGCTTTGAACCTGGCTGCGCAGGCTCAATTTGGCCGGGGACCAGTGTATTGGCGGTGGACACACAAGAAAGCTACCACATAGTTCGACGGGTGAATTCCACGCTCTGGCAGGCCCTGGAGCCTTTTCACACGCTGTTCATCGAGAGGCCTTCCGGCAGCGGACCGGGGAGGAATACTCGGCCGATGGATTGCGCTTTCGCAGAAGCGGGCGAGACCGAGAGAATCAGACGGTTACAAGATGCGCGACGTGCTGGCGTTTGACGGCCATCAGTTCCAGGGCCGTCTCGGCGATGTGTTCGGCACTGACCTCGAGTTCCTTGACGAGTTCCCAGGGCGCGCCGGAGTCGCCGAAGCGGTCTTTGATGCCGATGGCAGCGGTGATGACGGGCACGCTGTAGAGCTCACGGCTGGCGGTAAGAATCGAGCTGACGCGGCCAGCAAGCGCGCCAATCTGATGCTCTTCAGCCGTGACGAGCACGCCGGTTTCGTGCGCCGCGCGAACAATAGCCTCCCTGTCGATGGGCTTGAGCGTGTGCAGGTTCAGGATACGGGTCTCGTAGCCGAAGTCGCGCTTGAGGATCCATGCCGCGCGCATCGCTTCAGGCACCATCGGCCCGCAGGCGAGGATGCTCAGATCCTCGTGCTCGTCGGCGCAGTCTTCGGCGAGACGTGTCTCAAAGGAGCCGGCAAATTCCGTTGACTCCGCGCGCAGGCGGATCAGGTTCGCCTTGCCGAAAACGAATGGCGTCGATTCGCCGGTCACGATCGGCGTGGCCTCGCGCGCAAAGCGGATGTACTTGGGCCCGACGTGGTCGAGGAGGAGATGGCGCGCGGCCTTGCGCGTTTCGATGGCGTCGCAGGGGACGACGACGGACATGTTGGGCAGGCCGAGCATGGCGAAGAGATCTTCAAGCGCCTGGTGCGTGGCGCCATCGGGGCCGACGGAAACGCCCGCGTGCGCGCCGGCGACGAGAACATTGAGGTTGGAGTAGCAAACCGAGACACGGAGCTGGTCGAGGTTTCGTGCGGCGGAAAACGTAGCATAGGAGCCGAGGACGGGCAGCTTGCCCTCGCGCGCCATGCCCGCGGCGGCCGCCGTGGCCGATTGCTCCGCAATTCCCATGCTGATCCAGCGGCGGGCGCGCTCCGGCTTGCCGGCGTAGAAATCGGCAATGGTGATGGAGCCGGAGATGTCGAGTCCGATGCAGACGACGCGCTCGTCATCGCCGCATTCCGCGAGGGCGCGGCCGAAGCCCTTGCGAGTGGGCTCCATCGCGACGTGCATGGCGGCGGGGTCGGCGTTCCACCAGTAGTCGCGCGAGAACCGCGGCATTCTGGAATCGAGAATGTGCGATGCTTCGGCCTGCCAACTCTTCGCCTTCGCGAGCAGCTCCTCAACGGGGATGCGATCGGCGAGGCCGAGCTCCTCGAGCGCTTTGGCGAGTTCCTCGCGATTCGGAGCCTTGCCGTGCCAGCCAGGCTGATTTTCCATAAAGCTGACGCCTTTGCCTTTGACAGTGTCGGCGAGAATGACAACGGGGCTGTCGGCAACGGCACGGGCCTGTTCGAAGGCGTCGACGATCTGGCTCATGTCGTGGCCGTCGATGCGCAGTACCTCCCAGCCAAAGGCCGAGTACTTGGCGGCGAGCGGCTCCACCTGCATCACGTCCTTGACCCAACCGTCGATCTGCAGGCGGTTGCAATCGATGACGGCGATGATGTTGTCGAGATGGAAGTGGCCGGCTTCCATCGCCGCTTCCCACACCTGGCCCTCCTGCTGTTCGCCGTCGCCCATGAGGCAGAAGATTTTGTGCTTCCGGCCGTCGATGCGCGCGGCCAGAGCCATGCCGACGGCGATGCTCAGCCCCTGGCCGAGAGAGCCGGTGGAGACCTCGACGCCGGGCAGCTTGAGCCAGTGTGGATGGCCTTGAAACGGCGAGCCGAGTTTGCGCAGCGTTACCACATCGTCGAGCGGGCAGAAGCCAGCCATGCCGAGCGAGACGTAGAGCGCGGGCGCTTTGTGGCCGGCCGACCAGAGGATGCGGTCGCGATCGGGCCAAGCGGGATTCCGGGGATCGTGGTCGGCCACGCACAGATAGAGGGCGGCGGCGAGGTCCATGATGGAGAGCGTGCCGCCGGCATGGCCGGAGCCTGCAGCGCAGAGTGCGACAAGATTGTAGCCGCGCATGAGGCGGGCAGCATCGCACAGCTCTTCGATGGAGTATTCCTTGGTGAGCAAACCGGTTTTTGAATCCCTCAGCGCCATTGCCGTTCTCCTTCGCGCTTCAAGTCGGCCACTTTCCCTGCCGCTACAGATTTGTCTTCGTCCACGCGTCAATGCGCTGGAGCGCTTCCATCAGGTTCTCCATGGAGTTGGCCACGCTGAACCTCACGTAGCCTTCGCCGTATGATCCAAACGCCGTGCCCGAGAGAGCCGCCACGCCAGCCTGTTCCAGCAGCGCATCGGCAAGCCGTTTGGAGGGCCATCCCGTGGCGGCGATATTGGCGAAGACGTAGAACGCGCCTTTCGGCATGCGCGCGCTGAAGCCTTTGATACGGTTGAGGCCGTCGACAAACGCGCGGCTGCGGCGCTCGAACTCTGCGCGCATTGCGTCCACCGCGGATTGATCGCCGGCGAGCGCGGCCAGCGCCGCGCGCTGCGTGGCGGCGGCGGTGCAGGAGTTGCAGTTCGTTACCAGGCGCGCGATCTGGGCAGCGAGATCGGCGCGCATGACTCCGTAACCGATGCGCCAGCCGGTCATGGCATAGGTCTTCGAGAATCCGTCGAGCAGAATGGTGCGCGCCTTCATGCCCGGCACGCTCATGATGGAGAAAGGCTCGCCCTCGAACTGCAGGCGGCTGTAGATTTCGTCACTCAGGATCATGATGTTGCGATCGCCAATGACTGCGGCGGCGCGTTCGATGTCGCGGCGGCTCAGCACGCCGCCGGTCGGATTCTGAGGCGAGTTGAGGATGACAAGTTTGGTATGGGGCGTGATCAGGCGCGCCATTTCGTCCACGTCCATAGCGAAGTTGCGCTCTTCGCGCAGGGGAATGGGAACCGCCGTGCCGCCGGCGTAACGGATCATCGATTCGTAGATGGGAAATCCAGGGTTGGGATAAAGGACTTCGTCGCCTTCGTCGATGAGGGCGAGCATGGCGTTGAAGATGATGGGCTTTCCGCCGGGGACAACGACCACTTCCTCCGGCCGGACGGCCACGCCGCGCGTGCGGCTCACATATCCGGCGATGGCTTCACGCAGCTCGGGCAGACCGGCCGAGGGGACGTAGTGAGTCCACCCGCCGCGCAGCGCCCCCACAGCCGCTTCGATGATGTGCTGCGGGGTCGAGAAGTCGGGCTCGCCGATCTCAAGATGCACAATGTTCCTGCCCTGGCGCTCGAGCGCCTTCGCTTTGCTGAGGACTTCAAAGGCTGTCTCCGTGCCCAGGCGCTCCATGCGGCGCGCCAAAATCAACTCGTGTTCCGCCACCTGCATTGTCATCGCGATCGCTCCAATCGCTTGCCTCGGCCGGGGCGCGGCGGGTCAGTAAGCGAGCCACCCGCACCTCGGCCGGATGGCATTATACTGCCGGCGAAAACCAGCAAAATGTGACGGCCGTCGCCTTCCTGCGGAATCCGCAAAAGCTACCTTTGCACAGGCGCGGCAGTGCAACTTTGTGAGTAGAATGTTCTGCAAGCGCACCGCCGGTCCACGCAAATGAACTATTACGAACAAGTCGTAGAAGCCGCTGCCTTTTTGAAAGCGGAGATGGGCTCGCTCGACCCTCGAGTCGGCATCGTGCTGGGCTCGGGGCTGGGCGCAGCCGCCGACGCGGTCGAAAATCCGGCGATTGTCCCCTACAATCAGATCCCTCACTTTCCGCAATCCACTGTTGAGGGCCATTCAGGCCGCGTGGTAGCGGGGATGCTTGGCGGCGCGCCGGTGGTGATCCTGCAGGGGCGCGTCCACTTCTATGAGGGCTATTCGCCGCTTGAGGTCACATTTCCCACGCGCGTGCTGGGCATGCTCGGAGTGCACGCGGTGGTGCTGACGAATGCGGCAGGCGGTATTCAGCCGGGACTGCATGTGGGCGAACTCGTATTGTTAAGCGACCACATCAATCTGATGGGCTGGAACCCGCTGAACGGGCCCAATGAACCGCGCTTCGCGGTCCGCGCCGGGGCGGGCCAGCGATTCTTCGACATGACCGAGGCCTACAGCTGGGCGCTCCGCGCGCTGGCCAAGGAAGAGGCGCACGAAGAGGGATTCACGTTGGAGGAAGGCGTATATCTTGCCATGCCGGGACCAAGCTTCGAGACGCCCGCAGAGATTCGAGCGTTTCGTGCGCTGGGCGCGACGCTGGTGGGCATGTCCACCGTTCCCGAGACGATTGTGGCGCGGCACATGGGAATTGAAGTGCTCGGCATCTCGTGCGTGACCAACCTGGCCGCGGGACTGGGCACAAAGCCGCTAAGCCACGAGGATGTCAACGAGACAGGCCGATGGGTAGAGAGCCGACTGGCCAGTTTGCTGAAACGGTTGGTGCCGAGAATCGCCGAGAGGGTGGAAGCGGAGGGGTGAGCGTGGGGATGATTCAGGCGGCGGCGAATGAGGCGGCAGGGACGCTGAGCCGCTTCCCGGGCGCCAAGATCGGCAACGCGGTAGCACAAGAGGCGCCGCGCCTGCCGTTTCCGCCCACGGTGCTGGGGATTGCCGGATGCTCGGGATCGGGCAAGACGACCTTAGCCAACGAGCTGGCGCGCACGCTGCGCGGGCTGCGCTTTCATCTCGACGACTACTATCTCGACCTCACGGAACTGCCGCTGGCCGAGCGGGTGAAAAAGAACTTCGACGACCCGGCGTTGATTGAGGTTCCGTTGCTTGCCCGGCACATCGCCGCACTGGCGCGCGGAGAAACCATAGATCGCCCCGTCTATGACTTCGCCACCTACACGCGCGTCCCGGGCCGCAGCCAGCGCGTCACTGCCGGCCCGTTTCTCATCGTCGAGGGGCTCTTCGCTCTTCACTACAGCGAGCTGCTCCCCTGCTACAACCTGCGCGTGTACGTGGATACGCCGGACGCTCTGTGTTTTGAGCGGCGGTTGAAGCGCGACGTGGAAGAGCGCGGGCGAACACCCGAGCTGGTGCGCGAGCAGTACGACCGCACGGTGCGGCCCACCAGCGTGGCCTATGTGCGGCCTTCCGCCAGGAAGGCAGACCTGGTTGTCGATGGCACCGGAGCGCTGGACTGGAAGGTGGAAAGGGTGATGACGGAGATGCGCAGGCGCGGGCTGCTGACGGGAGCGGAGTAGCAGGCCGCCGCTGCCCACCCGATCAGGAACTCCACCCCAATGAAGCCAAGCGGCACCCCGCGATGGCAGTCACCAGCAACTCCGCGGAAGCGAGCTTCATTGCGGCAGCACTTCGATTCCGGTCACCGTGGCATAGCCCTTGACCGGGATGAAGCTCAAAATCAGTTTGCCCTGGGCATTCGGCTCCAGATCCGCGAATCTCCGGATCACGACGTCGGAGGCGCCGGCTTCCTTGGCTAGGTCGAAGCCGGTGAGAAGGACCTGGCCGTTGCAGAAGACATTGAAGACATGAGCGACCGCCGGTTTGCCCTCGAGAGCGACAGCGGGCAGCTCGTCCCAGTCGCCATGGCGCACCGCAAAATGCAGCGTCACCGTGTACTTTCCCGCAGAGACCGGAATGGCATAGGAGAAGTTACCCCACCGCTCGGTCTCGTAAAGCTCGGGATCGTCGGTTCCTTTCACGGGCGAGGTATAAGCCGCTAACTGCCCGCCGTCGAAGTAGTCGTCGGGGCTCCACCAATGGCTATCGTTGGAGTAGTAGGGGGTTTCCCTTGCCAGAATGCGAACAGGACGAAGGTGTCCCCGGATTCCGGGCAGGATTTCGATGGCGGAGAGGGTCGCCTGCTGGCCGTTGTCCGCCGAAAACTCGAGGTGAAGCATGCCGTCCGCGGCCGGCTCGATGTCGGTAAACACTTTCACGTCGGCGGCGGAGCTTGCGCCGGCGTCGGCCACCACATCGAAACCGCTGACCAGCGGCTTGCCGTTTTCGCGGATGGTCATGATGCGGCTGCCTTCTCCTCCCGTGCCGGAGGACTCGGGCCCATAGACGGTTTCAGCGAAGTGCAGATGCAGCTCGTAGATGCCATTGTGCAAGGGAATGTCGTAGCGGAACTGTCCTTGCCTGCTGGTACGGTAGAATCCCGGATCGAGTGTGCGCGCAATGTGTTCGGCGGAGCTCTTGACCGCGGTGCCGCCGGTGAACCAGGCGTCAGCGTTCCAGAGCTTGTCGGCGTGGTCGACGAAGCTTCGGCCCGCGCCCGCCAGAATTCGCACCTCCTCGCCGCCCGGCGGCCCCAGCGAAGGTTCTGAGGACAGGCCGGCGAATGGGTTCGAGTCAACTGCAGGCTGCCCCTGCTTCTGCTGCAGGGAGCGATGCCAAACATAGCTAAAGGCCAGCAAGAGAACGAGGAGCGATAAGGCAGCCCACCACCCATGCCGAAGGAGCGGAGCAAACACACTCTGCAAGGGCGCGACGCCAATTCCGGGTGAGGCTTTGGCGGGGGCCATGGAAAGACTTCCGGCGCCCGCCGTGGCATTGCGTTCAAACTTCGGAACGTACTGCCCCACCGGAATCGAGATTTGCAGCGGATTTTGGGCGCCTTCGCCCTGGTAGTACTCGGCGAGGCGGCGGCGCAGGCGGTTGGCCTCAACGCGAACGATGGAATCCGAATCCTGATCGAATGAAGCGCTGCGGCGAAAGGCTTCGACTGCAATCGAGTATTCCTTGATCTGGTTTGCCTCGCCGGCAAAGAGCTTCTCGCATAGATAGGAGAGAAGGTTCGCCAGTGTGGGTGCGCGGGCGAAGCTCCTGGACTCAAGGAGCGTTTTCAGTTCCGCGCGCTGCTCGGCGAGTTCGATCGTTTCGGGACTTTCCGCAGTCATCTGCCGGCGCCTCGCGAACGAGTGTGGGATCGTTGGGTCGATTGTAATGTTAGCGCGGCTTTCCGATTGCGAAAGGCTTTAACGGTGTACGAAGCGGTGCAAAGACAGCGTGTAACGGCAGGTAACCCTTGTTACCAGCGATGCAAATGCAGACGAGCCCCTGTTTCACCGTGAGGACAAGTTGCTGGATCGCTGGGTATTTAGCAGCGCGCCAGCGGCAGTAACCCAGCCGCTACGGAGAAGTAGCAGGTATAGCGTTGTACGCCGGGGCCGGCCTGGTCTCTACTCAAATCGATCCAACGTGCAGAATGCCGGGGGCAACCGATCGAGCAGCCCTCCCTGAGTTGCCCCGGATCGAGAAAGAGGTGTTCCATGCCAAGACTTTCAATCATCATCGCCGCGATGAGCCTGATGTCCTGCGCCGCCGCGTATGGATGGAGGGCTCCCATGCGGGACCTTCCCAACGGGATCAGCCTGGAGACAGCAAAGGCGTCTGAGGAGCACGGCGACATCGCCCGCGCTCGGAGCGACTATTTGTCGGCCGTGGTTTATTACCAGAAGGCTCTGCGCACCGGCGGACCGAACGCCACACTTTATAACAAGCTGGGGATCGCCCAGCTCAAGCTGGAGAGCTACGGCGCCGCGCGCAAAAGCTTTCTTGCGGCCGTCAAAAGCGATCCCCACAATGCAAGCGCGCTGAATAACCTGGGCGCATTGATGTGCATTCAGAAGAAGTACAAGGCGGCGCTCAACTACATGAAACAGGCGCTGGAGCTGAACGAAGAGAATGCATCCTTTCACGTGAACATGGCAGAGACGTGGGTGGGCCTGTCGCGGATGGACCGCGCCATGAACGAATACGCGCGGGCTCTTGAGCTCGATCCCGACATTTTCACCTCGAGCGAGGAGGGAATGATTGCCCAGTTGAAATCGCCGGATCAACTCGCGCGGATGGATTACCTGATCGCCAAGATCTATGCCCAGAAGGGGAACCTTGAGGGCGCATTAGACTACCTGCGCCGCGCCAGGGACGGCCGTTATCCGCAGCTGGCCGATGTGTACGTTGACAAGGAATTCTCCGCACTGTGGCAAGATCCGCGGCTGGAGAAGATCGTCAAGCGTTGACGATGGAGATGCGCAGGCGCGGGCTGCTGGCGGGAGCGGGGTAGCTTCAGTCAACAGCAAGCAGAATCAGGCGCCGCCGGTGGCCAGCGGAATGTGGGGAGGGTGCAGCAGAGAATTCCCACCGCTTCCGCCGGCAGGCGCAGACTTGGGCCGGTACACCTGGAAGCTGTTCTTGCCCTTCTCTTTGGCCGCGTACATGGCTTCGTCGGCATATTGCATGAGCGTGTCAAGATCGCTTCCCGCCTCGGGGTAAGTGACGACGCCAACGCTGACCGTGATGACAGCCTGCGTCTGATCGATCTGATAAGGATGGGCGACGGCAGCAACGATTTTGGCCGCGATGGATTCGGCTTCCGCGGGAATGCGCAGGTCGGGAAGCAGGACGATGAACTCATCCCCGCCGATGCGAGCCACAGTGTCAGTGGCGCGCACGCAGTCGCACAGGCGGTCGCCTAACTGGCACAGCAACTGGTCGCCGGCCTGGTGGCCAAGTGCGTCATTCACAATCTTGAACTCGTCGGCATCGACCATGAGCAGGCCAAAGCACGTCTGAAAACGAACTGCGCGCTTGAGCGAGGTTTGGCAGCGGTCGTTCAAAAGGATGCGGTTGGGCAGGCCGGTGAGCGCGTCGTGCTCCGAGAGGTGACGCAGGCGCTCCTCGCTGCCGCGAAGCGCGCGCGTCTGCAGCGCCACGCGGTGGCGCAGGACGACGATCCAGGCGAAGGAGGCGAAAACCAGAAGGCCAACGACGGAAAAGCTCTCGAGCGTGTGTTCTGAGGTCCACCAGGTCGGCGCCTGGAGAACAGAAATGTCGTCGATCGAGCGCAGCAGGATGTGTACCGACTCGGGCTTTACCACACCCTCGCCTAAATTGGTGCTCAGGGAGTCCACCTGCACATTGCAAACGCCGGTGATGCGCACGAGGCTGCCATCCTTCCAGGGAAGCGCGCCGCCGAGGGCTGCGTCCTTGGGAAGGATGGCCGGAAAAACGTAGCGGCCCACGCGCAACATCAGGGTGGGATCGGTCGAAGCGAGGTCCTTGCCGATCAGCTCCGCATCCATCTGCACAAGCTGGCCATCGAGATTGCCCTGGATGGCCTGATCGGCCGTGATCGCAAGCGGCATCACAGGAGAGGCGCTGCCTGCCGTGCGAAAGGTCGCGTCTTCGAGCGTTGGCTTAAACAGGTTAATCGCCGGAAAACCCACGACGTCGACGAGAGTGCCCACTGCCACGCCGGTTGACTGCGTCGTCTGAATACAGATCGCAGCCCTGGGGTCCTGAATGCACAGCATGCGCCCTGGCCAGTCGAGCGTGACCTTGCCTTGCACGTGGACGCGGTGCAGGAGTCCAGGATCGGGTGAGTACCGAAACAGCTCCGTGATCGGAACTGCTGGGACCGCGAAAGGGTCGCGCGGCGCTGCCTGAACGACCTCGACCTCCCGGAGCGTTGGGAACAACACACGCACGCCAAGCAACTGGTCCTGCTGGTTGAAGACCGCGCCGGCGTTGCCCTGAATGCGGACCAGCGAATCGACCAGCGATTCGTAGTTGACCCCGGCCTGGCGGACGGACACCGCTGTCAGCGACCCGTCGTTTGCGGCGATGCCGAGAACCACGTTATTCGGTCCCAGTTGCGCGGAACGGACGCGGCCTTCGATTTCGACCCACTGCGCGTCGAAGGCGCCGCTAAGCAACTGCGTCAGGGTTACGTTGGGAGGGTTCAGAGGCAGGTGCGACTGCCCAAGAGCCCGCACTCCCGTTCCCATCACGACTGGTGAATAATCTCCCGGCCCGCTCACTCCGGTGATTTCGACGAGCATGCCGGCCTAGAGCGGAAGAATGGGCCGCACAGGAACGGAGACGAAAACGCAGCCGGTCGCATCATGAACAAAGAGCGCACCGTGCCTGGAGTCGATGTGGGGATCGTAATACGTGACGACCGCGCGCAATCGGACGGGATAGGCGCGAACGGCCTGCTCGGGCGGCAGGTTATGCACCTCTCGCGTCGTCGTGAGCGTGCGCAGTGGTTCCCGGGATTCAGACCGCGGCTGAGCGCCGGCCGTCAGGCAGGCCGCAACCAGCGCGACCAACGGCACAAACAGGCGCCTGACCCGCATCCGATTCCTCCCCAGAAACCAGTTCACTTGGCTGCGCGAAAGACCGCACACCAACCCGCCCGCAAAACTATAGCATGAGCATGAAGGCCAAGAATGTCATCGACCATTATGCCCCACTACATGAGGAAATGGCAGGTTACCAGTGCGTTCCGGCCGGTTGAAGCTGCGGAAAACCCGGGAATCGAGAAGAAAGAATCTCAATTCGGGATCGGCCGCGAGCCGGACAAGACGTTGCCGGCAGGATCATCTTACTTTGCCGTCAGCGCCGCCACGGGCACCAGCATGTCTTCCTTGCGCATCACAAGATTGGTGGCGTTGAGCGTGGCCAGCTCGAAGCCGTGACCGTGAGTAATCGCGTCCGTGGGGCAAGCCTCGACACAGTAGCCGCAGAAGATGCAGCGGTTGTAGTCGATGTTGTAGACCTTGGCGTAACGCTCCGACGAGGAAATGCGGTTCTCGGCGGTGTTTTCCGCGGCCTCGATATAGATGCAATTGGCCGGGCAGGCCGCGGCGCAGAGAAAGCACGCCACGCACTTCTCCAGGCCGTTTTCGTCGCGCTCGAGGACGTGCGCGCCGCGGAAGCGCTGCTCCAAGACCGCGCCGCGCAGGGGGCCGGGACCGTCGGGGTAGTTCTCCACCTCGGAGGGCGCAAACATCTCGCGCAGGGTGATGCTCATGCCCTTGGCGATGCCGGCCACGTTGCGCACAATCGACATGCGTCCAGTATACGATGAGGGTTGGGAGGCCTTTTCGATGCGATCGAACCTTTGTACCGCCGTCTTTTTGTCACTGCTCGGTATTATGGCGATTTCTGCGCAGATGCCAGCGCAGAACCAGCCGCAGCCGGCGGCTGTCGGCTCAATGGACGGCATGGACATGAGCAAGCCTGCTTCTAACGGCAGCGCGAACAATGCAAGCTCCGGCAAACCCATGGATATGAATCATGGCGACTCGATGAACATGGGCGACTGCAAAATGGACATGGGCAAAGGATCGGATGCGGGCAAGCCCATGGACATGAGCCACTGCATGGCGATGATGCACGGCGCGATGGACAAGAGCGACGTTGCCTCCATCCCGCCCGGCGTGTTGCGCTTCACCTTCGCTGACAAGTCGACGGATTGGACGCTGGCGAAACTGGCGCCGCTCGCGCACGTGAACGCGATCTTGCCCAACGAGCACACCAAGGCCAACGACACCTACTCCGGCGTGCCGCTTATGGACCTGCTCACGCCGCTCGGCGTTCCCGCTGGCCCGCACGGAGCGGCGATGCGGATCTATCTCGTGGCCGAAGGCTCCGACGGATACAAAGCGGTGTACTCTCTGGCCGAGGTCAACCCCGCCCTGCAGGACTCCACAGTGATTGTGGCCGACAGCGAGAACGGCAAACCGCTGACCAGCGATGGCCCGCTGAAGCTCGTCGATACGCGCGACAAGCATCCGGCGCGCTGGGTGCGGAATCTGGTTGCGATCAAGGTTCTGCCAGCGGAGTGAGAACACACGAGACCCTGCGAGCCGCACAGGACTGAACCGGCGCGCGAGCAAATGCACAGAGCCGCGCACCTCAGGAAATCGATCACTTGAGGTGCGTCAGCCAATGCGAATGCTGCTCGTGCGGGTCGCGCAGCTTTAGTGATGCTGCCCGCCCTTGCCGCCGCTCGACCCGTGCGATGCGGGCTTCGTGTTACGATCTGCCGGAATTGGCCGGTTGACAGCAGGAGTGGCAGGCTGCCCGTGATTCTGATTCGCAAACTGTCCGCGAACCCCGCCGTAGTTCTGCTCATGCTGCACCTGCGTGTTCATACGCGGAGCAGTTGGCTCGCGAGCCGCCGCCCCCTCCGATGGCTGGGGCCGATATTGCACGCCCGCTCCGCCGCGGAAGCTCGGGCGAGAATTGTTGTTGTTGTTGCGGTTGTTGTTGTTGCGGTTGTTGTTGTTGTAGTTGTTGTTGTTGTTGCGGTTGTTGTTGTAGTTGTTGTTTCCGCGATTGCCGGCGTTATAGCTGTACACGTTGTGAACCACACGCACGTTGATGTTGTTGTACGCGCGGTTATAGAAGAAGTGGCCACCGTTCCAATAGCCGCCCTCGTAGCCGAAGCCGACGTAGCCAAAGCCGTAGTTAATTCCGCCGTAGAAGCCGATGTGCGGGCCCCAGTGGCCAGGGTAGAACAGGTAGCTGCCGCCGTAAAAGCCCCAATAGCCCGGCGTCCAGAGCGCGCCCATGTAGGGAGGCTCAACCCACGCGCCCGGCACCCAGTAGTAGCCGTTCGGGCCCCACGCCCAGTAGCCGGGTTGCCAGAGGTAGCCGTCGCCTGGCGCTGGGGGCTGATCGTAGTCAGGAAGCGGCGGCGGAGGCTCCGTTGCCTGTTCTGTGGGCAGGCCTGCGTATGCTGAGTCGTCGGGAGGTTGGCCCGGCGCGGCCGACTGGTCGGGCGGCGGCGGTGCTTCAGTTGTGTACGATGGCCCGGCGGGCGCCTCGTTGACAGCAGCCGGATCCGGCCCCTGGTCAGGGGGAGCCTGGTCCTGCGCGCCGGCAACGGCGGCGCTGACGGTGGGAAGAGTGGGAATCAGCCCCTGGCGACAGACGGCGACGCAAAGAAATGCGGCGACGGCGATCGACATGGCGATAGCAATTCGAGGAATACGGTTCATCTTACCCTCCAGGAAATCGGAAGCATCCCGTGGTCACCAAGTCTAGCGCAGCCAGGCTGTCATCGGCTATTCGGCGCGCGGAAGCCAACGATGTCAATGCCGGACGGCGGGCGGCGCGGACTTGCCGCGATTGTTTGCCGGCGGCGTGGTCACGGGCTTGCGCTGTGGTTGC
The DNA here is from genome assembly GCA_050018295.1 of Occallatibacter sp. Classification (GTDB taxonomy): domain Bacteria; phylum Acidobacteriota; class Terriglobia; order Terriglobales; family Acidobacteriaceae; genus Telmatobacter. The sequence continues at coordinate 11,620 of JBEKAJ010000002.1, read as the reverse complement.
GCGCTCAGCATTTGCTGGCACAGCGCCGAGTCTTGCCCACGCTCGAGACCCTGAACGGAATTTTGCCCGCGGCAGAGGCGCAGTTCCATCGCATCGGCATTGTCTCCGGTCAGTTCTACCGTGCGCTCCAGTCCGCTGAAGGGGTCTACATCGAATCGGAAAAGCGTATTGCTGGGCGGCTTCAGCTTGCCGTACTCGAAGTGGTTCCACGTGCAGAGAAAGGCCCGGCCATCGGGATCGGCCATCACGGCGTAAATTTGCGTCCAGTCGATGCCGCTGCCGACGCCGGGTCCGGTCGCATTCCAGACGAGCACTCCCTGGCCGCCGCGCACCCATCGCGCCGCCCACATGTGGTACGAGATGTCGTAATGAAAAGTAGTGAAGTACGTGCTGGCCGCGCAATCGTGGCAGTTGTCGTAAAGGATGGTCAGCTCTTCGGGCGCGTCCGCGGCGAAGTGCTCCGAATCGAACCAGCGCAGGTTGACGCCGGTGATGAGCGGCGCCACCACGTGGCTGGTAAGCGAAACGTTCCAGATTGTGAATGTGTCGCCACTGGGCGGCGATTGCAGCCCGGGGCGATCGGTGGTGACGACCAGCGCCGCATCGTAGACTACGCCGATCTCGCGGATCGCCGTCCATTTCTCGACCGCGAGCGAGCGCGTGACCCAAGCCACGATGTTCTGATCCTTCGGGTCGTGAAAGTCGATCCAGCGAAAGGTGCCCGACGTTTGCTGAGCGGCAAGGGGAAGAACAAAGGCCAACGCTGCGGCAACAGCGATGAGGCGCCTGGGGAGGTCAACCCGCATGAGTTTAGATATAGCAGAGCGGGGCGCGGAAAGGCATGGCGGCGAAGCGGCTGCAGCGCCACGCATCGTGCGGGCACGCCGATTTATTTCTGGGGGGCAGCCGGGCCGGCCGCGGGCTTGATCTGCGTCGCGAAGTCCGGCGGGAGAGCGTCTTCGGCCGCAGCGCCCGTCACGAGCGCATCCCAGCCATCATCGGCGCCGTGGTATTTCGTGTATTTGGCTTTGCAATACAACAGCATGCTGCTCGCGTCTTGCGGAATGGCGGCGCTCTGAGCCAAATGGATGGCCCGCGCGCAGTACCAGAAACCGCCGGCATCGAGGGGCGTCGACTCCAGGTCTGCGACCGCTAGCTGGTAAGTGTCCTGCACATTCGTGGGGTCGATTTTGTAGGCCCGCGTCAGCCACTCCCTGGCCTGCGAATAGTTCTTCTGCTGGACCGCGCAGTAGCCTTCCGCGCCCACAAAGATATCGTTGAGCAGTTTGCTTAGCGTGACGTAGTCGGCCTCCGACATATCTGCGGGCTGGCGCCACATCGGCACTTCAAGCATTCCTCCAGACGCGTCGACGCACATCTCATTGAGCGCTGCGTTGTCGCCCTGTGCCGCGTTCACGCGGTCGAGCGCCACCACAATGCCCAGCGCGCGAATATTGCCGGAGTCCGCAGCCAGCAGGCGTTTCGCCACTTTCATCACCTGTTTCGAATCTCCGGCGGTTTGCCAGGCCGCCATCTCCTGCTCCAGCACATCGGTCAAGACTACGCTCTTCGGGTACTGCTGGACGAAGGCCTCAAGCGCTTCGGCCCGCGACGTCGCGTCCTGCGTATTGACGGCGGCCGTATAGGCCTTGTATTCGGCTGGGTCCTGAATAACCTCTTGCCCGGACGGCGGCTGCTGTGCGGAAACGGCAACGGCGACGAGAAGACCGAGCGCACAGAGCGGGCGGAGGGCCTGATTGATTCGCAGGCAGTGCACAAAGGAAGCGTAGCACAGGCGAGTCGGCCGCCTCGCCAGTTCAAAACGAGTCTTTTCGTGTCGAAGTTGATTCAACTCTTGCGGGGCGGCGTCGCACCCTGATTCCCGCGCCATTCGGTTGCAACAAGGTACGATATCTCGTCTACGACGCGTTGCAACTCGTCGACAATGCGGCTGTTCAGGCGCACTTGAAATACCTCAAGCAGCGAATGAAAGTACCAGAGCTGTTCCTTCGGGCCGCGCTTGAACCGTTCCCAGACGGCCGGGCCGATCTCGCGCAGGTCGTCCAGAATGGCTTTCGCGTTGTAGAGCTTGTCAGCAGCGGAAATGACGAGGACATCTTCGCGTTCCGTGCGCAGGCGCGCGATATAGCCGGTTTTTCGCGCCTCCCAGCCTTCCTTCTTGTCGTGATCCTCGGCGAGAGTGTCGGAGAGGCCTTCCACCATGCGCGCGACTTCTTTGCCGAATTTCTTCTCTACGTCGTCGAGGCGAGGCTTACCGCCGTGATCCTCGACCGTGTCGTGGAGGATGGCTGCAACCACCATGTCTTCGGTGACGGGAATCGGACCGCCGGCTTCTCCCATGACCAGCGAGGCGACCCCAAGCAAATGAGCCATATACGGAATGCGCGTTCCCTTGCGAAACTCCGTGTGGAGTTGCCGGGCGTATTCGATTGCGCTTGCAAATCGGTCCGTCAAAGTCAGGGGATGCTCTGGCTGGTCCATGAATCCTTCCCTGTGCGAGAATTCGGCTGCAAATTTTGTTGGACGTCACAATCCCAGCTTCGCCCACATCGCGTCGACCTTTGCCTTAGTCGCGCGATCCATCTCGATCATTGCCGGCCACGGCCGCTCGAAACCCTCAGCCTTCCACTTGCGCGTCGCGTCCACTCCCATCTTCGATCCGTAGTTGGACAGGCGGCTCGCGTGATCGAGCGAATCCACGGGACCGAGGGTGAACTGAATGTCGCGCTCGGGATCGATGTTGTTGGCGACGCGCAGCACCACATCGGGAATGTTCTGCACGTCGCAATCTTCGTCGACCACTATGATGCACTTGGTGAACATCGCCTGGCCAAGCGACCAGATGGCGTGCATGACCTTGCGCGCCTGGCCGGGATAACTCTTCTTGATCGAGACGATCATCAGATTGTGGAAGACGGCTTCCACGGGCAGATGAATGTCGACCAGCTCGGGAATGGTCATTTTCATCGCGGGCAAAAAGATGCGCTCGACGGCCTTGCCCATCCACGCGTCCTCCATGGGAGGCTTGCCGACTATGGTCGCGGCATAGATGGGATCTTTGCGGTGACTTATGCATGTGACATGGAAGACCGGGTACTCGTCTTCGAGGGTGTAGAAGCCGGTGTGGTCGCCGAAGGGGCCCTCAGGACGCAGCTCGCTCAGCTCAACGTAGCCCTCAAGCACGATTTCGGCATTGGCCGGCACTTCGAGGTCGACGGTTTCGCATTTGACGATTTCGACGGGCTTGCCGCGCAAAAAACCCGCGATCAGAAACTCTTCGACCTCGGGCGGCGCGGGCACGATGGCGGCGAAGGTTGTGGCCGGATCGGTGCCGATGGCCACGGCAACTTCGAGACGCGAGCCTTTCAAATTGCCGAGTGAGATTTGCGGCATCCCACCGGTTGCGCCCTCCGAAATGCTGACTGCGCCGCCGGCGGTCTCGGCCATAATCGCAACGCGGGCGCTGGATGCGTCGAAAGTCGGGTCGGCTTCGGCGCCAGCCGAAGCGGCGTTACGCATCGCCTCACGGTAGTGCTCGGCGGCAACTTTCTGCCGTTGCCAGTGCATACCCGTGGTCTGGCCGTCGTAAACCTGCATACGATACATGCCGATGTTGCGCTTGCCGGTTCGCGGATCGCGCGTGTGCACGCAAGGCAAGGTGATGAAACGCCCGCCGTCGTGCGGCCAGCATTTGAGAATCGGAAAGTAGTTGAGGTTGAACTTCTCGCGCCGAATCATCTCCTTGCACGGCGCGTCTTTGGCGCTCACGGTTTTGGGAAAGGCACTGGTAAGCGCGCCGAGCTGCGGCAGCATTTTCAACTTGTCGAGCAGGCCTTCGGGAGCCTTCACGTCCATCAGCCCGCGGATGCGTTCAGCGATCTCATCGAGGCGATCGACACCGAGAGCAAGCGCCATTCGCCGTTCGCTGCCGAACTGGTTGATGAGGACCTTGTGTCCGGGGTGGCCCTTTACGTTTTCGAAGAGAAGCGCCGGCCCGCCGGGCGCGTATTTCTCATTCGTCGCGCTCTCGTGCGCGCCCGCGTGCGATCCGATTTTGCTCACGCGGTCGGTGATCTCCGTGATTTCGAGCTCCGGCGAAACTTCTTCGCGGATGCGCCTGAGCTCGCCGTGTTTTTCAAGCGTTTTGATCCAGTCGCGCAGATCGTCGTAGGCCAAGGGCTTGCTCCGAACGGTGGTGACCGTTCCTCAACCATGGTACGGCAGGGAACAGCGATCAGAGAACAGTGATCAGAGAACGAGACCGGAGTCAGGGAATCAAGTCGCAACTTTGCCTCCGACCTCGAATTGTGCGATCCTCGCGTTGAGCGAAGGAGGATCCCCCATGCGCCACTCCCGCCGGTTCGGTTGCAAACCCTATTACAAGCTGCCCAAGGATCCAAAAGCCGCGGCCGCCACTTCGTGGAATGTGCCCGATCTTTGTGCCGCGTACAAGTGGCCCAGCAGGATGCCCGGCGGGGGAGTGATCGCCATTGTGGAGCTGGGCGGCGGATGGGTCGCTTCGGACATCGACGCGTTCTTCCAGTCCGTTGGCCAGCCCACGCCTTCGATCACTGATGTTTCGGTGGACGGCACGAAGAACACGCCGGGCCAGAGCGGCTCGGCGGGCGACGATGATTACGAGGTCGCGCTCGACATCGAGGTTGTGGGAGCGGCGTATTACGCGGCGACGGGCCAGGCGGCAACCATTCGCGTCTACTGGTCGCAGGACATCGGCACAGCTGTCCAGAAAGCCGCGTCCGACGGGTGCGACGGGTGCAGTATCTCGTGGGGCTCGGACGAGGCGAACTGGGGCACAACCGCCGCGAAGCAGATGGAGTCGACCGTGCAGACTGCCGTGGCCGGGGGCATGATTGTGTTTGCCGCGTCGGGCGACAACGACTCGAGCGACGGCGGCTCAACGCCGGCGAATGTGGATTGTCCATCGTCGTGCCCGCACGCGGTGGGCTGCGGCGGGACCATGAAGACTGCGACGCAGGAGACGGTGTGGAACGACAATCCCGGCAAGACCGACGGCGAGGGAACGGGTGGAGGCTACTCGACTGTCTTCCCTGTGCAAAGTTTCCAGATCGGCGCTCCGCCGGCGCCTGCGAGCAGCAAATTTGGAATGGGCAGAATGGTGCCGGACGTTTGCGCGAACGCCGACCCCAACACCGGCTACAACATCTTTGTGCACGGTTCGGCGACGGTCGTGGGAGGAACGAGCGCGGTGGCGCCGCTTTACGCCGGGCTGTTCGCCGCATTCGGAACCAAGCTCGGCTTTGTCACGCCCATACTCTGGAAAAATCAGAAGGCCTTCAACGACATCACCGTGGGAGGCAACGGATTCTACAGCGCGGCCATGGGCCCCGACCCATGCAGCGGAATCGGATCGCCAATCGGAGCCAGAATCGCTGCGCTCATTGCCACATTGGCGTGAGCTCTTAGCTGGCGGGCTCGATGGCGGACACGAGTGTCCTGACCGGTGGAATCGCTTCCATCGGATAGCCAAGGCGCTTCCACTCGTCGAAGCCACCGCGCAGCGGGCGCACGCGTTCGATGCCGAGCTTGTGCAACTGCATGGCGGTCTTGGCAGCAGTGGCCTCGCTGGGGCAGGTGCAGTAGAGCACGATATCGCGGTCGCGGGGAATCTCGAGGTGGCGCGCGGTGAGAGCATCGGGCGAGAAGTGCACGGCGCCGGGCAGCTTGAACGGGTCGGGCACCAGCTCGAGGGGATGGCGCAGGTCGACGATGTAGACCTGCTCGCCTGCATCGAGCTGCTGCTTCAGTTCTTCGGGATCAAGGCGCGAGGCGACGAGCCTTTTGAGCACCATGCGACGGCGAATGAGGCGCCCGATGAAGAATCCCACCACGCCCAAAATCAGCAGCGCGCCAGAGAAGCGGCCGACCCAGTCGAGCAGGCTGGGATTGCGCTTGAGCAGGTCGCCGAAGAATCTGCCGCAGGCCATGGTGACGCCCACCCAGAACGCGGAGCCAATGCCGTCGTAGAGCAGAAACGCGCCAAACCCCATGCCATTCTGCCCTGCAACTGGCGGCGCCAGAGTTGACAGGCCGGGAACAAACTTGGCGAACATGAGCATGGTACCGCCGCGGCGGCCAAACGAGTCCTGCGTGCGGCGAACGCAGGTGGTCGGCTCCAGAGAAAGCTTGCAAAGCAGGCGCAGAACGCGATGGCCGTGCGTGCGCCCAATGAAGAACCAAACACTGTCTGCCGTGAGCGACGCAGCGACAGCCACGGTGAGCGCGAGGGGAAAGCTGATCTGCCGCTGGGCGGAGAGCGCTCCTGCGGCCAGCAGCACCGGCACCGACGGCAGGGGAAGGCCAAGCTGCTCGACCAGCACCCAGGCAAAGATGAGCAGGTAGCCGTACATCAGCAGAATGTCTGTCGGCAGCGCCATGAGTCGACCCGATTTCGTCGTGTGGGGAATCAGACCGCCCGGCTCCGCGGGCTCGAGTGCGAGAGAAAAAGCGGCCTCAGTTCATGAGATGAACCTAAACGAAGGTTCGTTTCAGAAGAGTGAAGAAAAACTGCGGGCGGGTCAGGAAGGCCCGACGTGCTCAGAAACCACCTGCTCGATGGTCCAGTCGACCCAGGCGGCCTGCTCCGCCGGGCAGGCAAGGCGCGTTGGGTCGTTGGCGATGACAGCGTCAACGAAGTTCTCCACGATGGGGTAGTGAAGATTAGCGTGCGCGGGCAACATCTCCGTGCGGCCGGCCACGCGCAGTTCCGGTCCGTTGAGCGGATCGAGGTTGATCTCACCCGACTCGCCGACAATGCGGAACTGGTCGCGAGCGACGCGTGAGTTCCAGCGCACATCGACAACGGCGTGCACGCCACCGGAAAAGCCCATCATCACGGTCGCGGAGTCCTCGACGCCAATGCGATGTACGGCGTTCGACAGCAGACCGAAGGCGCGCTCCGGCTTGCCGAAGAGAAAGTTCATGGCGTCGATGCGATGCGAGGCGATGTCATAGAGCGGGCCGCCGCCGGCGAGCGCCGGATCGGCGAGCCATTCGCGGCCTTCGATCTCAAGCCAGCCGTGGCAGTTGGCCTCGGCCAGCAGCGACCGGCCAATGGCGCCGTCATAGATGAGTTGGCGAGCCCGGATCAGCTTGGGGTACAGGCGGCGATAGTACGAGACGCCGAAGAGACGGCCCGAATCGCGACGCGCCGTGTTGCCTTCGGCGATCATCCGCTGCGCCTCGGCGAAGTTCATCGCCATCGGCTTTTCGCAGAGCACATGTTTGCCCGCACGCAGCGCGGCAATTGCGGCATCGGCGTGCAGGGCGATGGGCAATGCGATGTAAACGGCATCTACGGCCGGGTCGGCGACGGCTTCCTCGACGCTTGCCCACGCCCGCGTGCCGGGATACGCCGCCACTTTGGCCGGAGTGCGCGTGACGAAACCGTAGAGCCGGCTGCGCCGCTCGGCTTGAATGGCAGGAATGACGCGCTTGCGCGCGATGTCGCCGATGCCGGCGACGACCCAGTTGACGAAGCTCATGTCTAGGCCATATTAGTTCAAGCTTGAATAAACAGGGGGCCAGAATAAATCCGAGCGACGCCATGGACGCAAAAAAGCCGCCCGCAGGCGGCTCAAGTGCGATCTGAATATGGAAAGGCTGCGCTGCTACTGCTCGGGACCTGCAGAGTCAGCCGGAATCGGCGCCGAAGATACGGGCCCTTGCACAGGCGCTTGAGCGGGCGCGGATTGCGCATCCTGATTCTTTTCCCCGAAGTAGTCGTGGTCCCAGAGATCTGCGTAAAACGCGCCTGTGAGTTCAGCGGCGCGCGGGCCGAATGTAGCCCTGCCGCCCTCGAGGAAGAAGACGGTCACCAGGCCACCCTGCGGCGACTCAGAGTAGGCCGCGAACCAGCCGAAGCGTGTTCCGTTGTCGGAGCAGGTTCCGGTCTTGCCGAAGATCGGCAGCTCACGGAAGTTCGCGCGCAGTCTCCGCGCGGTTCCATACTCAACTGCACCGGCCATGCCGTCTTCGAGGTCGGGAAGGTAGCGGCCGATATCGAGCGTGCGTTTGATCCTCGGCTGGAACGCTGCAATCTCATCCGGTGTGGAGGGGTGTTGCAGATAGTAGAGCGTTCCACCGTTAGCGATGGCGGCAACAAAGGCGCCCAACTGCAGTGGAGTAAGCGAGACGCCCTGCCCAAAGCTGCACATGCGGCTCACGCCGCCTTCGGAGTCAGGAATCGGCTGATCTGGATAGACGCCCAACTGCTCGCCCGGAATGTTGTAGCCGGCCAGCTCGCCGAGGCCGAACTGCGTGGCGTAGTGGCGCACGCGCTCGAAGCCCAGCTCGCGGCCCAGCTCCTCAAAGTAGAGGTTGTTGCTCTTGGCTAGCGCCTGCGTCATATCCATGCGGAAGCCGGGGAGCTGCACCATGGTGTCGCTTGTCACCAGGGATTCAGAAAGCGCAGCCAGCGCCACAGTCAGCTTGATAGTGGAGCAGGGTTCTGCGCCCGGTGAGAGCGCAAGCTTCTGGTTGACCATTGCAAGAATGCGGCCGTTGGCGGGATTGATCACCACCGCGGTGCCGTTCATATCGCCCAGGGCATCGATGGCCGCCTGGCGAACGACTGGATCCTCGCCAGCCGTGTCGTCGCCCGCGCCAACGTCACCTTGAATAAACGAACTGGCCGTGAAGCGCTCGTAATAATGACGGCGGCGGTGATAGGAAGCGCTGCGTATGTGCGCTCCCGATGTGGCGGAGAGGCGGCTGGCCGTGGTTGTTCTTCCTATGACGCGGGCCGTGGACCGGTGCGCGGATACGCTATGTGCGGTTGTGGACCGCGCGGCCGTAGTGTGCGATGCCGAGGTTCTGGATGCGGTTGCGCGGGAAGCGCCGGAGTGAGTCGTGGCCGTCTCCGTGGCGGCATGATGAGCAGTTGTGTGATGAGTGCTAGAGAGGTGCGACTCGGACCTGGACCTGGAATGATGCAGAGTCTGCGGAGCATCCAACGCCGCGGCACACGTGGCGCTCATGCTAAAGATGAAAACAAGAAAATGAATAGGCCCAACGCGCAACTTCTTCATCCAGTTAACAACCTCTCAACTTTTGGATCTCGTGCCGCGCGTTCGCCGTTGGGCTCCGCACTTCGTTCTATCAGCCTTTGACGCCCTTGCGTTCTTTTCGTGGGCGCCGGCAATATGTTCTTGCCGGCGCCAGGGATGTGCGACGAGGCAACTGCGCGATCGCGAGATTTGCCACCAACCAGGTTTTCCTTGCATCCAAAACAACCCGGGAGACAGTAGTGTCCCTCGATCGGACATCGCAACCCATACAACTTTTGGGGCGTTCTGTTTACTATACCCTTTTCGCGCCCGTTTTGGAACCTTTCCCGACCCGGCATGGTGGCCAAGTCCATTCGATGCAATGGCTCTTTAGAACTTCAGCCGGCGCAGAAATGTGGGGACATCCAAATCTCGCTCGGGTTGCTCAACCGGGCCCGCGAAGAGCGACGGTCCGGTCTCAGCGCCCACCTCCGCTCCATCGCGCGGGGTTGCAGCGAAGTCCGAGGCATAGTCACGTGGCTGGTTGTCAGACTCCGATGCCGTGTCCTCGGATTGCGGCCCGGTCGACGGCGCGCTCTCATTATCTGTCGCAAACTCCATTTCGCGACCGGCAACCTGCTTCGCGGGCGAAGAAACCGTTACCGTAGTGGCCACTCCCGGCGCAGCAGCGGCAAAAAAGAAACCATCGTCCGCGTTCTCCGTCGCCGCATCGTCTTCTTCGCTCATGAAGCGCGCCGGAGCAGGAGCAGGCTCCGGTGATCTCTCGCGCATCCAGTTGCCAGTCGACACAACGGGCACCGAGACCACCGGCGTATCGTCCACACTCAGCATGCGCGCGCGCCGCTCCGGCATTTGATCGCGGAAACCAGTCGCGATGACGGTGATCTTGACCTCTTCGCCCATCTTCTCGTCGAGCACCGCGCCGAAGATAATGTTGGCGTCTTCGTGCGCAGCCGACTCGATCAGCGACGAAGCCTCGTTCACCTCAGAAAGTTTGAGCGAGCTTGACCCGGTGATATTGATGAGGATTCCACGCGCGCCGTCGATTGCGCCCGCCTCCAGCAGCGGCGACGCCATGGCCGCCTGCGCCGCTTCTTCTGCGCGGTTCGAGCCCGAGCGCACGGCCGTGCCCATCACCGCGTGGCCCATGCCCGCCATGGTGGTCTTCACGTCGGCAAAGTCGCGGTTGATGATGCCGGGAATGGTGATGATGTCGCTGATGCCCTGCACGCCCTGGCGAAGCACGTCGTCGGCAATGCGGAAGCTCTCGAAGAAACCCGCATCCTTGGCCACGGCGAGCAACTTCTCGTTGGGAATCACGATCATTGTGTCCACGCTGTCGAGCAGCTCGCTGAGGCCGCGCTCGGCCTGCATCAAGCGGCGCTTGCCCTCGAAGGCGAATGGCTTGGTGACTACGGCGACGGTGAGGATGCCCATCTCGCTGGCCAGGGAAGCGATCACCGGCGCGGCGCCGGTGCCCGTGCCGCCGCCCAGTCCCGCGGTGACAAACACCATGTCGGCGCCCTCGAGAGCCTCGATTATTTTTTCCGAGTCTTCCAGTGCGGCGCGGCGGCCGATATCGGGATTGGAACCCGCACCCAGCCCCGAGGTGAGCCGAACGCCCAGTTGCAGCTTGACTGAAGCCTCCGACAACTTGAGCGCCTGCACATCGGTGTTGGCGGCGACAAACTCGACGCCTTCCATGTGGGCCTGGATCATGCGATTGACGGCATTGCTGCCGCCGCCGCCCACGCCGACCACCTTGATGCGCGCTCCGCGCACATTTTCATCGTGAAACTGAATGCGCATCTCTCCGGCTTCGCTGATTCGCTGTTCCATTGGGTCTCCGCTCCCCTCGATTTTTATCTGTTTCCTCACCGTTTTCGACCTCGCTGCGCCACCGAACTTCTAATCGCCGATCACTGTTCTCTGTTCTCTGTTCTCTGTCCTCTGTTCCCTTGTTCCCTTGTTCCCTGCCTCTAAAAACTCGCTGCAAACATGGCGCGCAGCCTGTCGCGCAAACTGCTGTTGTTGTCTTCGGCGGCGCGCGTCATACAGGTGCGATGTGCGTAGAGAACCATTCCAATACCCACGGCCCAGGCCGGATGGTTCAGATCCTGAGGCATATGCGACAAACGAACGGGCAAACCGATGCGAGCCGGAACGCGCAGCTGGCTCTCGGTTACGTCGAGCATGCCGGGCAGCATGGCGCCGCCGCCGGTAAGTACGCAGCCCGCGCCCAGCGCATCCACCACGCCGCCATAGCGCAGGCTTTCTTTCACGTAGTACATGAGCTCGCGCGCGCGCGGCTCCAGAATCTCGGCCATTGTGCGGATCGACAGCGTGGCCGGCGCGCCCTGCGCCGTGGTGATCTCCACCTCCGCCAGTTGCGGAACCGCGGTGACTTGAGCGTTGCCATACTGCCGCTTCAGCTCTTCGGCCTGCGCCATCGGCAATTGCAATCCAATGGCGAGATCGTTGGTGAAGTGCGCTCCGCCGATGGGGACCGACGCGGTGTAGGCGACTGCGCCCTCGAAAAAGACTGCGAGATC
>JBEKAJ010000001.1:0-41891 GCA_050018295.1 Occallatibacter sp. | reverse complement strand
AGAACATACTGGAGAAAATCACTCGGATCGAGTCTGCTGTTGAAGAGGTAGGCATAAGCGATATCCTTGCTATTTTCCAGGAGCCGAAGCAGGCACCGAAGCAGTAAGGTCTTGCCTGTTCCGACTTCCCCAGTTACTACGACAAAACCTTTGTGACGCCGCACGCCATAGTAAAGTGCAGCGAGAGCTTCGTTGTGCCGGGGAGTGGGAACGAAGCAATTCGGATCTGGGGTAAGATCGAACGGATTGCGCGAGAGATGAAAATAGGATTTGTACATTAGGACTTAGGTGTAGCTGCGAGGATACTGACGATAGAGCCGGCTAAAATAGCGACCGCGACGAATGCTGTCGTGACCCACCCCAACACGAGTTTTCTTTTTGTGTTCCGTTCGTCCGTCGAGGTCACACACTCTGGGACCTCAGAAATAATCGCCATCGGCAAAAGGGCTTTGATTTCCTTTCCACTGTAAATGCGATCGTCAAGGAATTCGAATGCCCCGGCCACTGCGAAGCCCAGCGCGATGCCTGCTCCCAAACCCATGGCACAAAACTTGAGACGGTTCGGAAAGTCCGGCGTAGTCGGCAAAGTCGGGGGATCGAGGATGGTGAACCGTTCGCCTTGCTGCAACTCTTCCATGCTCGTGGCCATCGCCGATTCATCTTTCTTTTTCAATAGTTCGTCATAGTTTTGTTTGGACTGATCGTAGCCACGGGTCACGTCCGTGAGCTGTTGCTCGGTCACGGGCTCCGCGTTCAGACGCCCTTGGTACTCGTTGATTCTCGCCTTGAGTTCGGTAATCGCATTTTCCCGGTTCGTGATTTCCATCTGGTTCGCTTGCAATTGGCCCTGGATTTGAAGCGTCGGTCCACTCAGAGTCGGGTCGGACGCGGTGGAACTTTCTTCCGGCTGTCTCGGTTCCTTGCTTCTCGCCTTCGCAGCCGCGACCAGATTGTCTCTTGCCGCTTCCAAGCCAGCTATCTGATGCTTGAGGCTTTGGACATCCGGATACTGATCTGTATAGCGGGCGCTGAGGTCGGCATACTGAGCCCTCAGTCTCTCTAACTGGTCGTCGATCGTCGCCAGATCCGTAGGAGTCGACATACTTTTTCCATCCGCGCCAGACCGATGGCCACTCCCCTGGGCGGCCCGTTCTTGTGCCAGCATCGCTTCCAGGTAAGTCCTCTGTTGTTTCGCCGTATTGAGGGCGTCTTGCTCGTTCTGCAGTTGTGTCTGTAACCCGGCCAGGATTTGAAGATTGCTCGCCTGCTGACTTGGCAAAGCCCCCTCATGCTCGGCTTGGAATTGCTGCACCTTAGCCTCCTGCGCAGCAAGGCTTGCGCGCGCATCCTCCAATTGCTGCTCCATAAAGTTCGTGGTGCCTTGAGACAATTGCTGGCGCACTTTCAGGTTTTCGCTGATGAACAGATTTGAAAGCTCGCCCGCGACTTGCTGCGCAACATGCGGATCGTTTGCTGAATAATTAATCCTGAAGGCCGAGATGTCTGCTCTCCCTGGATCGCGTTCAATCTCGACATTGATATCCTTGCGCATCTGGTCAATCCTATCGTCCAATGTCGCCGTGTTCTGCATGTCACCGTATAAGTGCAGGTTGTTGATGATCATGAGAAGCCGCGTTCGGCTGAGAATCTGCTGGGAAATACTCTGCAGGCGAGTCTGCCAATCGTCGCTTACATTGGGCATAACATAGTCATTTGTTATCGAGGGTTGTTCGACCAGGATCAGTGTGCTGGATTTGTAGCGCGGCGGCAGAATCCAGCTTGCTCCCCAGACTGCCAGCCATCCCAGGAATAGCGGTATAAGGAAATGCAGGTGCCGGCGTCGGACGACGCCGAAGAGGCGATCAATATCTGGGCGTCCCAATTTCGATTCTTCAGGAACTTCCGGCATGGTTATCTCCCTATGGACTTTCTGAGCAGATAAGTTATCGTCACGAATACACGATCGCTGTCAGGATTGTTGGCGATGAACGCGATCCCCGGGTAATTCTCTTGAAGCCGATCGTATCCGCATGCTGCGCTGAAGCGATCGCCCATGGAATGCGTCAACGTGGCTCCCAGCGCGAGAGCGTTCCCACCCTCATACCCGTAGATCGGGGTGCCTACCCGGGTCGTCACTGGTGACGAGTTTACATAGGAGACTGCAAATGATGACGTCCATGTGGGAGCGATTTTCCAACCGCTCGATGCGCTCACACTGTCGGCAGTGAGGGCTTCAGCGAATCCTTCGCCAGAATTGATGCTATGGAGATAGCTGAGGGCAAAACTTCCCCGGTTGCCTTGCCACCCAACGCTCGCGGTACCAACGCCCGACCATTGGCTGTAACCTTGCGTTACGGACTGCTGGGAAAAGTCTACGTACTGGATTCCGGCTGAAATGGATAGCGAAAACTTGGGATTAAAATAGGTGGAATAAAATGGAAGCAGAGTATGTAGTTGAGTATTAAAGGGCGGATTCGGTGCGTCGGTAACCACGTCGCGGGAGTAACTGTATGACAAGCCAGCGTACTGCTTGCCCGAAAAGCGTCGGCTGTAGAATGCCGAACCACCTTCGCCGTCCGAATTGGAAAGTCCGGCTGCGGCGGCGGTATCGGGAAAGCTGAAAGTCGAATATGAGGCTCCGCCGCCAATCATGCTGTCTCTTCCGAATTGGTAGTCGATCGAGCCGCTCGCCGTATCGCTCATCTGCTCCACATAAGGAACGATCAGGGCCGGGACTGGCGCCTGCGTCGAGCCGGTTAAATTTCCTGCCGAAAACGGATACGACTCGTTGAACACATTCGATGTTCTCACGAAGTAATCCTGGACGCTCAAGTTCAAATGAGGGCTTAGGCGGTCCTGAAAGACCAGGGATGCGCTATGGTCCACTGTGTCGAGCGAGGTCGTGTTCTGATAGAACGAAAAGCTCGGGCTATATCCCAGTATGATGTTTTGTCGCCCTGTCGATTTATTTAGGGAGAGGGCAGGAAGAATCCAATAGCTCTCATCGCTGATAGGTTTGGCGTTGGAGCCGGGCAGGACGTTATCGCTATAGCCTGCATTTGCGTTGATTGCGGCAGCCAGATAATTTGATCGCGTATCCGCGCCAGCCCCGCCGGGGTACGGCATACCGCTTACCGGTGGCGGTGTCATCATCTGAGTGTCGTCCCCCGTTGACGCTGCGCCTCCCGTGGCGCTCGGTTCCACCTGAGACAGAGCCGGGACGGCCACCAAGGATGCGAAAAGGAGAGAGAGATAGGTTCTTGCAAACATAGCCGGCCTCAAGGCACGACGATCGTGTCATGCTGCTTAATCTGAATGTTCTGGTTCACATCTTTCCCTTTGATGAACTTCTCATAGTTGAAGGGAATCCTCGTCTCGCCTCCCCCGGGCTTCTGGCGAAGGACGTAAATGGATTTCTTCTTGGCGAAATCCCTGAGCCCACCCGCATTCGCGAGCGCGTCTACAATCGTTATTCCAGCGATCAACGCGTAGGATCCAGGTTTGCCCACTTGGCCAAAGATGTTGAACCTTTGGCTGTTCATCTGTTCGACGATCACAGTCACTTGCGGGTCAGTAATGTAGCCCCGAAGCCTTGTTGTAATCTCCTGCTCGAGTTGCGGCGGGGTCCGTCCAGCCGCGAGCACTTCTCCTACGAGCGGAAGCGAAATCTTGCCGTCCGACCGCACCGGAATCTGCTTGGAGATTTCCGGCTCCTTCCAGACATTGACTGCAAGAACGTCATCGTCGCCGATGATGTAAGTGTCGTCGGCGTGTGGGCCTTTGGCAGCCGGATCGGGCTGCGCCGGCGAAGCTGTGGTTGCCGCTGGATCGGTTGCGGCGCCGGACTGGTTCGAATCGGCGGCCTGTCCCCATAAAGCTGCGGAGAACGCCACACAAGTTACAAGGCACGATTTAAGCGCCAGACTGCCCAATCTTTTCATGACGGCTTTCCCCAACCATTTTGGACCGGGTGAGTTTGCTGATGTCTTGTGATTTCCCATCGAAGATTCCCTGATGATGCGCATTATTGCGAGAGTGAAGGCCCGATATTTGCCGGGCGTTGGAGTTTAAACCGAAGCGATCGCAGGATCGAGTCTCTCGCTTCTTAAGGAGCAGAAGCCCGCAGTGAGTTTCCGGATTGGATTCGGTTCTGGCCCGTAAAGAAAAAAGATGAAGAGCGCATTTCCACTTCCTGGCTAGCGGCCGCACACGGCTCAACATCGGAGGCATGGACCTCAACGGATACGGACTGCGCGAGCATGTCAACGGAAAGAATCAGACGAGACAGATTCTTCTTGCGAATCAGAATACCCTCGACACCTTCGAGGGCCCCCATTTTAACCCGAACCCGTGTGCCGCACTTGAGAAACGGATGAGGCTCAACGCGGCAAGGCCCATCAACCGCTTTTTGAATCGCCTCAATCTCTTGATCCGGGATGACTGCAACCTTTTGACCGCGATAGAGAATCATGTGGATCCCCGGTGTTGTCACGACCTGCAGTTTGCGATCGAGGCCGCCGCGAATGAAGATGTAGCACGGAAATAAGGGCAGAGAAAGGACCTTTCTCCTGTCTTTCCAGCGGCGGATGGATTCATAGAGTGGCAAGAAGACCTTGAAGCCCTTCGCAGTGAGCATGTCCGCAATGACTTTTTCGTGGTGGTGGCGAGTATAAACGGCCCACCAAGGCGAGGCATCAAGAATTCCGGATTCGAAGGTTTCAGCGGTCGACATTTCCAATTCCCGTGTTTTGGCGAGCGGCAGTCCCAAGGTGGGCCCGCCAGAATAAAGCTTCGCCCTGTGAGTCACATTTCGTGGCTCTCACTTGGCTTCTCCAGCGAGTTCTTCGTGCTCGACTTCAGTTCGGTAGACTCGCGTGTCAAATATCTCGACACAGAGGAGTTGCAAGTGTCCTCATCATCATGGGTTGTCATCTGAGTGACAATACCCGTATTGTGCTAGGCCCCTAAGCTCCCGGTAACCTTGGCCGCGACCTACAGTAACGTCGCGCCGACTGCCCGAATTCATTCCCCGCACGATGCTTGAACCTCACCAAGCCCATTACCGTGCCGACAACTCCGGGCAGCGTGCTGAATATAACCCGGAAACCTTTCCGCCAAACCCAAGACCCATTCGCCAAGCTGGACGCATATCACAGCTCAAAATCGTTCCGCCGAATCCCGGATGGTCTTGCTGGCGCGAATTCAGCAGGTAAATCATTGCAAGTACGGAAAACCCCGATTTCCCTTGCGCCGCCTAGCCCCTCCAAGGTCACGCAATTCACCCAACAACGCTCGATAGCTCACCTTCAAGTCTTTGGCAGTCTTGCGCTTATCCCAGTTGTTAGCCTGCAAAACCTGCAGGATCGCGGTCGCCGCCGTAGTTGAGGCTGCTTGAGATGAGATGTCCTTTGATCGGTCGCAATCCGCCTGCCTGATGTCATTCTTGCCAACCGACTCCACTTGCCGCTTCAGCTCCGCGCTCAGAACTTCGTCATCACCCAGAATGACGGCTCGCGCAACCCAGTTTTCCA
Source organism: Occallatibacter sp. (assembly GCA_050018295.1). Classification (GTDB taxonomy): domain Bacteria; phylum Acidobacteriota; class Terriglobia; order Terriglobales; family Acidobacteriaceae; genus Telmatobacter. The sequence goes on along the minus strand of JBEKAJ010000001.1, from coordinate 36,360 downwards.
ATTCGCGGAGATTGCCTGGCCAGTCCCACTGCTTGAGCAGGTGCAGCGTCACTGGACTGAGCTGAGGTATGCGCCGCCGGAATTGACGGGACAATTTCCGAAGTAGGTACTCACAGAGCTGCGGAATATCGCTCTTGCGGTCGCGGAGAGCCGACAGATGCAGGGTGACGACTTCAATACGATAGAAGAGGTCCTCGCGAAGGGCACCCGAATTGACCGCCTCCTGGAGGTCAGTATTTGACGCACAGACGACTCGAATGTGTCCACGCCGCTCTTCGCTCCCGCCAAAGCGCCTGAAAGAGCCATCCTGCAGGAATCGGAGCAGCTTTCCCTGCATCTCCCAATTCATGTCGGCGATTTCATCGAGGAAGAGGGTGCCGCCGTCCGCCATCTCAATCAATCCAAGCCGATCCTCTTCGGCTCCATCGCGGGTGCCTCTTTCATAACCGAAGAGTTCGCTTTCGAGCAGGCTGGCCGGGATTGCAGCGCAGTTCAGCTTGACAAACGGAGCATCGTGGCGGTCGGAGCGCGTGTGCAGAAACCTTGCGATGACCTCTTTGCCGGTTCCACTCTCTCCTTGAATCAACACAGGAAGATCGCTTGAAAGGACGCAGTCGATCTTGCTCCGAATCTCGCGCATAGCGGGAGTAGAGCCAAAAATGATCGCCTCACCCGGCAGATCCGCAGGGTCGATGCGAAAGCTCCGATCTAAATCTGCAGGCATCATCCTTTACAAGACCAAGGACCTTCTTCTGAAGTACTCTGCATTTGGGTAGCCACTATTCGGCCCAAACGCTAGAGATCCGGGACGGCCCTAGAGGTTGATTCCATGGGCTGTCCAGATCGAATGCGGGAAATGAGGCATCCATATCGTTTCCGATTGATGCAAAACATTGCACACTTATTACCATTTGTTTGCAGCACAGTCCCTAGCTAGAGCGAGGCGATAAAGCGGACGTGAAGGTGGAGTACTTTGTTGAACGACCGAGCTGGCTCGCTATATGGCATTCTGACGCGTGGAACCGCTGTTCGGGACCGACTGTTTCGGATTCACGGTTGACCAGGGCCGAAGGTGATGCTGCTGAATCTTGTAAAGCAACGCGCGGTAGCTCATGTTGAGATACTGTGCGGTGCGGCGGCGATTCCAGCCGAATGTCTCCAGCGCACTCTGGATCATTTTCGACTCGGCGCGTGCTTTTACATCGCGAACGACCGATCGTATTCCCAAGAATGGTGTCGGTGGATCGGCCACCTGATCCTGCGGGTCTGGCGTGGCTGATGCGGCCACCTTAGCTTCCAGTTCGCGCGTAGCTGCGTCTGTGTCGCGCATGACGATGGTGCGTGTAACGAAATTCCGGAGCTCCCTCAGGTTTCCCTTCCAATCGCAAAGGAGAGCCGCATCCATCAGCCGGGAGGGAAGGCTGCTTCCAAATCCGCTCGTCAATTCCGCAGGTGAGCGGCGAATAAACTCCTCAATAAGATAGGGAATCTCCTCGCGCCTTTCGCGGAGCGGGGGAACTTTGATCGTGAAGACGCTGAGGCGGTAATAAAGATCCTCGCGGAATGTTTTCGTAAATAGCGCGTTTTCCATCAAAACATTCGTGGCCGCAAGAACTCTGACATCGACTTTGGTGGTTTCCTGAGCACCGAGTCGGGCAAACTGCCCATCCTGAAGAACATGGAGGAGTTTGGCCTGCATCTGGACCCCAATTTCACCAATCTCGTCAAGAAGCAGCGTGCCGCGATTCGCCTGTTCGAACTTGCCCGCCCTGTCGCTGATGGCGCCCGTGAAGGCGCCTTGGCGATGACCGAAGAGCTCACTCTCAAGTAGGTCTGCCGGCAGGGCCGCGCAGTTGACTTTCAGAAACCTCTCCCTGGATCGCCGCGAATTCTTATGAATCAGCTGTGCGATGACTTCCTTGCCGGTGCCGCTTTCACCCAGGATCAATACGTTGACATCAATATCGGCGAGCAATTTGACCTGACGACGGATTTCGAGCATTTGCGGCGACGCAGCCAGAAAGAAATTGCTGCTGCCAAGCTCTTCAACATAGGGAACGGCAGGCATGTCCTCGGGATTATGCGCTGAATTTGCAGGACCGTGCGTCGCGACTCCAAGATCTTCGCAATCGGAAGGCAGGTCGCGAGCCACGCAGATCTGTACCTTGGCGGGAGTCAACGATTCGATGACTGACTCGACATCTTCGCGTGTCACGGGCATGGTCAGGGTGGACTTTATGCCGAGCTCAGCGGCTTCTCTGCGCAGCCCCTGTTCGCTCAATCTCGTAATCAGGCAAATCCTGTCGACGGGCGCAAACTTCAATAACTGACGGAACTCAGGGGGCTTCGATGATTTGACCGGCGATGCCTCACACACCAGCAGGTCGGGATCAAGGCCATTGCTAAGAAGGGCGTTGACTTGTGCACTTCCGCCTGCCTCGATCACTCTGTGACCTGCACCTTCAAGAACCATCTTGATAGTGGCGCGCGCTTTGGCGTTTTGAATGTCCGTCAAAACCAGGAGGAGTGGTTTCACCAAGACCTCTTTCATCGAGTCCAGTGTTACAAGAGAATTCTTACGAGCCTGAACCGTTGCGCGCCAACACCCGGCGACAAAAACATGAGGTCTTCGGCATCCACAGGATGCGACGGGTGCATGGCCGCTTAAGCTAAAGAACAAAAATACCCGGCAGCTGGACGGTTTCCCGAGAAACAGTCAGCCGGTGAGAGCGGAATGAAGCCTCTTATGCGGCTTTTATTCTACTAACCGTTTGAGGAATCTTTGTTTATCGTAGCGTCCAAGAATCCATTACAGCACGTTCGTCCGGTGCCAATTGGTAAGACCCACGGGAAGCAGAGAACCTATCGAACAATCCCAGAAGCATTGACCAAGGCCCCGAAAAAGCCCTGCGAACAACCGACGCTCACGATTTCGGAATTTACCTTCGTGCTTCGACCTTAGGAGAGAAGCAGTGGAGTGTCAACTGCACAATAGTCATGACCAGTGCGCCTCGGTAATGCGCGAACGTAACCTGGGGAATTAATCATCCTCACAACATCGGTATTCGGCAGATATCGCGGTTTCTGTTGATTGACTATTTCGTTCGATCGTTGGGGGTTCTCGGCGACGACCTCGTCAGAATGAAGTGTACCGCACTGGCTTTGAATCGATTCGGCGATTGTGAATCGACGCACTTATCCACAGGGACGATCCGTTATCCACAGGTGAGGCGCTGGTACCCTCTTCGCGACCTGTCCGATCGGGCACGCAGACCCACTGAGTTCCGCCGAACCGCCCGCCGCACTACAACAGATTCTGCGACTGCCCTGGAAGACAGAAGTCCGGCGGTCGGACTGAAGCCTTCGGTACTGCCGCCGGCACACTGTTTTTACGCAAATCGTCGTATGCTGTAACAAAAAGGATTGGGCCAATGAAGACTTTCACTCTCGACGAAGCGCAATCGCTGCTCCCGGTGCTTGAGTCGCTGCTCAAGCGGGCGATGGAAGGCAGGCGATCCGCCGAGACCGTCGAGTCGAGTCTCAATGGTCTGGCGCAGCAGATCTATCTATCGGGAGGAATGCGGGTGAATTGCGCCAGCGTTGCCAGGCAGCGCGCCGAGGTGGAAGAGCATCTGAAGCAGGTTCGCGAGAACATTGCTGAAATTGACGCGATCGGCGTCCAGGTGAAGGATCTCGATTCCGGCCTGCTCGACTTTCCGTGCCGCGTCGATGACGAGGTGGTTCTGCTTTGCTGGCGCATGGGCGAGCCAGCGATCGAACACTGGCACACTGTTGAATCCGGATTTCAAGGCCGCCAGCCGGTCGATGAGCGCTTCCGCCGCCGCGCGTCATCCGGAGGCAGCCCCAACTAAGGCCCGAGTTGCAGATCCAGCAGTATTATTTCCAATATGTGCGGACGATTCGCGCGGAGGTCAACGCGAGAAGTTCTTGCCGATTGGTTCGGCGTGGATCTGGAAGACTTGCCCGCCTTCTCTGCCAGTTACAACATTGCACCGCAAAGTGTGCAGCCGGTGGTGCGACAGGGCCAGGATAGCGGAGCTAGGGAGTTCGCTCTGCTGCACTGGGGCTTGGTCCCCTTCTGGGCCAAGGACGCAAAGATCGGTTATTCGACGATCAATGCGCGGGCGGAGGAGGTGGCTAACAAGCCCGCGTTTCGCGAGGCACTGCGCAAGCGGCGCTGCCTGGTTCCCGCAGATGCCTTTTACGAATGGGCGCGCATCGACGCTAAGAACAAACAGCCGTTCGCCATCGCGTTGAAGAGCGGCGAACCCTACGCTTTCGCGGGGCTCTGGGAGCGATGGCGCCCCAAAGATAGCGAAGCGCTGGAAACTTTCACCATTCTGACCACCGATGCCAACGAGGTCCTCGAGCCCATCCATAATCGCATGCCTGTGATTCTGGAACCGAAGGATTACAGCCGCTGGCTGGAGCCTGCCGCCGTGGAGCGGCTCCCGGTGGACCTGCTGCGGCCTTTCCCAGGGGAGCGAATGACCGCCTGGCCCGTGAGCGAACGTGTGGGAAATGTGCGCAACAACGACTCGGAGCTTCTTGCTCCACGCGCGTAATCAGGGCAGCAGCATGGGCCAAGAGCGGAATCCCTCCAAATCGCGTCTATTCACTGATCGTTGCAGACGGCACCGCGCCGTTCGCGCGTGTTTAGTCGGGCGACAAGACAAACCGCGCAATCAAGCAGTACCCTTTGAGCAGAATCCTATCCGGAATTCCGTCTGCACGAACCGGCTTTCGAACGGCAACCCACGAGGAGCGAAGATGAGAAGCAGGAATTGGGCAGCACTTGGACTGGCTCTCGCCGCGCTCATTGCCGGATGCAAGGGCTTTTGGGACCTCCCAACATCGACTGGCACCGGGACCGGAACCACGCCGACTACGCTTTCCAGCGGCGTGTTTTATGTGCTGAACCAGACCGCCAAGCAGATCGCGGCTTACGTCATCTCCTCGGGCACGCTCGACAAAGTCACAGGCAGTCCTTACACGCTGCCGGCCGCGCCGACCTCCATCGCTGTCGCCCCCAATGGCGAATTCCTCTATGTTGGCACCGTCAACGGAATTTACCTGTACACCATTGGCTCGGGCGGTGCTTTGACCGTGGGCAACAGCGGAGCCACGATCTCCGGCGATATTCCCAATGCCATGGTAGTGAGCGGGTCGTGGCTGGCGGATGCATTCACCAATGGAAACGGCAGCGTGCAGTTGGACGCTATTCAAATCAACTCGTCGACGGGAGCGTATGCCGGTCCTGGCGGCGCGCCGCCGTTCCAAACCTTCAACATCACCAGCCCTTCTGTTCTGCAGATGGTTCTCTCACCGGATAGCGCCAATCTCTTTGTCGCGCTTGACGCCGGTGGAACGATCGTCGTTCCGTTCTCCTCCGGCAACTCCAATCCACTCGGGGCGACGGCGACGACGATTCCAGTAGCGAATTCCGGAGGCCACGCCTTGTCCGTGGCCGTCGATCCAAGCGCCACGCCTCGGCTGTTCTATATCGGCGAGACGCTGGCAAACGCCACAGGGAACTCCGGCGGACTCCGCGTCTTCAATTACAGCTCGCTCGGGAGCGGTACGCTGACCCAGGCCACAGGCTCTCCCATCGCCAGCGGCGGGCTAGCTCCCAACGCCATTCTGCCCATTGCCGGCGGCCAGTATGTCTATGTGGCCAACGGAACCGGCACGACATCGGCGGGCAATGTCGCGTGGTTTCCTATTACGGCTTCGGGAACCACGTACACAGTGGCGGCGGGAAGCACGATCGCGTCCGGAATTCAGCCGATCGGGCTGGCGGAGGACAGCGACGATCACTTCGTGCTCGCGGTGGCAACGGGCGGGTCGACGTCAAGCGGCGACCCCGATCTTGACGCCTACACGATGAGCTCCGGCGCACTGACCTCGGCGATCCAGTCTGAGACCGGGACCGATCCCGTTGGAGCGCTTGCCATCGCGGCGCTGCCGTGAAGACAGTTCGTTGTCAGTTGTCAGTTGTCGGTTCTCCCTTCTCGGCGGCCAGGTAAACCCTGCAGAAGTGCTATCCTCAACTTGAACGCCACGAGCTGTGCTCACTCGTTTGCCAATCCTCCCTGTTCGCTCTCTTCGGCGCATATCAGTTGATCTTGCGCTGCCTCTGGCGGCGCTGTGCTGTGGCCTATTCGCCGCAGGTTGCGCGCGATTCCGGCACGAGCATCATGAAATGGTCTACGTTTCGATCCGTACAACCTATCTGCACGACCGTGTGGCTCCGGTTTCAAACCGAGTGTGCGAGGTGGTGAACGGGCAGCCGCTGGAAGTGCTGGAACATGGCAAGCGCTTTCTGAAGGTTAGGACCGACAAGAAGGAGATCGGCTGGATTGAAGAGCGCGCTGTGATTGACGAGAAGACTTTCGACGGATTTGCGCAGCTCAGCCTGCAACATAAGGACGATCCGGCAGCAGCCACGGCCACGCTGCGCGACGATCTCGCCATGCACTTGCTTCCAGGCCGCGAGACGCCGCGCTTCTACCTGCTCGCCGCGAACGCAAAGGTGCAGCTTTTGGCTCGGGCGTCGGCCCTCAAGAATCCAGCGGAGACGCTGGCAGTAGTGCTTCCACCAGCAAGAACCGCAAAACCCGGGGAAGCCGGCAAGGCGCCGCCGGCCGCGAATGCAAAAACGGCAGCGCCGCCAAATGCCGCGGGCGCGGAACCAGCGGTGCCGCCCGTGATGCCCCCCCTGATGGAAGACTGGTGGCTGGCGCGCGATGCCGAGGGCCGCGTGGGCTGGCTGCTCGCGAGCCGGCTGGATGTGGATGTTCCCCTTGATGTTGCGCAGTACGCCGAGGGACAGCGCATCGTTGGCGCGTGGGTGCTAACCAAGGTCACCGACTCGGAGGCTGACACGGCCGACCACCAGGTTCCGGAATATTTGACCGTGCTTGACCCGCTCGAATCGGGGTTGCCATTCGACTTTAATGAAGTGCGCGTGTTCACCTGGAGCATCAAACACCACCGCTACGAGACGGCTTTCCGGCTGCATCCGATTCAGGGCTACCTGCCGGTGCGCGTGTTTATGCAGAACACGGCGAAGGGGAACGTTCCCGCGTTCAGCTTTCAGATTGCGGGCAGCAGCGACATAAGGACCGATGCCGCGACGGGCATCACGCGGCCGGTGACCGCGCGCACGATCAATTACGACATGATCGACACACGGGTCCAGCGCATGGGGCCGGACATGGCGCCGCTTCCGATCATGCACGAGCCCGGCGAGAAGAAGCCCGCCGCTAAGACCAAGGGAACCAAGCAGCATTGATCCTGCGGCTGCGATCAGGACAGGAACCAGAGTAAGCAAGTCAGCAGGTCAGCGAGTCAGCAAGTCAGCCGAACGGAGCCAGCTCTCAAATTGCTGGTTGGTTTGCTCGGCTGTTTACCGTTTAGTACCTCCCCCTACCCCCTCACCCCTTTGGGGGGTTAAGAGGTTTGTTTTCAGTTACTTGTACCTTCGAGGCCCTGCCGTAAACCATTGATTCCAAATGGTTTATCCCTTAAAGTCGTCCATCTAAAGGAGTTACGAGTGCTTTTTACCGGCCGCCCGGCCGTTTCGGCGATTTCTCCGATGAAAACCGGCGAAGAGACGCGGTGGCGGCAAAGAGTATCCGCCGCAAAGAATGCCTGGATCTGGATTCATGGAGCGATTATGCGGGAAGAGGGCGAAATGATCGGCAAAGTTCGTGAAGGATTTTTTGGCAATAACATACTTGACACACAAGACAAATTGCGCTATGCTGTTGTTAGCTGAGAGGTCAGAGAAATGAAAAAGCCTGTAACTCTTTCCCAAGCAATAGCTTACTTCGCAGACACAGACCGCGCTTTTGATTATGCCAAGTTTCTTCGTTGGCCGGATGGCAAGGTCAACTGTCCCCGCTGCGGTTCTGAGTCGAACTCCTTTGTGCAGACTCGGAAACTGTGGTTCTGCAACGGCTGCAAAAAGCAATTCACGGTCAAGGTCAGCACCATTTTTGAGGATTCCCCGATGGGCCTTGATAAGTGGATGACGGCGGTCTGGATGATCTGCAACTGCAAGAACGGAATCAGCAGCTACGAGATTCACCGGGCCTTGGGGATCACTCAAAAGTCGGCATGGTTCATGCTTCACCGCATCCGTGAAGCGATGAAAGATGGATCGGTTGTGAAGATGGGCGGTCCCGAGGGCGGCCCGGTAGAGGTCGATGAAACCTATGTCGGCGGACGCATCAAGAACATGCACCGCTCGCGTGTTCGGGAGAAGTTCATGGGATTGCCGACCGCCGGAAACTTTCCCCACACGAAAGCAGCGGTGATGGGATTGCGGGATCGGGAAACGCGCATGGTTCGTGCCAAGGTGATTCCGACAGCGAACCGCGAGACTTTGCAGAACATGATTCTTGAGAATGTAGAGAAAAAATCCACAGTCTACACGGACCAGTGGCGCGGCTATGAGAACCTTGCAGCGCGGGACTTCGTTCACGAGACTGTTAATCACATGCAAGAGTATGTACGCGGCCAAGTCCACACACAGGGAATCGAGAATTTTTGGTCCCTGTTGAAGAGGGGATTGAAAGGAACCTACGTCGCGGTTGAGCCGTTTCACCTTGACCGCTACGTTTCGGAGCAAGTGTTTCGGTTCAATAACCGGGCCACGAAGGATAACCCGCTCACCGACGAAGATCGCTTCACTCTCGCCATGAGCCAGATCGTAGGCCGTCGCCTTACTTACACCCAACTGACGGGTCAAGGGGCGGACTGACACACGTCTTCCGAGATGGGGACGCGGTAAACGCATCAGTGCTTCTTCTCTTCCGAAGCAGCCTTTTTCTTAGGCTGCTTTTTGGGTTTCGGTGATTTCGAAGCGCGAAAGAGCTTCGTCATCGTGGTTTCAAAGTTCTTTCGCGCGGCCGCTCCTTTGCGGTATTCAGGCTTCACTTACTCTCCTCTATCGAAAACTGCTCGGCTCCGTTTATGCGGCGTATCACATAGCTCTTTGTCGCGATGGTAGTCCCGTTGGAGGCTCGAAAGAGCGTAATTTCCACAATAAGGCAGCTTTGGATTGTAAGAGGCAAGATTCTACAGTCAGTAATGGGACGGCGGCTTAGTTCCGCGAGATATCGAACCTTTGCGGCGGTGCTCGTATAGTACACGGGAAGGTCTCTCCGCGTGTTCCAGCAATAAAGCCACAGGTCGTCTTTGAAAAAGCCTAGAACTATCGCCTTACTCTCTCCCGAGTCGAGATCAACAGTGTTCTCATAACGATCTAGCCAAAATGCCCGATCAACCCTACCTGAATGCCCTCCGGCATCACAAAAGAAGAGTTGAGCCGCAATTTCTCGGACGGGAGGTGATTCTGGCTCTCCTTCTCTCGCGAGTTCATTTGCGATCTCAATGACAGCTCCAAGCGTTGAGCCAGGTCCCCCTTCTTGATAGCGCTGGCCGTTCATCTTCACCCATATCTTGCGAGGTCCGAGGAAGGATATTCGGGGTATAGGCTCTGGGCGGGAGGGCTGGACCACAATCGGGGAAACGGGAGCTTCGTGATAGTTCACCACTCCCGCCTGTATCATCCTCGCGCTATTGCCTCGGCTAACGAAGTTGCCCTTGTTCTTTATCGCAGTGCCTTGCTGTTTCTCGCGTGTGGCCATCCAGAAAATGAAGCAGGCAACGGACCCAATAAGCAAAGCAATCCCTAATCTCTGCGCACCTGTAGGATGATCTTTCACCCATTGGCTCTGCATCATTGAGATCAGCGTAATAAGGGCACAAGCCATTAGCGCCCCCGCTCCGGCAGTGATCTGCCTTGCAATGTGCATATCGCATTGTCTCGCCGAGCGCTCTTGTGCGTCAAATATATTATTACCGATTTTTTGCGAGTGTTTTCAGTGGGTTAGAGTGAATTGTACCTGGACTGGGCCTTGACATTTGGGAAAGTGGGGCCGAGGAGAATCCTACGGATGCCGCCCGATGTCGAGGAGAGGAAAAGCCAACCGGGGTTCATGCTGTCGCAGGTCTGTGCTGTCCCAGGTCCCCAAATGCAAGGGATCTCCACCCCACGGAAGAGGACCTATCCGTGGGGACCCCGGCTTGGGGCACCCCCATTCAGTGAGAGAACTCGCAGTCCCCGCACCTGGGGCCAGCTGCCAGGTGTATCGTGTTTTTGTCAGGCCAATCCCCCAAGATCTGAATAAAAACCCCAGGAGGTTACGTTATGCCAGGAACGTCAGGGAAAGTGGAGTGCAAGAGCTTCAATGCGCCAGTGGAAGTGAGGAAGTTCGACAAGGGCAAGGTGGAGCTTGTGAACGTTGGCGGAGCGATGATTGGGCGCGCCACGTTCGAGCCCGGATGGAAGTGGTCAACCTGCGTAAAGCCGATTGCGAAGACGGACAGTTGCCAGGCCGCGCACTTTGGCTATCAGGTGTCGGGAACGATGGTCACGCGCATGGACGACGGGACAGAGACCACGTCGAGGGCTGGAGATGTGCTTAGCCTGCCGCCGGGCCACGACGGCTGGGTGGCCGGCAACGAGCCGGTGGTCTTCATCGATTTCCAGGGCATGGTGAATTACGCAAAAAAGAGCTAATCCAACGGGAAAAGTTCCGGGGTGCCCGGGAGATTGACGACGGGCACCAAGAAAAATGAAGAAACTCTAAGGGCTGTTGGGTTTTGAGAGATTCTGTATCCCATCCTGACCGCTGGTCGCTCGCGCGACACAGGGTTAGGATGGGACACCCAACTCTTCCAGCGGGTGGCGGCGGAACTCAAGCTCGACGACGCGCGGACAGGACCTGTTGCCGAGGTCCCGGGGCGGCGCTTGTCGCTCACGGGTCAAACTCCTGCGCCACTTTTCCGGGCATTCTCGACATGACTGATGTAATCCCGGCTCAACAAGACCGTTGCCAACAGCGGGATATAATCCGGTGAACCGATGACTCCTTCCGGCGCTCCCTCGCTTCCTGTCGCAAGATCGAGACTCGAGACGGTGAACGCTGCGCCGTTTCCCCTCGGCCTTTTCGCCTTTTCCATGTTCCTGAGCGCGGCTCTGCTGTTTGTGGTTGAGCCGATGATCGGCAAGATGATGATGCCGCTGCTGGGCGGCGCTCCGGCCGTTTGGAATACGTGTCTCGTGTTTTTCCAGGCGGTTTTGCTGGCCGGGTACCTCTATGCTCATGCGGCACTGAGGTTCTTAGAACGAAGGATTCAAATTGCAATCCACCTTGTGCTTGTGTCCTTGCCTCTGCTGATTGCCGGTTTGCTGCCTCTGCATCTTCCGGCAGGATGGGAGCCTCCGACCGAGAGCAACCCGGCAGGTTGGGTTCTTCTGTTGTTGCTCATCGTGGTTGGCCTGCCATTCTTCGCACTCGCCGCAACAACCTCGATCATGCAGAGATGGTTTGCGGACTCGGGCCTGAAGGATGCCGGTGACCCATATTTCCTGTACGCAGCCAGCAACGCCGGCAGCCTGGTTGGGCTGCTTGCGTACCCATTGATCCTGGAGCCGCTGCTGCGTTTGCACACCCAGAGCCGGCTGTGGAGCGTTGCCTACGCCGTGTTTGCTTTGTTCACGGCGGCGTGTGGCTTTTTGGCATGGAGATGGCGAATTCGGTATGTCGATTTGAGGAGCGACAGGCGCGGCGCAGATGAAGCAAACGCTACCGGCGTTGCCGAGCCAATTGCGTGGAAGATGCGATGGCGCTGGATTGCGCAGGCCTTCGTCCCGTCGAGTTTGATGCTGGGCGCGACGAGCGCGATCACCGCCGATGTACCAGCCATTCCTCTGTTCTGGGTTCTGCCGCTGGCGGTCTACCTGATTAGCTTTGTTCTTGTTTTCGCCAAGAAACCGCCGATTCCGCATCGGTTCGTGGTTGAGCGGTTTCCATTTCTCATCCTGGGCGCACTCTTTCCGACGGTCTCGCAAACCAGGTTCTCCCTGGCCGTGCTTCTGGTGCTATACCTGACGGTCCTGTTTGGCCTGGCATTGGTCTTTCACGGGGAGCTGGCGAGAAGCCGGCCGGCGGTGGGTCACCTGACCGAGTTCTATCTTTGTATCGCAGTTGGCGGCGTGTTGGGCGGCATATTCAACTCGCTCATCGCCCCTGTGGTGTTTCACACGGTGATGGAACTGCCGCTGGTGCTCATTTTCGCCGCGCTGATTCGCCCCGTGAACGGGCAGGATTCGTCGAAGGGTTCCGTCAGGGGCTCCGGTGTATGGGCCATGCGCAAAGACTTTCTTCTGCCGCTCGCGCTCGGAATCTGCATGGTGGCTGTGATTCTGGGCCTCGCTCGCACCGGCATCAGGCCCGGACACGTGGAGACCACACTGGTTTTTGGCTACTCGATGTTGTGGTGCCTGAGTTTTGGCAAACGAAGATTGCGATTCACACTGGGGCTGGTCGCATTGTTGGCGGCGAGTTGGCTTTACGCTCCATTTGGCCAGACGCTGATCGCGAGGCGGAGTTTTTTTGGCGTCTACCGCGTGAGGAATAGCCCTGACAAAAAGTTCCGATTGCTTTTTCATGGGGGAATTGTCCATGGAACTCAAAGCCTGAACCCGAATGCGAGCTGCGAGCCGCTTTCCTATTTCTCGCGCAGCGGGCCCGCGGGCGCGATCTTTGAAGCGGCGCAGGCCAAGATGCCGCACGGAGACTGGGCCATCGTCGGATTGGGCGCCGGAGCGATGGCGTCGTACCTGCAAGCGGGGCAGACGCTGACGTACTACGAGATCGATCCACTGGTTGCGCACATCGCCGAGGATCCGCGCTACTTTACCTATCTTGGGCGGTGCGCGCCGACGACAAGAATTGTGCTGGGTGACGCAAGGTTGAAGCTCCGCGAGGCGCCCGACGGCCGTTTTGGACTGATTGCTCTTGACGCTTTCAGTGGAGACTCCATTCCCATGCACTTGATGACAAGGGAAGCATTGACGCTTTACCGCCGCAAGCTCGCTCCCGGCGGCATCATTGCATTTCACATTTCCAATCTCTATTTCGATCTCGCGCCCACTGTGGCCAATCTGGCGGGGGACGCACACATGGCTGCTCTCATCGCGAACGACACAGGTGTGACACAGGCGCAACGCGATGCCGGGAAGTTGCCGTCGATCTGGGTGGTAATGGCTCGAGCCCCGGCTGACCTGAATTCGCTAACCGCCGATACGAGCCGGTCATTCCGCTGGCAACCTCTGCTTGGGCGACCCGATTCCCGATTATGGACGGACGATTACTCAAATCTTCTGGGAGTTGTTAAGTCTTTCACCAGAGTGGATTGAGCTGAAAACTCCATGAGCCAACCGGCGGGAGGCGACCGGGTTCGCGCGACGCACGCGGATTAGAGGATAAAGCCATCCGCGCTTAGCTGGACAAGTGATTTTGACGGAGCGGCGGTGGCCAGCAGCGGCTTATCACTGCGGGCGGCGGCGAAGCTCGAATTCGACGACGCGGAGCATTTCGGCTTCGGGGGCGGGCTTAGCTACCCCACCCTAACAAAGTTAGGATGGGGCACCCGGCACCCGGCGCGCCCTGCTGGACGAACATGTCAAGTTTGGGCGATCAAGGCGCGCCGATCAGGGAGCAACGTTTTTGGCGCGGCTCGCTGGCGCGGGCTTGACGGTTGCGGAGCTGGCGTATCCGGAGTCCGCGGAGCCTCCGGAGTCCGCAGTGCTCGAGTCGAGTTTGTCCATCAGAAGCGATCCCAGGCTCTCAAGAACTCCTTGATTCCCGGCGCCGCCGACGACAAGGATCTTGGGCACGAACGCGACATTGCCGACCGAGAGCGCCTTGATGGCATTGACGAGAGCGGTGGGCCCCTTGCCCAGCGCTCCGACCTGCCGCTCATAAGCCTCGGCGTTGGCCAAGCCGACTGCGCGAACTTCGGCTCCGCGGGCAGTACCGGTCTGCTCAATGAACGCGGCTTCGCCCTGGGCTTCCTTCATCCTGGCCTCGGTGCGGTTGGTTTGAATGTCGACTCCGACCTTTGACTTGGCAAGATCGACCTGCATGTCGGCAGTGCCGCGAGCCTTCTCCGTCTCAATGCGCTGGTCCTGGGCCTGGCGCTGCATTTTGAAGGTTTCCACTTCCTGATGCGCGACTTCGCGCTGGGTGAGAACGGTAACCAACTGTTCGGGGTAGACGACGTCCTGGATATAAACTCCCCGCGTCTCGATTTCATACTCGGCGAGCTTGCTCTGGATGTAGTTGAAGGCCTGTTCCTGGACGTTCTGGCGCGTCTGGATGAAGGTAATGGCTTCCATGCCGCCGATCTTGTCGCGAAAGAGGTTGCCGACGGCAGCCTGGAGAACCTCGTTGACGAGATTTTCCATGGAACCAACCATGGAGATGACGCGAGGCGCTTTGGTATCGGGAACGTGAATGAGAACCTGGAGGTCGATGCTGAACACGAAGCCCTCATTGCTTTTGGCAATGATGGGCTCAAGGCGCGCGTCGAGGCCGTGAGCTCCGGTGACGTCCTTGGCCCAATCGAGCTTGAGGATCGAGGTTAGAACGAGCTTGGCGTCGTAGATGCGGGGATTGATGGGGTACTTGCCGGTCCTGAGCGCTTCCTGCCAGATGCCCTGATGACCGGGGCGCACGAGGCTGCCGAACTTGAAGTCTGCGCCGGAAGTGTCCTGCGTGGGCAATCCGACGTAAGCCTTGATAACGGCGACCTGACCCTGTTCCACAACCAGCATCGGAACCTGCTCAACGCGGACGAGGAACGGATTGAGGTTGTATGCGCCATAGAGCAGCGGATCGTGCTGGAGACCGATCTTTCCGCCAGCCTGAAGGAACTTCTGAAAGTCCTGATAGTTGTTGTGCTGATCGTTCTTGCTGCCAAGGATCAGGCCCATCAGCTCAAAATCGGTGACGCCGCCTTTGCCTTCAAACTCGCTGACATCTTTGAATTCGCCGAGGCGGCTTGCAATGGCGCCGGCGGGCAGGGGCTCGCCGTCCAATGCGGTGACGACTCCGATCATGTCAACGACTTTGCCGCTTTCGCTGGTCGGCTTGGGGGCTATACGCGTGACATCGAGCTGCCAGTCTTCGAGGCCGAAGGCGCGGAAGTCCAGCTTGCCGCCGCGGGCGAGTCTGCTGTACTCATCGGACACCGGTAGGCCGAAGACCTGCGGCTTGGTGATGACCAGGAAAGCTACCGGGTGAATTGGCGCCAGAGTGCCGGGTGAAAGAACGGGTCTTTGAACGCCTTTCTCTCCGTTCTTCAAAACGAAGGTTCGAAAATCAGTGAAGTTGCCGAAAGCCGGATCGTACCTGGCTGACTTAGCGCCGATGGGCGTGGGCTTGCCAACCTGCGCGATGACTACGCCAATCTGCCCGGCGGGCACCTGCACCCAGGGGTGTTTTGTGACCGTAAAGAAAGGCTTGAATTTGAAGCGCAGGCCAGGCATGAGGAGGTCGGCCTGGTAACCAGCTTCACCCAGAAAGGCCACGGGGTTGTCGCCGGGCAACTTCTTCCCGATCCTCTTCCGTACGAGTCCGATTTGGGTGGGGCCGATGCTATAGATCGACGCGAGGGCAGTGGCAAGCACGAAGAACACGACCAACACGAAAAGAAGAGACAGAATCATGAAGGAACCTTCTGACATCGCGCATCTCCGTTTGTTTGAGCTGAGTCGCTTGAATTGTACCCCTGTTGGAGAATCTGCGCGTCAATGCCGCATTTCCGGGGCCGCATTTCCAGGCGGAAAAGGCGGATGGGGCGGGCAAGCCGCGGGCGCGCCTGCTGCGCGGGAGCCGTGTGTTGGCGGTGGATTATTGCGGACGGCGGCGGAGTTCGAAGTCGATGACGCGGAGCATTTCGGCTTCGGGAGCGGGCTTGCCGGTCCAGATTTCGAACTGGCGGGCTCCCTGCTGGACGAACATTTCAAGACCGGAAACGACAGCGAGGCCGCGCGCTTTGGCCAGCTTGAGGAGCGGCGTTTCGAGCGGCGTGTAGACCAGGTCGAAGATGAGCGAGGCGTTGAGCTCGCTTTCTTTGACGGGCAACTGCTGCTTGATGCCGGTCATGCCGCAGGGCGTGGTGTTGATGATCGCGTCAAAGCGCTGTTTGGCGAGCATGCTCTGGCCAAGGACGTGCGCTTTGGCCTTGCGGGCCAGGGCGACGGCCTTCTCGTGGGTGCGGTTGACGATGAAGACTTCAGCCCCTTGTTCAACGAGGCCGAAGACCGCGGCCCGTGCTGAGCCACCGGCGCCGAGGACAAGAATGCGCGCTCCCTGGAGACGCATGCGTCGTTCGAGCGGACGAACCACGCCGGCAACATCGGTGTTGAAGCCGTAGAGTTTGCCGTCAGCGCCGGTGCGCAGGGTGTTGCATGCGCCGATGCGGCTAGTGAGCGGGTCCATGTTGGCGAGGTGCGGCAGAACCTCCTGCTTGAGCGGCATGGTGACAGCGACACCGTCGAGAGGCAGGTCGCGGACGACGGTGAGCAAGTCGTCGAGAGAGCGCACCTTGAGCGGCAGCATGACGGCATTGACGTTTTCGCGGCGGAAGGCCGTGGAGTGCATGAGCGGCGAGAGCGAGTGGGCGATGGGATTGCCGGCGACCGCGAAGATGCGGGTGGCTTGGTCGAGCTGCTCGAGGCGATAGAGATCGAGCAGCGTGCGCGCGGGAACCTGGCCCGCGGCAGTCTCGGCGCCATCGGAAGAGGAGGCGAAGGTGAAGGCAGCCCCGGCGCGCGGACTCAAGATCCGGCTGATGAGGCCCTCCTCGCCCATGGCGATGCCAATGACGTGAGCATTGAGGGACTGATCCTCGATCATCTGCAAGACGGAGAGATTGTCGGCAAGATTGCGAGCGGTGGTGACGACTTTGACGAAGTCGGGCTCGTAGGCGGCGATGCGCTGGGCCGTTTGATTCAGCCCCTCGGGGCGGCGCGTGCGGGTGAAGTCGTGCGAACTGATCAGGAGCGAGGTGCCGGTGGCGCGAAGGGCGGCGCGGAACTTGGCCAGTTGAGGCCGGGTGCACTGTTCGGCCGACTCGACCTCTAAATCGACAATATGGCAGCCGGTTTCGGCGGCCTTAAGGAGGATTTCGAGCTCGGAGTTGAGGGACCCCGCGAACTTGCCGCCATAGGGCTTGCGCCGGCAGGTGGCGATGGATGTGATGTCGCGCCGACGGGCCAGCAAGGCCTTGATCTCGGGCATAGCGGCGGCGGGCTTAGGCAGGGTATCAAGACGGAACTCAATGAAAACAGAGTCTTTAAGAGCTACCTCGGTGCGGGAGATGAGCTCGGCGACCGTGGCTCCTTGGACGGCGATACACAGCTTGCCCACGCGCAGACGTGGAAGCGCCACCGCCGGCACGGGCCGTGAATCAATCGTGCTGGAGACCGCGAGAGGCATTCTCTTCAATTGACGCATATTAAAGGGGTTTCGATGCTAATGCAACCGATAATGTGCAGATTGAGGGGGTATTTCGGTGCAGAATCCGGGCGGTTTGAGGGTGGGGCGGAGGTGCCGGAGGTGATTTCATGGGTCGTCGGTGGGCTGGGGTTGGATTGATCGGCGGAAAGCGGGGAACGCTGTGGGTCGCGGAAGTTGCATACGATGGAGAAGGCGGACCAAGGTTAGCAAAGCAATTAGACGACCTGGGAACGTGAACGATCAGGACCACTGGAGGGAAATAGAAGATGGAGATCAAAAGGAGCGGCAGCCAGCCATCAGGCAAGGGACCGGCAGATTGGTTCACCGGCACGGTGCGGATCGATCCACTCTTTCAGGCACCGGAGCCGGCCTTTGTGCAAGGCGCGAGCGTGACTTTCGAGCCGGGCGCGCGAACTGCGTGGCACACGCATCCGCTCGGCCAGACTCTGATCGTCACTTCGGGCTGCGGCCGTGCGCAGCGTTGGGGTGGTGCGATCGAAGAGATTTACCCCGGTGATGTGGTTTGGTTTTCACCGGGCGAGAAGCACTGGCACGGGGCGAGCCCAACCACGGCCATGACGCACATTGCCATCCAGGAAAAGCTCGACGGAAAGGTCGTCGACTGGATGGAACAGGTGACTGACGAGCAGTATCAGCGCTGATGAAGCGCGGCGCGCTGCCCGCGCCGGAGAAGCCGAACGAGCTGCGGTGAGAAGAGACGCGAGTGAGCAGGTCAGCGAGTTAGCAAGTTAGCCTGGAGAGGATCGGTGTATGAGAACGAATTGGATGCGTTCGGTCTTGATCGTGACGGGCGCGTTGACGTTGGCGCCGGCGGCGTTTGCGCAAGCACCGGCCGAATCGCAGACGACCGTATGGCAGTTTGACAACATCGATTCGATCGGCGGCCATCCTACGCATGTACTTGGACATCCACACCTGATCGACTCGCCGTTTGGCAAGGCGGTCGAGTTCAATGGCGTGGATGATGCGCTGTTCGTGGACGTGCATCCGCTTGCAGGAGCGAACACCTACACATGGGAGGTGATCTTCCGGCCGGATGCAGATGGCGCCGAGGCGCAGCGATTTTTTCATCTTTCGGAGATCGATCCGGCGACGGGCAAGGACACCGACAACCGCATGCTCTTCGAAATTCGCATTGTAAAGGGCGAGTGGTGCCTCGACAGCTTTGCCAACACGAACGGCTCGCAGCGCACGCTGCTGAACTGCAACGATCTGCATCCGCTGGGGCGGCGGTGCCGGGTGACTGCGGTGTACGACGGCAAGATGCTGCGCAATTACGTGGGCGATGAGATGCAGGGCGAAGGCGAACTGCATATGGCGCCGCAGGGACCGGGGCACTCGTCGATTGGAACGCGGATTAACCAGCGAGACTACTTCAAGGGCGCGGTTTTCGGGGCGCGGTTCACGCCGCGAGCGCTAAAGCCGGAGGAGTTTTTGAAGATGCCGCCGGTGGTGGACGGCGCGGCGAAATAGAGCGCCGCAGGCATCTTCAGGCATCTTTGAAGATAAAAAGAAGCGCTCCAATTTCCCTATTGCCGGATAATGGGATGCGAAATGCGGAAAGGACGTGCCATGCGCAAGTGGGGCATCGTCGTCAGTTTGTTCTATGCCGTGATCGTCTTCGGCCTTCTCGTGCCGTTTGGAATGATCCTTGCCGGAGACCAAAGTCCGCTCCGGCTGGTCTTTTCGAGGGACATATTTGCCGTGTTTGGGGAGTGGCTTGCGTGGGTGCCGATTGTGGCCGTCATAGCCGGCCAGGCGATTCTGCTTTTCCTCTCTGTCGACACCTCCTTCAAGAAGCTGAAGCCCCGGGCGCATATTGCGGTCTCAGTGACCGTGACATCAATGCTGTTTGCTCTTCTTGCGTTCGCGGCTTTTTACAGCGTGGGATTAGCAGTTCGTGGCGATAAGTTTGGAGACGTTTTTCTGGCCACCGAAGCGAACGTTCTTGGCGTGTGGGCCGCCTTGTGGGTCTTGTGGGGAGTTGTCTTCTATCTGGATTTCCGCAAATCGAGCCAGGTGACTGCACGTGCCGTGTCGTGGCTCCTAAAAGGCAGCGTGCTGGAACTTTTGATTGCGGTACCGTGCCACGTTTGGGTGCGGCGAAGGGGCGATTGCTCGGCGCCCATTGCAACGAGCTTCGGCATCGTGACGGGGATCGCGGTGATGCTGTTATCGTTTGGCCCGAGCGTTCTGCTGCTTTATAAGAAGCGGCTCGACGCGTATGCGGCGCGCAAATTGACTTAAGGGAAGCTCACAACAAGGCCCATTCTGGGCGGCAGAGAATCCCGCAGGGGCTAAAGCCCAGGTTCGTTCTCCGTCGTTTACGGCATGACTGACGCCACCCCGGCAAGTCATGCCCTGATACAAAACCGCTTTGCCCCTTAAGTTCGTGGCGCAGGTTGTCGATCTCGTGCGTCGCTTGTCGCGGCAGCTCTAAGGCGCCTTGTTAGTCTAGTGGTTTGGAGGATTCCCCGAAGATGGCAATGGATATTTCTGCAGGCGCGGCGGCCGGAGAAGCGATTCATGTGTGGGAGGTTGGCGGCGCCGCGTCGGCCGAGGCGCTGACCGCATGGGTGAGCGCGCGGCTGGCTGCTCATGAGAGTTCATTGGCCGAGCTGCTGGCCGTGAAGAGCGAGCGCACGCCCGAAAATTCGCTGCTGCTCTACGACAAGGCAATCGCGCATCTGAGCCTGGCCGGAGCGCAGGCGGGGATTCTGAATTCCGTGGCTGCCGACAAGGGTGTGCGCGACCAGGCACAGATGGAGGCGCAGCGTGTGGCGATGGCAGGGAGCGCGCTGAGCCTGAACCGCGAGGTCTATGACGCGCTTGTGGCGATCAAGCTGGACGGCGCGAGCCCGGCGACGAAGCACTATGTGGAGCGGACGCTGCTCGGCTACCGCTTGTCCGGCGTCGACAAGGACCAGGCCACGCGTGACCGCCTGCACGCGCTGCACGACAAAGCCACTGGCCTGTCGCTCGAGTTCAGCCGCAACATTCAGGAGGGCGCGAAGACGATTGAGGCGACACCGGAGGAGCTGGAAGGACTGCCCGCCGACTACATCGCACGGCATCCGGCTGAGAAAGACGTGAGCGGCCAAGAGCGCGTGACGCTGACGACCGATCCGCCGGACATGATGCCGGTGATGACCTTTGCCGGGAGCGCGGCGCTAAGGGAGCGCATATTTCTGGCCTACAACACACGCGCTTATCCAGCGAACCGGCAGATTCTGCTCGATCTTTTGGCGACGCGGCAGGAGATTGCGTCGATTCTCGGATTCAGGAGCTGGGCCGACCTGGCGACGGCCGACCAGATGATGGAATCGGCGGCGAATGTGCGCGCGTTTTTGGCGAAGCTGGACGAGGCCAGCCGCGACGGCGCGAAGCACGAGCACGCGCTGGTGCTCGAATTTGCGCGCGGGCGGCAGCCGGGCCTGAGTGCGATTGATATTACGAGCCGCGGGTATTGGTACGAACAGTTCCGGCGTGCGAAGTTCGATTTTGATTCGCAGTCGGTGCGGCCGTATTTTCCTTATGCGCGGGTCGAGGCCGGCGTGCTGAAGACGGCGGCAAAACTTTTCAAGGTGGAGTTCCGGCCAACGAATGCGCCGGCGTGGGATGCGGCGGTTTCAGTCTTCGAGGTTTTCGACGGCGGGCGGCTGGTGGGGCGATTCTATCTCGACATGCATCCGCGCGAGGGCAAGGACAAATGGTTTTCTGCTGCGCCGGTGGTGACTGGCGTGCGCGGACGCACGATGCCTGAGGCGGCGCTGATCTGCAACTTCCCCGCCGGCGACGCGAATGATCCGGGTCTGCTGCAATACTCCGATGTCGTCACGTTTTTCCACGAGTTCGGCCACCTGATGCACGCGATTCTCGGCGGGCACACCGAGTGGGCGGGGCTTTCCGGGTTTGCGACGGAGGGCGACTTTATCGAGGTGCCGTCGCAGATGCTCGAGGAATTCTTCCGTGACGAGAAGCTGCTGCAGGCGTTCGCGCGGCACTACGAGACGGATGAGGTACTGCCGGCAGAGCTGATCCGGACGATGAAGCTGGCGGGCGCATTCGGGCGCGCGGACTGGATCAGGACGCAGCTCTACTACACGACGCTCTCGCTCAACCTGCACGACGAGGATCCCGTGGGGATTGATCCCGACGTGGTCACGCGCGAGCTGTACAAGCAATTCCAGCCGTGGACCTGGCTCGAAGGAAACCGCATGTATGCGAGCTTCGGACATTTGACCGGCTACTCGTCGAATTACTACACGTATGCGTTCGATAAAGTGATTGCTCTGGATTTCTTTGGCCAGTTCGATCCCGAGGATTTGCTTGGGTGCGAGGCCGGTACGCGCTATCGCAAGGCAGTTCTCGAGCAGGGCGGGTCAAAGCCAGGAAGAGAAATGGTGCGCGACTTTCTGGGCCGCGACGAGGAGTTTGCGGCGTTCAGCGAGTGGTTGAATGAAGAGTTTGTCGAAGCAGGGACGTAGGGACTAGGGATATAGGGACGTAGGGACTATGACCGCGAAGGATTTTCGGCGGATTGCGCTGAGCCTGGAAGGCGCGGAAGAAGGCTCGCACATGGGCGCAGTGGATTTCCGCGTCGGCGGGCGCATCTTCGCAACACTGGCTTCAGTCAAAGAGGGCCATGGGAATCTGATGCTCACGCCGGAGATCCAGGCTGAGTTTCTTCGCGAGCGGCCCGATTTGTTTCTGCCGATTCACGGTGGGTGGGGACGCATGGGCATGACGCACATCCGGCTTGCGGTTGCGGACGAGGACTCGCTGCGCGGAGCATTGCACTCGGCGTGGAAGCTGCGCGTGGAGAAGAATCGGAAGCCCGGCAAGAAGCGCCGGGCCTCGACCAGAAAATAGAATCCCGCAAATCAGGACGATTTTGCGCCCTGGAAGCCGGCGAGGATCTGCGTCATGAGGTCGTTGACGGTGCCGGGCGAGCTGGGCAGGAAGATCGTGCTCGCCTTTCCTGCGACGCCGACTTCGCGCATGGTGTCGAAGTACTGGGTCATCAGGACCATGGCCATAATGTCCCGTGCGGTCGAGCCTTCGACTGCGCTTTTGAACTCCTCCACCGATGCCTGCAGGCCCTTGATAATCGCCTGACGCTGGCGGGCCGTGCCTTCGCCTTGCAGCGCCTTCGATTCCGCTTCCGCTTCGGCCTGCTTGACCTTGAGAATTTTGTCGGCTTCGCCGCGGGCCTGGGCAGCGATCTGCTCGCGTTGCGCGGCGTTGATGTCGTTCATGGCGGCTTTCACTTTGGCGTCGGGAACGATGTCGGTGACCAGCGCGCGCAGAATGTTATAGCCGAAGGTATCCATCACATCGTCGAGGTCTTTTTTGACGGCGGCGGAGATCTGCTGCATCTGCTCGAAGGCTTCGTCGAGGGTGAGCGTGGGCACGTGGCCGAGGATGGAGTTGAAGACGTAGCTCTCGATCTGGCGCTGCGGATCGCTCAGCTTGTAGTAGGCGTCAAAGACCTTCGCCTCGACCACCTGGTACTGCACAGAAACGGGGATGGTGACGAAGACGTTGTCCTTGGTTTTGGTTTCGACGTTTACTACTGCCTGGCGCACTTGCAGGTCGATAAGACGGACGGTTTCGCACCAGGGCAGCAGGAATTGCAAGCCGGGGCGCGCGACGCGGTTGAACTTGCCGAAGCGCTCCACCACGCCGGCAGAGTAGGTGCGCACCGTGTACATAGTTTTAAGGATCGTGACGAGCACGAAGATGGCGACGATTGCGGCAACGATGAGAGCGAAGACGACGACAGCGGAGTTGTCCATGATGAGCCTTTCCCGCTCCGGCGCAGGAGCGGCAGATTGGGCTTGAAATTAGAGCGGTTCCACAATTCACGTACCCCTTCCGGCGTCTTGCAGGGTGGCTTTTCCTTGATGAAAAAGCCACTCGGCGGTTGCGGACCTGGGTATAGCAATCGTGGAACCGCTGTGGCCCGCGCTTTCGAGATGCAGGAATGATACCGCAGGAGTGAGAACACTGAGTTGCACCGGAGTGCGATGAACGGCCGAGGATATTCTTTTCGCCGGCTTCTTGCCGAGGGGCTAGTTCTGCGCGGGAGGTTCGGCGTACTTGTTGTGGAAGAGACGGCGGTTGATGTCGGGCCAGAATTCCTTGAACCAGAAGGAAGCTGCGTCGATCCCGACGTCCTCTGCCCACTCGGATACTGTGTTTCCAACGGAGCGTGAGGCGGAAGGATAATAGAGATTCGAAATGCCCGAGGCGACGCCGGCACCGAAAACTTCGCTCACATTGAAGACTTCGGCTCCAGAGTTTGCGCGGGTGATGACGGCACGGGAAAGGGCATAGCCCGTGCGTTTAACGAATCCGCCATGGCCGAGGGTGTAGTAGCGCGAGTCTTCGTGGGTGAGGGTGGGAAAAATGAACTCGACCATGTAATTCTCGCTGGTCTGGTCGACTGCCGAATGCCAGAAGTAGCGAGCATATCCAGCCGCGCCCTGATGGAACTGGGGAGTTGCGTTCTCACCCATGTCGTAGACGGCGATGGCGGCAGGGATGAAGATGGAGGAGTAATCGAACGAATCCTCAGTGGCGTCCACGAACTTTTCTTTGACGGTCTCCGGAGGTAGCTTTTGGTCGGCGCTGACGGCGCGGAAGTTGGGGATGATGCCGAGGATGCGCTTGGTTTGCTGACCACTTAAATCTCCCTGCGCACTCTGTTCAGGCTTAGTTTGCGGTGCAGACTCGTTGGTGCTGGAGGATTGTGCCGGAGCGGCGGTCGCCTGGGAGGCCGAATCCGGTGTCGGATCTGCGGTCGTCGAAGCTGCGAGGACGACTGCGCGAGGATTGCCGGATTCGGCCTGCTGAGCCGCCAGGATGGCGGCGGTGTTAAGGCCAATCACTGTAACGACAAACAGCCCGAATGACGAAAGGCGCCTGGAGATTAATTTCCGAGAGCGAAATATCAAAGACATGGGGAGGATCTCATGAAAAAGACAAGTGCTATGTTTCATCTCCATTCTGACGAGCACGAGAGGCGGAAGGAGAGCTTGGATTTCAGGAGATGGGCCACTCATCAACAGAGGTCCCCCTTCGTATTGGAAATCGGCTATAGGTGCTCTTTTCACGGACAGTAATTCGAAGCCAAATTGGCTGAGCGGCTATTTCGGGTTCTGCTCCTGCTGCTTTTTCTGCTTTGCAGCGGCGTCCATGGCGCGCGCCTGCGCATCGAGGCCATGGGTGGGGTCTTTATGGAAGAGCTTTCGGGAGATGTCGGGCCAGAACTCCTGGAGGACGCCGCCAAAGGTACCTTCGGTAGTGACGATCAAGCCATTGTCAATGGTTTGGCCCAAGCCTGCTGTTTGCGATGGGTAATAGAGATTGGAGATGGCGCCGGCGATGATGTTGCCGCCAACGTTGGAGTAGTTGGGCTCCCATTTTCCGGTGTTGTCGTGCTTGCAGATGTAGCTGGTGGCGATGGCATAGAAGAGCCGGTGGTGAAAGCTGCCGTGCCCCAGACGAAAGTAGCGCGGATCCTGGTGCAGGAGAGCGGGCAGGAATCCGTTGCCGATCATCGCGCCATCGAAGGCGTCGAGATAGGCCGCGCCTGAGCGCTTGAAGTAGCCTTCCGGGCCCCAGCCGAATCCCGTGCCTTCGTCCTGCGCTTCAGAAAAACCCGCGACGACAAATGCGATCCCAAAGGTATATGGATCGATGGCAGAACGGAAGGCGAGCCCGATTTTTTGGCTTGCGCTCATGGATGCGGCGTCGCTGCGATAGGTGACGTTGAAGGACGGCACAATGCCGACCATGCGCTGCTTTTCCTGCTCTTTGATTTGCTCGGCGGCTTTGTCGTGCTGGCTCTGCTGCGAGGCGGGAGGTGGCGTGGAGGTTTGCGGGTTGGAGCCATTCTGCTGAGAGCCGGAGCTGCTTTGCGAGGAGCTGTCTGGCGGAGCGGTGGTGGAGCTGCTGGGTGTATCGGCCGATCCCGCGGCGGGTTGCTGCGTGCTTTGCGTTTGCCCGGATTGCGGATCAACTGCGGCGGCTAGCTCGATTTGCGGAGTGGGGGCGTCAGGAATTGCGGATGGCGGAACAGAGGCTGTTGCGGGCGCGGTTGGACTCGCTTCCTGCGCAAGCAGACAGCACGATAAACCGAGAAAGGCCACCCCAAAAACGAGTCGCACAGCGGCTCCGACGAAACCTGAATGCATTCATTCACCTTTATTGAGAGTCGGCGCTTCCGCCGGCGCGAACTGCCGAAAAGGCAAATCGGTTCGGGGGATACACCGCTCGGATCGTTCTCTACTGCCGCAGCGCCCTCTTCTGGCGCAGCACCCTTGTCTGCCGAAGCGCTGATTCAAAGGCAGTAAGCCGCCTGTTTGATTATCGACAGTTTCTTTCAATTAGACGCATTTGCGCACCTGCAAGACACAGAAATATCCCATCCCCGGCACCCCGGAACGCGTAGAAACGCCCGGAAAAGTGTCAATTTGCCGGTTATTAATCCAGATTCCTGAATTATTGAGGGGTTAAGCCTCGAAATCGATATATCCGCGCTGGGGATCGGTGGAGATCAGCTTGACACTGACTCGGTCGCCGACGTCGAGGCCCTTGCCGCCGCGAACCAGCATGCCTTCAACGTGCGGATCGAGCGTGCGCACGAAGGTTCCATGGTCGGTGGCGCCGGTGACGATGGCCTGGAAGGTCTGCCCGATGCGCGGGTGCAGAACCACGGCTGCGATGCGCTTTTGCATCTCGCGCTCGACCTTGCGGGCGGCGTCCTCCATCTCAGTGCATCGTTGCGCGATGGCGTTGAGGCCGTCTTCAGAGTAGGGCGGCGCGGAGTGAGCGAGTTGCGCCTTGAGGAGCCGCTGCGTGACGACGTCGGGGAAACGTCGATTGGGCGCTGTGGAGTGGGTATAGTCCTGGACGGCGAGACCGAAGTGGCCGGGCGAAGGCGCGTTGGGCTTGA
Source organism: Occallatibacter sp. (assembly GCA_050018295.1). Lineage (GTDB taxonomy): Bacteria > Acidobacteriota > Terriglobia > Terriglobales > Acidobacteriaceae > Telmatobacter. Next base: position 9,972 of record JBEKAJ010000001.1, on the reverse strand, counting down.
CCAGAACATACTCGCCGGGCCCCATGAGCTTGACCACGGCCAGCGAGAGATCGGGAAAGTGGTCAGGATCCTTCTGCTTTTGCGCGAGGAGAAAGTCGTTGAGGGCCTTGGAGTCAGGATCGGCGGGCAACGTTGTGCCCTTTTGCGCGGCCAGTTCCACGATGCGGTCCCAGCGCTTGGGGACGCGCACGATACGGCGAATGGAGGCCACGCCCGCGTCCTCAAAGCTGCGCGCAATGACGCCGTTGGCCGCCACCATGAACTCTTCAATGAGCGACGTGGCGCGACTTTTTTCGAGGCGGGCGATGTCAACGATCTGATCTCCGAGCGTCACCGGGTGCGTCTCGATGGTCTCAAGATCGAGCGCGCCATGCTGAAAGCGGCCACCCTCCATGCGCTGGGCGGCCGTATCCTGCAGCTTGAGCTGCGCGGCCAGATCGGAGCTGGCGGCCACCTTTGCCGGCGGCGCGCCTTTGCTCTCGAGCCACGCGCCCACGCTGGGGTAAGCCAGTTGCGCGCGGTTGCGCACCAGCGCACGGTACGCTTTGCCATCGGAGGCCGTTCCGGCGGAGTCGACAGCGAATTCAATCACTACAGCCACGCGGTCCTGGTTTTCATTCAACGAGGTGATCCCCTCAGAGAGCTCCGTGGGCAGCATGGGAAAGACGGTTACGCCGGTGTAGACCGAGGTCGTCTCGAACTGCGCATGCTTGTCGATCACCGTGCCCCGCGGGACGCGCGCGTCCACGTCGGCCACGCCAACGAGCACCCGAATGCGGCCGTCTGGCAACTGCTCGGCCCACTCAATCTGGTCGAGGTCTTTCGAGGTGTCGTTGTCGATGGAGGACCAGAGCAGGCCGCGCAGATCCGTGAGGCCGTCGGCTGGTGGAGCGGCGGGCTGCGCCTTGATGGCGGCGAGTTCGGTGTCGGTCCCGGGAGGAAAATCGGGCTGAAAACCGTGCTCGATCATGGAGGCGTGTGCTGCAGCCACAAGATTGAATTGGACGGGATGAGTGGAGTGCATGAAGGATCGTGCTCCTGCGCACAAAATGCCAGCCTAACACGTAGGGCAGGCGTGAGTTCCATTGGCACGAACCGTGAAGTTCTTAGTCCAGGCACGAATGGAATGCGCCTGATCTTCACGCGGCGCAGACCGCGGGCAGCGTAAAGCTGAATTACACTGAGGCCAAGGTCAGCAAACATGTCCCCTTTCAAGTCTCCCGAAGCGGAAGCTGCGTACCGCTCTGCGTACGACAGCAGCCTGCGCCTGTGGCCCGCCGGACATGAGCCTCTCGATATCACAACCAGGTTCGGCTCGACCCACGTAATTGCCTGCGGTCCCGCGGACGGCAAGCCGGTGCTCTTGCTTCACGCCATGGGATTCAGCGCAACCATGTGGTATGCGACCGTCTCGGGGTTGACGAGCGAGTTTCGCTGTTATGCCGCCGATTTCCCCTCCGACATGGGACTGAGCGCCACAACTTGTCCGCCTGCCAGCCTGGCAGATTGCGCGGCATGGTTAAGTGCGCTGCTCGACGGCCTGGGAATTGTTCGCAGCGCATTGGTGGGCGCATCGTACGGAAGCTTTCTGGCGCTGAATTACGCCATCGTTGAGCCCGCGCGTGTAAGCAAGGTGCTGCTCACCTCACCCGCCGCTGGATTCGTAGCACTGCGAAAATCTTTCTTCCTGCGGTTAATTCTGTCGATTCTCGTTCCCGGGGGTCCCGCGCCGGAGAAGATGATGCGCTGGATTTTCGAAGATCGTCTGCCCCTCGATGATCTCGTGATTCGCCAGATGATGGTTGGCGTCCGGTCACTCAACTCACGCATTCGCGTTTATCCCAAAGTTTTCCCCGATTCCGAGCTGGCCAAGATTCAAGCTCCTCTCTACCTGCTGCTGGGCGAGAAGGAGGTTTTCTACAACCCCCATTCCGCTGCCCAACGAGCCCGCCGGACGGTGGGCAATGCCTCAGTCGAAATCGTGCCGAATGCTGGACACATGCTGGTGATGGAGCGGCCCGAGCTGGTAAATCCCAGCATTGCGGCATTCTTGCGGGATTGAACGGCCCGGCGCGCGCACAATTGCACGAGCGATTTGCGTAGCAGAGGCCGGGTATCCCACGTTCCGTCCGCCGCGGCGGATGGGACATGGGCGGACGCGCTCACTGCGGCTGCACGTTGACGGTGAAGTAGACGGTCTGGCTGGTGACGGTGTTGTCGACGTACGCAGTGGCCGTGACCTGAAGTGTGGCCACGCCGAGCGGAGTGCCACTGGGAGCGAGGACGCTCGAGCTGTTGCAACTGGTGGCGATGCCGATGAGAGGCGCCATCAGCAGGAGAAGCAAGATGAACCGCCGCGCATCACGACTCGTCAGCTTGCGACGCCTGAAGGGAACGACGAAGAAGAGCATTGCGGCCAGTGCGACGCCTCCCGCAGCTTGCGGCCACGGTGAAATGTGGCGCCGAGCCTTGCCCGCGGCAGCGTAAAGCGGGCCTCCTGAGGTAAAGGTCTGGACAGCAAAGGTAACTGTGGCAGTTGGCGTGACCTGCTGTGGAGTGGGCGTGCAGGTCATGTTGTCCTGCAAGGCGACCGCGCAGACCACCTGCACCTGCCCGGTGTAGCCGCCCGCGCTGGTGACCACGAAAGACTCCGAGCCGGACCCGCCGCGAACGATATCGAGGTTGGTGGGCGGATTCGTCGCCGCCGGTGCGATGGCGAATGCCTGAACGTCGATGGCGAGGGGAGCCGATGTTCCGGCACCGAAAACGGTGTCGCCCGCGTAGTAGGCGGTGATGGAGTCCTGACCGGCGGGAAGGTTCTGGATGGTGAGGGTGGCCGTGGAGGCATTGGCCACGGGAAGCGGCGAGAGCACGGACTGGCCGATCTCCACAGTGCCGTTGAGGAAGACCACAGTGCCGGTCGGGTTTTGCTCACCGGTTGCGGGCGGAGCCGAGTTGGGAGTGACTGTGGCTGTGAGGATGATGGCGGAGCCCTGCGCAATGGTGATGTTGTTTGCGGCGAGCGTGACAGTGACGGGCAGAAGGGTGGGGGGAGGGTTGATTGGCACGATGGCTGCTGCGAAGGGGGATAGAAAGAGGCTGCTCAGGAGAGCAGTTGCAAGCCGCGGACCGAAGATCCTTTGCCGCATTCGACTTCTCGTTATACTCAGGCTGCACACGAAAGGCGCAAGCATGTGCGCCGTTCGAGCGGGGTTGAACTCATTTTCCCTGAAGCAACGCATTCCGACCACTCCACCTTCTGGGGAGCAGACCTTGCATTGGTTCGCGCCTGGCACCGATTGTATAGCGGCAGATGTGGAGCAAGAAGACGATTCTGTGCCGACCTCCCCGGCACGCTACGCGAGTCACCTGGAGCTGGACGAGCCGCCAAAAAGCGCCCGGGCGAGTGCTCACTCAGGGTAACTGGATGCCGAGATCAGAGAGAACTTTGGGTTTGGATTCTTCCACGGCCAGCAGGTTGTGGCAGACGGAACAATCCTGAGGAATGGTGTCACCGTTCTTAGCCGCGTGGCTGCCGTCGTGACAGCGGAAGCATCCCGGATACTCCATGTGGCCGATGTGGTTGGGATGGGTTCCCCAGGTGACCTTCATGAACGGAAAGACGTTCTGGTCGTAGAGCGTTACCAGCTCCTTGCCCGCCTGGTCGACCAACGCGGCTTTCTGTGCAAGCACGGCGGGATTCTGGGTGCGATAGAAGGTTTCAAGCTGCTGGGGTATCTGGACGTCGGCCTCGGCCTGACTGGAGTAAGGGCCGTTCAGCAGCGCCAGTCCCTCTTTATGGATCCAGGGCAGGTCGGGACTGATTGCGCCGCCCGCCATGGCCTGGTCAACGGCCTCCTCGGCGGTAACAAAGGTGTGCGCAGCGCGGTTGTGGCAGTCGATGCAATCCATGACCCTGCGGTCGCCCTTGGGAATGCCGCTGCCAGGCGCCAGAGAACTGTACTCGGTAAACGAGCCGTCGGCGTTTTGCCGCTCGACCCAGGGAATCGTGGTGCGCGTGGGATCGGTGGCGACGTACTCGATGTGGCCCAGGTGGACGCCGTGAATACCCGTAAAGCGCGAGAACGAGTCAACACCGCCCAGGTGCAGAATCAGAACCGTCTGCGTCTCGGAGTTCTGCTGGTCGTCGGCAAATTCCGACTTGACCAGGAGGATATCGCCGTCAAATCGCCTCGGCGTGTGGCAGCCCTCGCAGGTGTAGCGCGCCGGGCGCAGGCTGGTGACCGGCGAGGGAATCGGCGTGGGATAGTTGGGAATGATTTTGGGCGCGAGCGGCGCAAACGGGTGGAAGCTGACTTCAATGAGTTGCTTGGTGCCGTTCACCTTGGCGCTGAAGTAGGCTTCAGCACCGGTGCCGATGTGGCACTCGACGCAGGCCACGTGAGAGTGCGGGGAGATCTTGTAGGCCGTGTATTCGGGCGTCATCACGTGGCAGGAGCGGCCGCAGAACTGCGGTGAATCCATGTATTCCGCGCCGTGATAGCTGGCCGTGGCCACCACAAGGAAGTTGACGATGGTGGCAACGAGCACAATGTCGAGGCCGTGGCGGAAGATGCGGTCGTTGAGATCGATCCGGGGAAACTCGGCGGGAATCTGGCCGGCTTTTCGCAGGTTCCTGCGCCGTAGCAGCACGCCGATGGGGATGAGCGCCAGACCGAGCAGAAACAGCACCGGCAGAATGAGGAAGAAGATAATGCCCAGATAAGGGTTGTCACTGAGGTGGCCGGAGAGCTCGGCCAGCCAGTAGCTGATCATGGTGACGCCGGAGGCGGTGGTAATGGCGCCACCCGCGAGACTGATGGGGTTGTTGCCGAAAAACAGCGCCGGACGGACCCAGCTATCGCGGAATCTTTCAAACAACGACACGTTTCCTCAGCCTCCATGTGCAGGCGGCCCGCTGGGGGATGGCGGGCCCGCCCTCAAATCTCTGCGCCGATTGTAATGCTTATTTGAGGGTCTTAAAATACGCCGCAACGGCGCTCACCTGTGCATCGGTCAGGCCGACAATGGGCTTCATCTTGCCTTTGCCGTTCTTGACCGTGGATGTGATCTGCGCGACCGTAAGCGTCGCCATTGAGGGGTCTGAGACCGGCTTGATGCCCATGGCCTTGGCCATCGCCGGACTGGGAGTGCCGGCGGCGCCATGGCACATCGCGCACTTGGACTTGTAGATGGCCGCGCCGTCTTCAGCAAAGCACATGGAGCCGGCCAGAAGCACCGTTGCGGCCAGCACGATATGGGAACGAAAACTCTTAGTCATAGCGAAACTCCTTTGGGGGTTTTTTCGAGGCCCGTACGCGCGTTCAAGCGCAAGCCGCGTGGTTATTGGTTGATGAAACCGGCCGGCAAATGCGGCCGTTGGTTCCGCAATCGAAATGGTAACAGGAACCACCTAACGCAAACCGGCGCGATCGAGGCTTTGAGACCGACGACCGCGCCGGCTTATTCTTGCACTTACACTTCGTCTTCCTCTTCAGACCCGTACCCTTACTTGGCGAGGGAGCGGAAGTAATCCACCGACTCCTTGATCTGCGCGTCGGTGAGCTTGCCCTTGAATGCCGGCATCTTGCTGCCCTTGCCATTGGTGGTGAAAGCGATCATCTGCGCCTCACTTTCCGCCTTAACCGACGGATCGCTCACGGGCTTGACGCCCATCATCTTGGCGATGCCCGGATTCGGCGTTCCCTCGGCTCCGTGACAGCTTTGGCACTTGGCCTTGTAGGTGTCGGCTCCCGAGCTTTGCGCGAAGGCGGTTGTTCCAGCGGTGGCCGCTAACATGGCGACGACCATCAATCCAGCGCTGATTTTCATTGCCTGTCTCCTCTTGCTTTGTTTCATCTCGATCGTGGATTGGAAGCTCCGCGGTCAGAAATCGTAATGCAGCCCAAGGGTCACGTTGTTGGCATGGAAGTTGCGCGGCGCGGTGAACCCGTAAACCGGCGTGCCCGGGGACATGGCGGTATTCGCCACAGAACTGCAAGGTACGACCGGCGCGGTGGTGCTGCCGAGCGCAAGGGCAGGATTGGCGTTGCACCACTGCGCACCGGAGCGGCCACCCCCCTCGCCATAACCGAAGTAGTCGTATTCGGCTTTCCAGATCAGCCCGGGGTGCATGGTCCATTCAGCGCTCACAAAGGGAGTCTGGTAGTTGGACACGAGCGCACCATTGACGTCGCTGGCATCAGTGAAGAACCGGCTGCCGTTGACGGAATTGACGCGGTAGCCGAGGTTGGAGTGGAGCTTCTTGGTCGGCGTATACATGAAGGCGACCGATGCGTACTGCGTGGGCGCGTCTTCGAAATCCCTGGCTGGCCCGAATAGGATGGTGTTCGATCCATGGCCGGCTGCGACGGCACCACAGAGCAAGCCGCTCTGGGTTGCGGCGGCGGGCGCGACCGTACCGCCAGGCAGGGCGCTGGCTGCGCCCTGGAAGCAGACGTTGTCCCTCATGTACACATCGGTATAGGAATAGTTGAGATCGAGCCCGTAGCGATCGTTCGGGAATAGCTCGGCGCCAAGACTCGCCGTCCGGGAGTGATCGACATGATCGAGCCGTCCGAAGTAGGCCGTGGTGTTGCCCGGGAAGCTCTGATTGTTGTTTGTGTTGTTATGCCGCTCAAGATCGTTGTAGGCGCCGGAGACGGTGGCCCAGGACTTTGGACGGTAGATCGTGTGCATCCTGAAATGCTCGAGCTGCCGGAATCCCATGGGAGTGAAGGCGTTGTCGTTGAACATGAGTTCGGCGCTTGCGTTGAGGTCCCAGTTGCTGGTGGGATGCATGGCTGCGGTGAGGATTCCACCGTTTTCGTGAATCGTGACTTCGCCGGCGGTGGTATTGTTGGCCGGAATCGGGATATTGTGCGCCGCGGTTCCCTGGCCTTCGGAGATGAGGTGTTCCTGATAGCGCCAAGTGAGCGAATACGTGCTGCGCGGCGTCGCGTCCCAGCTCACCGTGACATCGTTGGTGGTGAACCGCTGGCCAAAGTAGCCGGCCTGCGTGGTTCCAATCGCGGGGCTGCCCGAGGGCACCGATGTGGTCGGTTTACAGCCCGTTGGCGAAGTTGTGGTCGCATTGATGGTTGTGCAGCTGGTGAGCCCCGTGTAGTTGATGGTTTCCTGGCCCGCGGTCGTGGGCACGGTTACGGTGGTCCCTGTTGTGAACCCTGCGATTCCCGGCTGATGAGCGTTGGAGTAGGTAATCTGGTCCTCCAAGCTGATCGTCTTGGCCAACTGCCAGACGATGCCGTAATCGAAGGCCATCACTTCCCGCTTGGCGTTGGCGTAGCCCGCATATGCGATTGAGCGATCCGCCCCGTACAAGCCCTGGAACTGCTCGTTGTAATTCGGCAGGTTCATGTTCGCGTTGGTGTAGCGGACATTGCCGTTCATGGTGATGTTCTTGATGCTGGAGCTTTGCAGCCGGAAGATTTCGGTCGGGAAGATGACGCGCGTCGCCTGATTCCGGGCATAGCTGCTGATGACGTTGCATGCCGGATCGATGATGGGCAGGCCACCATTCGGATTGGCATAGAGTATGGTGGTCGAACTGATCATGCTGGTGCTGTTGCAATTGCTGCTGGCGGCAAATGCGCCGGTGGTGGCGTTGTAGCCATACGGAGTAAAGCTCTGGTAGCTCGCCAACAGAGAGACTTTGGTTCCGTCGGACTCCTGCACATTGAGGTACTGAGGAGCCATGGTGAACCAGGAGTCGCCCTTGTAATGGTCGATCTGCTCCTCATAAGTGAACTTGGTGCCCTGCACCGGCTTCCAGTCGACCGTGCCCGTAAAATCGTCGGTGCTGTTGCGCTGGACTTCCTGGAGCAGGACTTCCTGCCCGGCCACAGAGTTGCCGCTCGGGGTGAGGCTCGGTCCCTGAAAGATGTTCTGCGAATAGGCGACGCGGAAGGTGAACTTCGACAGCGGAAGCAGGGTCAAGCTGGTGTCAGTCATGCGGCGCACAGTGTTATACATGAACGGCGAATGAGTTACCTGCGGCCAGGCATAAGTGCTAGTCGGCGCACTAGAAGGCCCGATGGGAATGGAATACCCGCCGGGGATTCCCGGATTACCGAGCAGATCGTAGTCAAAGTACTGACGGTCGCGGCGGAACAAGCCGGAGAACTCGTAGTACTTGCCCTTCGAGAAGTCGAGCTTGGCAAAGTTGTTGGGCTCGCCGCCAAAGCCGCTGGCGAAAACCTGCAAATCGTCGAGCGGAGTGTTTTTTGTACCCGGCAGCGCGTGCAGCCTGAAGGTCTCGCCGAGAACGCGCGGGCCGGACTGCAGGTTCACCATCGTGTCGTACATGGAGCCGCTGCCCGAGATGCTGGCCATGCGCCCGCCGAGATCGACGGACTCGTGGACCGAATATCCTTGCGGGACAGACATAGTTGAACCCGACGCCGGAGTGGGATCTGCTGGAGTCTGCGCGACGGCGATGCACGCCGCTGCAAGAAACATGGCCACCAACATTCCCAGGAACATTGCAAAAGATGGCTGTTGATTAAGAAGCCGTGAAAACCAGCCTGCTTTCTTCATATGAAGCCTCACTTGAATAAAACTCATTGCCGAGATCGAACCTTCGCAAAACTGTTGTGGAAGCCTTGCTGCGCCGATGTAAATACCAAGCGAGGCAAGGCTCCATCACCCTTATCTGAGAAACGCCACATTCATGTTTGAACCGTGAATGTAGGTGTGGCAGCTGGTGCACGGCACGCTATCCGACGATCCCTGCCCTTGACCATGAATCGTGCCGGCAGCGACAGCACTGTGGCACTGGTTGCACAGCCCGTTAATGTTCGGCATGTTCAGCATGCGGGCGTTCTGCGAGCCGTGCGGCGAATGGCATGCCAGGCAGCCTTCCGCTTTGACCGGGGCGTGCTCGTAGACAAAGGGCCCACGCACGTCCGTGTGGCACTTGGTGCAGATCATGCTCTGATCTGCCGCGGCTCTCAGGTTGCTGTTTTGGAAAGTGCCGTGAACATCGTGGCAGTCACTGCACTTGACGGTGCCCTCGTTCACCGGGTGGTGGAAGGGCATATTGAACTGAGCTTTCTGGTCGCTGTGACACTGGAAGCAGAGCGTGGGCTGCGGAGCCTTGAGCAGCGTCTCCTCTTTGCTGCCGTGAATGCTGTGGCAACTGATGCAGCCGACATTAGCTTTGGCATGAGGAGAGCGATCGAAGTTGGGATGCGCGCCTGCATGGCAGCTCAGACACTTGGTGTCGACGTCTTTGGTCGAAGCCTTGGCGGGATCGAAGATCTTGGTCACGTCGCCACCGCCGGCCACGTGCTCACTGCCCGCGCCATGGCAGTTCTCGCAGGTAACGCCATTCGCGTTCCCGTGCATCAGCTCCATCTTCTGGTGAGGATTGGTGGCGAAACTCTTGGCCACGTCCGCGTGACAGGTGGCGCAGGTGTCGGCGCCGACGAACTCGGCATGGCTGGCTGGCGCGGCCGGCGCAGCCTGAGCCTTGGATCCCGGCGGGGGAGCTGCCAGCGCCGTTGCGCACAACAAGCCCGCACCCAGCAGAAACATCAAAAACACTCGCAGTCCCGGCCGTTTCCCGGGAGCCGCACCATTGAATAAACGCGTTACCGGCCTATCAGTATGCATGAAAAATACCGCCTTCGAAGAACTTCGTGGCACTGCTTAATTCGAACCTCAGCCGCCATTTCAGGCTGAATGTGGTGCATTCTCTCCATGTGAGCGCGAGCACCGCAGGAACCTTTTGCGAAGGCCTAGCGGTGTGGAGCATCACCACATGCACGAGAGATTACGGTCTCGTCATGAATAACGGCGGTGATGTCTATCACATAAGATATAGGTCGAATTTTGGGGCCAAGGGTCTATTGGCCCAGTCATTTGCGGGTTGTTGGTCCAAGGGGGCCGGATCGAGCTGTCACATGGCCTCAAGTTCTGACATAAACGTGAGGCCCGTCACATCCAAAGCTC